>DDPD01000046.1 GCA_002342025.1 Moraxellaceae bacterium UBA2477 | reverse complement strand
CCGTATCAGCACGGCGAAGTCTTTGTCACCAGCGATGGTGCCGAGACTGACCTCGACCTTGGCTATTACGAGCGCTTCCTGCGTCATTCGAAAATGACCAAGAAGAACAATTTCACGTCCGGCCGCATTTACCTCGATGTGCTGCAGAAAGAGCGTCGTGGCGACTATCTCGGCGGTACGGTGCAGGTGATCCCGCATATTACCGATGCCATCAAACAGCGCGTCCGCGAAGGCGCGCGCGGCCACGACATCGCCATCGTCGAGATTGGTGGCACGGCGGGTGACATCGAGTCGCAACCGTTCATGGAAGCCGTGCGCCAGATGCGCATTGAGCTGGGCTATCAGGGTTCGCTGCTGATGCACCTGACGCTGATTCCTTACATCGCCTCGGCGGGTGAGCTGAAAACCAAGCCGACGCAGCACTCGGTTAAAGAGCTGCGCTCCATCGGTCTGCAGCCAGACATCCTGATCTGCCGCTCCGAGCACCCCGTGCCGAACGAGTCTAAGCGCAAGATTTCGCTGTTTACCAATGTCGAAGAGCGTGCGGTCATCATCGCGCAAGATGCCAAGAGCATTTACCAAATTCCGCGCCGTTTCCACGAGCAGGGACTGGATGATTTCGTCATTGAGCGCCTCGGACTGAGCGCGCCTGTGGCTGATCTCGGCGATTGGGATGTGGTTGTGGATGGCCTGCTCAATCCAGAGCGCGAAGTCACCATCGCCATGGTCGGTAAGTATGTTGAGCTGGCCGATGCCTACAAGTCGGTCAACGAAGCCTTGCTGCACGCGGGCATCCAGAATAAGAGTAAGGTCAAGATTCGCTATATCGATGCCGAATCGATTGAGCAAGAAGGTACCGGCGCACTGACTGATGTAGACGGCATTTTGGTGCCCGGCGGCTTTGGCGATCGCGGCACCGAGGGCAAAATTGCCACGGTTAAGTTCGCCCGTGAAAATCGCGTGCCTTACTTAGGCATCTGCTTGGGGATGCAGGTGGCGGTCATTGAATATGCGCGTCACCTGGCTGGCCTGGCCGATGCAAACTCGAGTGAACTAAAGGCCGGGTGTGCGCATCCGGTCATTGGCTTGATCACTGAGTGGAAAACCGAAACCGGTGATGTGCAGCGCCGTGATGCCGAGTCCGATTTGGGCGGCACCATGCGTCTGGGCGCGCAACTCTGCCATTTGGTGCCCGGCACACTGGCGCACAAAACCTATGGCAGTGACAGCATTACTGAGCGTCATCGTCACCGTTATGAAGTCAACAATACGTATTTGCCTCAGTTGGAAGCCGCTGGCCTGCGCATTTCCGGTTTCAGCGCTGATAAGTCGTTGGTTGAGATGGTCGAAATTCCTGACCACCCGTGGTTCCTGGCCTGCCAATTCCACCCGGAGTTCACCAGTTCGCCACGTACTGGTCATCCCTTGTTTTCGGGGTTTATCGGCGCAGCCTTGACGCATGCAGGTAAGGCCTGAATAACGTCTCAGCAATCGCATAATTAAAAAGGACGCCGTGATGACACAGCAGAACGCTTCGACACAAAAAACGATCCGTTTGGGTCAGATCGAGATGAACAATAACAAGCCCTTCGTGCTTTTTGGCGGCATGAATGTCTTGGAGTCACGCGACTTGGCGATGCAGATCTGCGAGACCTATGTCACGGTCACGCAAAAGCTCGGCATTCCCTATGTGTTTAAGGCGTCTTTCGACAAGGCTAACCGCTCTTCGGTTAGCTCCTATCGCGGCCCGGGTCTGGATGAAGGTCTGAAGATCTTCGAAGAAATCAAGAAGACCTTCAATGTGCCCATCATCACCGATGTGCACGAGCCGTATCAGTGCCAGCCGGTCGCCGAAGTCTGCGACATCATCCAGCTGCCGGCCTTTCTGTCACGCCAGACCGATCTGGTGGTGGCCATGGCCAAAACTGGCGCCCTCATCAATATCAAGAAAGCACAGTTCTTGGCACCTAAAGAGATGGGCCACATCCTGTCCAAATTTGAAGAGGCCGGTAACGACAAGCTCATTCTCTGCGAGCGCGGTTCGTCTTTCGGTTACAACAATTTGGTCGTGGACATGCTCGGCTTCGGCATCATGAAGCAGTTCAACTACCCCGTATTTTTCGATGTGACGCATGCCCTGCAGATGCCGGGCGGCTTACCGAACGCGGCTGGCGGTCGTCGCGCACAAGTCACCGAGCTGGCGCTGGCCGGCATGACTCAGAAGCTGGCGGGCTTGTTTCTGGAAGCACATCCGGACCCCGAGAAGGCTCGTTGTGATGGCCCTTGCGCGCTGCGTTTGTCACAGCTCGAAGGCTTCCTCAGTCAGGTCAAGGCGGTTGATGATCTGGTCAAGAGCCTGCCGATATTGGATACCCACTAATTTTTCTCTGGAGCAGTAGCATGGCGATTATTGTCGATATTCGGGGTCGTGAAATCATGGATTCACGCGGCAACCCCACGGTTGAAGCGGATGTCATTCTCGACAACGGCATGATGGGTCGCGCCACCGCGCCCAGCGGCGCATCCACCGGTTCGCGTGAAGCACTGGAACTGCGTGATGGCGATAAGTCGCGCTACCTCGGCAAGGGCGTACTCAAGGCTGTGGCCAACATCAATGGCCCGATTCGCGAACTGCTGGTTGGCAAGAGTGTGTTTGATCAGTCTGCACTGGATCACGCCATGATCGCGTTGGATGCCACCGAGACGAAGTCGTCGCTGGGTGCCAATGCCATCCTCGCGGTGTCGCTGGCCGTCGCCAAGGCCGCGGCCCAGGCCAAGGGGCAGCCGCTCTACGCCTACATTGCTTCGCTGCGCAGCAACACCCAATTCACCATGCCGGTGCCGATGATGAACATCATCAACGGCGGCGAGCACGCCGACAACACCGTCGACATCCAGGAATTCATGGTTGAGCCCGTTGGCTTCACCTCGTTTGCTGAAGCGCTGCGCTGCGGTGCCGAAATTTTCCATGCCCTCAAAGGCGTGTTGAAGAAGCGTGGCCTGAGCACTTCCGTGGGTGACGAAGGCGGTTTCGCGCCAAATCTGAGCAGCAACGAAGAAGCGCTGCAGGTCATCGTCGAAGCCATCGGCCTGGCTGGTTACAAGGCGGGCGAGAATGTCATGCTGGCGCTGGACTGCGCGGCCTCTGAGTTCTATCACGAGGGTAAGTACGTGCTCGAAGGCGAGGGCGGTAAGGCCTTCACTTCGGCCGAGTTCGTCGACTATCTGGCCGGCCTCTGTGATCGTTACCCGATCATCTCCATTGAAGACGGTCTTGATGAGTCCGACTGGGCGGGCTGGAAGATCCTTACCGACAAGCTCGGCCACCGTGTGCAGCTGGTGGGCGATGACTTGTTCGTGACCAACCCGGCGATCCTGCAGAAGGGTATCGACCAGGGCGTGGGCAACTCCATCCTGATCAAGTTCAACCAGATCGGGTCGCTGACTGAAACGCTAGACGCCATCTACCTGGCCAAGGCCAATGGCTACACCACGGTGATCTCGCATCGCTCCGGTGAAACTGAAGATGCCACCATCGCTGACTTGGCTGTTGCCACCGGCGCCGGCCAGATCAAGACCG
>DDPD01000090.1 GCA_002342025.1 Moraxellaceae bacterium UBA2477 | reverse complement strand
GCAGAGCTCGCGGGTGAGTTGGCGCGCTTGGTGTTTGGGGCAATTCAAGCCTTGCTGTTCAGCCACCGCGCGCGCTTGTGCGTCCATGTCGTGACCCACTAAAGCGCCTAGCCCCGCTGAGCTAATGTGCTTGCCGGGTAACGCCGACTTCAGCATGAACTCAGCCGTTGGGCTTCGGCAAATATTGCCGACACAGACCACCAAAATACGATTAAACATGGCAAGGCATCATGATTACTTGGGCTTCAGACACGCTACCGCCACAAGATTCTGCGTATAGTCTTGAGAACGCGTATCCGTGCGTATTGTTTCTGCTGCCGCCCCCTTACTGAAGCGTCGGCATTCTAAACCAACCTATGTAAGTTATTGTTAGAAACTGCTCGGCATTTTGAATAAAGCCGGCTCACGTTGTTCAGTAAGGTTAAACAGTGGGTATTTGCGGTTGAGCAAGGCACCACCGTCTCGCGTGAGCGGGTTCCAGTTAATGCTGGCCACCGAACGCGTGGCTTTGGGCAGGAACAGGTCAAACGGCACCTTCACGTAAATGCCCTTGTCAAAACTACCTTCACCAAAGTCACTGCCGGCATCGGTCACGGTGGCGTAGGCACCCATTTCTACGCCATTCGGGAATTGACGGCTCACATCCAGTGTCACACCAATATCTTTGGCTAAGTAACGACCGGCTTTTACCGTGGCCAGCACGCCTTCCCAGCCGGTGCGCCAGTACAGGCTGGCATGACCCGTGAGCACACGGTAATCACAGTTCACCGTGATGCCATTGTCGTCGGCGGTGTCACAAAACCCGGCGAGCTGGTCGAAATCGCGCTGTTGCACATAGTTCAGGTCAAGACCAAACGCTAAGCCGCGGCCAAAGGGGCGGTAAAGCACTTCGCCACCCACCCCGGCAAACATGCTTTCTAAGTAACCCGCATACACCATGCCAAACAGATTCGGCGCGAGGTCAGTCACCGCGGTGAATTGCGCATTCGGCACAGTAATGTCACTGGTGGTCAGGTACTCACGGGCAAAGGTGCGCACGCGCTGGAGTTTGCTGGGGCCGGTGTAATCGAAACTGTCGTAGTTATCGAAGAAGCGGTAACTGGCCACGCCGCTGAACCACGCACCAGGCGCTAGGCGGTATTCCGCCTCGGCATTGACCGAGAGCTGGTACAGCACGAAGCCGTCTGGGCCACCCAGGGTTTGCTGATAGCCCAACCCGATACCGCCCGTGAATGGGTCAACGGTGGGCTGGTAATGCACGGGCGCTGACTCGGCACTGAGCAACGCCGGGCTATCCATTTGCACCGCCGCTGCTTGTTCGCCAAAGCTGGTCGGCTCCAACTGCGTTTTTCGCCACAGCGGGCGGTCAATGCTCGTGTCAGCTAAGGTCAGGCCATACATTTCCTGCTGCACGGTAAACCAACGCACCTGCTCCGGGGCACGCTTATCCAGCACGCGAGCCACATGATTGGCGGCTTCGCTGCCATGTCGATAACGCTGGTTTTCCGCCTCAATGATCAGCTCGTCGCCGCGCAGGCTCATGTGCTGAATCACCAAGCCGGCTTGCGCCTCCAAAACTGGCTTCCACGCTGCCAAGTCCGCGGCACTCACCATCGTAGTCACGTCTGGCGCTGTTCCTTCGGGACGCAGCGGCTCTGGTGCAGGATCGTAGCGGCGTGGCTGTATGGCAGTTTTGGCGAGATTGGTGTGGAAGGTTAGCCCCACCACTGCCGTGTTGCCGCGCTCCAGGCCGAGTTGAAAATCTAAGAAAGGTAGCGCCTGCCAGACCACACCGAGATTAAACGGCGAATCTTGTTCTTGATTATTGTCTAAAGGCTCCGACTGGTAATCGTTGCCCTCGAATTCCAATTTAACAATAAAAGGCGAATGCAGGGCTTGGTACTGCACACTGGCAAAGGGGCTGACCCGACCGCGAAAGTATTGGTTGGTGTTGAAACTGCCGCCATTTTCAATCTTACCCACAGGGCGATCGTTTGCAGCATCACTGATGAGACTCAGTGGGCTGCTAAAATCGCCGCGAGCGCCCACATAGCCCCAACCTAGGCCAGCACTGAGGTCAAATTCACCCAAGCGCTTGCTCGCCACTACGTATTCACCGGCAAACAAGCCGGTACCGCCCACATCTTGGATGCCCACGGCCAGTGCCGGTCGTTTTGCCGTTTCGTCGAGCAGGCCGAATTTAACGTCGATGCCTTTGTCTTTATAACTTTGGCTGCCGGCAATATCTTCACCAAATAACCGGTTCGATACATCCACATACCGAAACCCGCCCTGCAGCCAATCAAAGGGCTGCAGAATCATGTTGATGCGCGTGTAGGGCTCAGTTTGGTTCACGCTAAACGACAAATCACCGGCTTCGCGCATGCGCGCACTCGGCGTTTGTAGTGCGCCGGTCATGCCGTAATCGTTTGCGGTGGCATCTACAGCAAAGGCAGGAATACTGCCGGTCAGCAAGCCCACGGCCAGGCTGAGTTGGGTGAGTTTCAACCGCATCATGGCGCGCGCCCACCTTCAAAATCACGGGTTAAGGCCCAAGCGAAATCGCGAATGAGCTCGGGGTGCGCTAGGCTGCGCGCCAAGGCAGGGCTATCAATGACCACGTGCGTGCCGGGCGCAGGCCACGGTGCGGCCTCCTCGTTCCAGGCAGCAACCGCCAGCGACTGAATCCGGCCATCGGGGCGTGCCAGCCAGACTATGTCTGGGCCGGCGAGATCACCCAAGCAGGCGCGTACATAGCCGGTCACCGGCAACCACGGTTGATAATCTTGCCGGCAAGGTTGCGCCAGACGGGCATCCCACACCGTAATGTGCTGCTGGCGATGGCCCAGTACCAGCACATCGCCTTGCGCCAACACCGGATTCGCGGTGGGCATGAGCTCCAGGCGCACGGGATTCAGGGCGGGGATGGGCGAAAGGCCATTGCTAGGAATACTCGCGAGCTTTTCACGCCACGCGGACAGGCCGGGAAAGCGAACATCTTGCGTAACGGATTGCAGGCTAGCGGCCAAGAAGCGCTGATTCGCCGCCTGCTCGGCCACTGCACTGCGTCTCAGCACGCGCACCGCAAGCGGGTCTTGCACGGGTAAGCGCGCCAAGGCCTGATGCAGACGCAACGGGCCGTCTAGGGTAAAGCGCAAGGTCAGTGGGTCGGCGTCACGATTCACCGCCAGCACGCGCTGCAGGCCTGCGGTGCTGCTGGGCTGCCACGACCACGGCGTTTTCGGCACCAAGACCAAGAAGCGGTCGGGGCGATAGTAAATTTCGGCGCGATGCACGAGGCCCGTACTGGCGTCTAGCCAGTAACGATCGCCTGGCCAGGCCACGCCGAGCGCTGGTTTAGCCTGCGGGACTTCCTGCACCAAGGTCAGTTCACGCTGGCTCGGGCCCCAAACACTGGTGCGCGCAAGTTGGGTTTTAAAGCCGTAGGTGTATTGGGTATCGGCCACGGAGCCGGCAAAGGCATCGCGCTGCTTCACCAGACGCGCTTGCGTTAAGGTGTCTACTGCCCAGTTCGACGGCACTTCGGCCCATCGCACATCGCGCAGGTCGCCATCGAGGCCGTCAGTCGCGAGCAGCCGACCTTCGTGCAGAGTCAGGGTGACGCCATCGGGCGCAGCCCACCACACGGTATTCGGGTCATTGGGAGATGGCACACCCACATGAATCGCGGCACGCCCCGCGGCCTCCACATACAGCAGGTTGCCCGCCTCGGCAGGCGCTTTCGCCATGAGCTGTGCCGCCGGCGACTTCACGCTGTCACGCAGGCCCTGCACGGTGCCCTGCCAAAGCGGCGAGCAGGCCACACTGGCATATGCGGCCAGTAAAACTCCCGCGAGGCGCATAATGCGGCGAATAGTCATGGCTTAGTTATCGTTACGAATGTTTTGTGCCTGGTTCACCAAACTCGCCGAGGGGAAGAGCTGGCTTAAGAAACGGTTCCAACGGCTGATTTGCGCCGTACCCACATACACCACATCCGACGGCTTGAGCTGGAAGCTCGCCGACAGCGCCAAGGCCGTGGGTGAGTCACTGTCTAGGGTGAAGATGGTGGTGACGGCACCGGGGCGACCCGCAGGGCTGGTGTCACGAATCACATAGACCGCTTCCGACTTCGACGTTTCCTGGCGCAGACCGCCGGCCGAGCTCAGGGCATCGGCTAAGCTAATGCCAGTGGTTTTAAAGGCCAAGGCACGCTGCTGCTGCAATTCACCCATCAAATACACCTTACGACGGTCGTTGTAAGGAATGTAAAGCTCGTCATTGTGCTTGAGGTAAATACGACTAGCGCTGGAGCTATCCAGACCTAAGGATTCAATGTTGATGGGGTAGGTCACGCCATCACGCTTCAAAATGAGACCCGACAAGTCGGCGTCGGTGGTGCTGACTTCGCCGCGACCAATGGCTTCCGTCAGCGACAACGGTACGGTGGTAATTTCCAGCGGCTGTGAGCGGCGGAAAGCGCCACCCAAATAGACTTTTTGGCTGCCGTAACGGCTGACAGACACATCCAGCTGGGGGCTTTGCAAGACTTTGGTGAGGCGCTGCGTAAGCGTGGTACGGGCTTCATCGAGTGTTAGGCCAGCTACTTTTACTACCCCGGCAAACGGATAAAAAATAGTGCCATCGGGCCGAACCACACGCCCTGCTTGCTCTGGCGTGGTGCTGGTGGCGCCCGTAAGCATCAGCTCAGGCTGATTCCAAATGGTGACATTAAGCACATCGCCTGATCCAACACGGTAGTCGGATGGCTTGTGCGATAGCAATTCAGTCGGCACTTGCGCCGAAGCTTGATCTGACGCCTGAAGTTGCGCCATTAATTTACTGGAGATGGGCAGTACCTGCACATCGGCATCGTCACGAAAGAAGGCGTTCGGCGGATTCACGGATTGACCCGGTGCCAGTACACAACCGCTGCTCACCATCGCCAATACCACGGGAACTGCCCAGCGAACTGCTACTTTCATGCGCTAAATCCTTTAATTTGAAACCCATTCATCACAAACAACAGAGGCATGTGATTTCGCACATGCCTCTGTTTTCAACACAACAGGATTACTGAACCTGTGGTGCTACTGTACCGGTGGTGCCCGACGAACCGCCGTTGTTGGCAGCAACCACGGCCAGCGTGGCAACGCCTGCAGTGATGGCGACAACAGTGAAGGTACCGCCCATGGCGGTAACCACGGAACCAACGGTCCAGCCGCTTTGAGCAGCCGTGGAAACCGTGGCTTCAGCCACAGCAGCGTGAGCGCCGGTAACCGACAGAGCGGCTGCGAGAGCAATCATTTGCAACTTTTTCATCTTCATTCTCCTTGGTGTGCGCAAAAGTATTCGCCAAACAAGACAAGCTGATGACAGCATTAACTTGCGGCGACGGCAACGGGCGCAATCGCTACCAATGCCACGCATTCAAGCAAATTGCAGGCCACAAATCAATCAGCTTGCTATATCAGCGGCCTTCCATCGTCTGGGCGTTGGGCTACGGAAGCAGCCAGCGACGACCGGCGCGTTTTAAAAAAGGCCTGTAGCTGCGCTTTGGCCTCCGCCGCCAGCACACCGCCCTGCCACGCAAAGCGATGATTGAAATAGCCCGCTTCCGGCGCCATGAGCTGGCGCGCACTCTGCAAGGAGCCCGCTTTCGGCTCACTCGCCGCAAACACCACGCGCGTTAATCGCGCATGAACCAGTGCTCCGACGCACTGGGTGCACGGTTCCAGAGTCACAAACAGGCTGCAGCCATCCAGCCGGTAATTTTTTAGCGCCTGCGCCGCCGCGCGAATGGCGACAACTTCGGCATGGGCCGTGGGGTCGTGGGTGGTGATGGGCTGATTATGCCCGCGGGCAATGACTGTCTCGCCATCGGGCGCTACGACGATCGCCCCCACGGGCACTTCACCTTTGGACGCAGCTATTTCGGCTTCGGCGAGAGCGAGGCGCATGAAGTGCTCGTCTGCGCAATTTAGCGCGTCAGGCATGGAGATGGCTCCCGGGCATCATGGTATCTCGGCCAAGCGATAGCTTGCATGCGGTGTCAACTCACGAGTGGCTTGCGTCTTGCCGATTCGCCCTAATTTTGGGTGATCGGCCAATCTCTTGGCCACATCACTAAAAAGTTCATCCATGCGAACGGACGCTAGCGGATTGTCGGCTGCAAAATAATCCCAAATATCAACGCGATCTTGCAGTGCCTCTGGTGTCCCGACGACCTTCACGCCTGGCTAGTCACGCCTACACGGCGAGCAGCAAACATGAGCTCAACCTCATCATTGGAGCAGCTAACGCCTGCACGCATCGAGACGCGAGAGGCATCAACCTTACGACTCAGGAACTCGTCATACTCGCGCTCCTCGCGCTGACGCTTGATGAAGTCACGCATCAGCTCACGCAGGACTTGTGATGCAGGCCGGTGTGCGGCCTCCGCTTCTGCCATGAAATCAGCGCGTAGCTCCGGCTCTAGCTTCATCGTGAAAACGGCTTCTTTAGGCATGGCACAGGCTCCGCAAATTAAGTACTAAAAAGGTATATACCTTTTCGGTACTTTATTCCCACTCAATCGTGGCCGGTGGCTTGCTGCTCACGTCATACGCCACACGTGAAATGCCGCTGATTTCGTTGATGATGCGGTTGCTGACCTTCTCCAACAGCTCGTAGGGCAGATGCGCCCAGCGCGCGGTCATGAAGTCGATGGTCTCAACGGCGCGCAGCGACACCACCCACTGGTAGCGACGGCCATCGCCAACGACGCCTACCGACTTCACCGGCAGGAACACCACGAAGGCTTGCGAGGTCTTGTGGTACCAGCCGGCCGCATGCAGCTCTTCGAGGAAGATATGGTCGGCTTCGCGCAGGATGTCCGCGTATTCCTTTTTCACTTCGCCGAGGATGCGCACGCCGAGGCCGGGGCCGGGGAACGGGTGGCGATAGACCATGTCATAAGGCAGGCCGAGGGCAAGGCCGAGCTTGCGCACTTCGTCCTTGAACAGCTCGCGCAGGGGCTCGACCAGCTGCATTTTCATGTGCTCGGGCAGGCCGCCCACATTGTGGTGCGACTTGATGACATGGGCCTTGCCGGTCTTGCTGGCCGCCGACTCGATGACATCTGGATAGATCGTGCCCTGGGCCAGCCAGTTCACGCCGCCGGCCGCGAGCTTGGCCGACTCGCGATCGAAAATATCGATGAAGGTGTTGCCGATGATCTTGCGCTTGGCTTCCGGATCAGCCACGCCGGCAAGCTTGCCGAGGAACTCGTCTTCGGCATCGACGCGGATGACCTTAACGCCCATGTTCTGCGCGAACATGGCCATCACCTGGTCGCCCTCGCCCTTACGCAGCAGACCGTTATCCACAAAGACGCAGGTGAGCTTGTCGCCGATGGCCTTGTGCAGCAACGCGGCAACCACGGACGAATCGACGCCGCCGGACAGACCAAGCAGCACCTGGTCATCACCCACTTGCGCTTTTACGCGGCGGATGGCGTCTTCGGCGATATTTTCGGGGGTCCACAGCGCCTGCGTCTGGCAGATGTCGTGAACGAAGCGTTGCAGCATGGCGCCACCTTGCTTGGAGTGCGTGACTTCCGGGTGGAACTGCACGCCGTAGAAATCGCGGGCTTCGTCGGCCATGGCGGCAATTGGGCAGCTTGGCGTGGACGCAGTGATGCGGAAGCCGTCGGGGATGGCGACGACTTTGTCGCCGTGCGACATCCAGACATCGAGCAGCGACTCGCCCTGATCGTTGCGACGGTCGTGCAAATCGCCAAAGAAAGCATCATGGCGCGTGTCGGCGCTGTTGTTGGTGGCTTGCGCCAAGTCGGATTCGACGGTGACTTCGGCATAGCCGAACTCGCGAATATCCGAGCCCTCAACGCGGCCGCCGAGCTGTTCGGCCATGGTCTGCATGCCGTAGCAAATGCCCAGCACCGGCACGCCGAGCGTGAACACGCTGTCCGGCGCACGCGGGCTGCCGGCTTCCGTCACCGACTCCGGGCCACCGGAGAGGATGATGCCCTTGGGATTGAAGGCGCGGATCTCGTCGTCCGTCATGTCGAAGGCGCGTAGTTCGCAATACACGCCGAGCTCACGCACACGGCGGGCAATGAGCTGGCTGTACTGGGAGCCGAAATCGAGGATGAGAAGGCGGTGGGCGTGAATATCGTGGGTCATGTTACGGCTCTCAACCTACGCGGTAGTTCGGGGCTTCTTTGGTGATGGTCACATCGTGCACATGCGATTCCTTCATGCCGGCCGAGGTGATCTTCACGAACTTGGGCTTGCTGCGCATGTCTTCAATGGTGGCCGAGCCGGTGTAACCCATGCTCGAACGCAGGCCGCCAAGCATCTGGTGGATGATGCCGCTCATGGGGCCCTTGTAGGCGACGCGACCTTCAATGCCTTCCGGCACCAGCTTCTCAACACCCGCCGAGGCATCCTGGAAATAACGATCAGCTGAGCCGCCGCCGCGCTGCGCCATAGCGCCGAGCGAGCCCATTCCGCGATAGGCCTTGTAGTAGCGACCCTGGAATAGCTCGACCTCGCCCGGTGCCTCTTCAGTACCGGCGAGCAGCGAGCCGACCATGATGCAGCTGGCACCGGCGGCGATGGCTTTGGCGATGTCGCCGGAGAAACGGATGCCGCCGTCGGCAATAAGTGGGATGCGGTTGTTCAGCGCACGGGCCACGAGGTCGATGGCAGAGATCTGCGGCACGCCGATGCCGGCGACGATGCGCGTGGTGCAGATCGAGCCCGGACCGATGCCAACCTTGACGGCATCGGCACCGGCTTCCAACAGTGCCAGCGCTGCTTCACCGGTGGCGATGTTGCCTCCGATGACCTGCATAGACGGGTAGTGTTCCTTGATCCAGCGCACGCGATCAATGACGCCCTGGCTGTGACCATGCGCGGTGTCGACCACGAGTACGTCAACACCGGCTTCGATCAGCGCTTCGACGCGAGCCGGCGTTTCAGCGCCGGTGCCGACGGCAGCGCCAACGCGGAGACGACCATGGGCATCTTTGGAAGAGTTCGGGAAGCGTTCGGCTTTCTGGAAGTCATTGACCGTGATTAGACCTTTTAGGCGGAAGTCATCATCAATGACCAGCACCTTCTCGATGCGGTGTTCGTGCAGCAGGGCCTTGATGCGCTCGGGAGACTCGCCCTCCTTCACCGTGACCAGTTTGTCTTGCGGCGTCATGATGGCCGACACCGGGAGATCCATGCGCGTCTCGAAACGCAGGTCGCGGCTGGTGACAATGCCGACAACTTGGTCGCCCTGCATGACCGGCACGCCGGAAATGCGGTTGGCCTGGGTCAGCTCGATGAGCTCGCCGACCGTGGTCTTCGGGCTGACCGTGATCGGGTCTTGCACCATGCCGGCTTCGAATTTCTTCACGCGACGCACTTCGGCGGCCTGGGCGGCGATGTCCATGTTCTTGTGCAGAATGCCGATGCCGCCTTCCTGAGCCATGGCGATGGCCATGCGCGCTTCGGTGACGGTATCCATGGCCGCAGAGACCAGCGGCACATTGAGTTGGATGCCTCGGGTGAGCTGCGTTTTTAGGCAGGCATCCTTGGGCAGCACGTTGGAGTATGCGGGCAGCAGCAAGACGTCATCAAAGGTCAGGGCTTCTTGAACGATGTCGAGCATGGCGCTACTCCATTGGGCAACCGAAATTAGCCGCGCAGTATAACGATTTCAGTCGCTCCCGTCAGGTGGGCTGCGCATACCGACGCGCGAAAGCATCAACAAATCCACCTCACCGCGCGCAATATAGTAAGTATCTGGCGGCAACTCCTGCGGCTGACGATACACACTCTGCTGAAATTGCTGGGCTAAATCACAAAGCACGCCAAACATGGGCGACTTAGGGTTAGCGCGATACTGCATATACCGTAGATAAGAGTTCGGCTGACTCTCCAGCGGCTTTGCCTCAATCAGCTGCACACTTAACAAGTTGTGTATCTCTCGCTGCAAGCCGCCCATACCAGCATGCGATAAGCGCAACAAATCCGTTTGGCGATACCAAATGGTGGGCTCCTGAAAAAACACCAACAACAGTATCTGCCGAGCCCGTGGAAACAGCGCATCCGCTACCGACCGCCGCGGGGTTAACATGAGCTCATAGGACGTTGGCTCGCGATGCACCCGCCGCGGCGGCACATGCAATTGACTCAAATCAAATAAATGCCAAGGCTCTGTGGAATCCCTAATAATTCGCATGCGCTCAGCCTTTCGCAACGCACGCTGCCTCATTTTCAGTTGGTAATAACTATCGATAGGGCCTGTGGAATCTGTGGACCAATCGGGGTTTATGACTAAACCAGAGGGTTTGTCTGTCATGGCGATGCTCCTTGCTTGCCTAGCGGTTCCGTCAAGTTTTAGACCACAAAAGTTGAGTTCGCTAGGCGCCTCGTATTGGTTTGCACGTATTCAGAACCCCAAAATGCGGTGATTAGTAATTACTCACCGCATTTTGGGGTTCTGAATGAGTCCGCAAAGACACTCCTCCCCGCCGCCGCCTATACTTGCACTCACCCGATGAACCGTTTGAGTGCCCGCCATGTCTGCTCCACCGTCCGTGCTGACCGTCAGCCAATTGAACGGCAGTGTTCGTGAGTTGCTGGAATTTAATTACGGGCGAATTTGGCTACGCGGCGAATTGTCTAATGTGTCGGCGCCCAGCTCCGGGCATTTGTATTTCACCCTAAAAGACGACCAGGCCCAGGTGCGTGCTGCCATGTTTAAAGGCGCACGCACCGCAGCGAGGTTGCAACAGCCTCCGCAAAATGGGCAACAGGTACTAGTGCGTGCTCGCGTTAGCCTTTATGCGCCGCGTGGCGATTATCAACTGTTGGTAGAGCATCTCGAAGATGCGGGGCTGGGCGCCCTGCAACAGGCTTATGAGATGCTGAAAGCGCGCCTTGCGGCTGAAGGCTTATTTGCGGCAGAGCGCAAACGCCCACTCCCCGCGAACCCACGCGGGGTTGCCGTGCTGACCTCACCCAGCGGGGCGGCCGTGCGGGATATCCTGCAGGTATTAAAACGGCGTGCGCCTGGCCTGCCAGTGACCCTAATTCCGGTACCCGTGCAAGGCACTGAAGCACCACCCGCCATTGTGGCAGGCTTGGCGCTACTGAAATACCTGTTTGAAAATGACTTCCAAGACACCCAAGGGCAACCTATTCCGCCCTTTGATGTGGTGATTGTGGCTCGTGGCGGCGGATCGCTTGAGGATCTCTGGGCCTTCAACGATGAAGCCGTCGTTCGCGCCTTAGCGGACATGCCGGTGCCCGTGGTGAGCGGTGTTGGCCACGAAATTGACTTCACCATTGCCGATTTTGTGGTGGACGTTCGTGCCCCTACCCCGTCGGCGGCGGCCGAACTCGTCAGCCCAAATCAACAGCAGTGGCGGGAGCAAGCCAAGTTGGCCAAGGCACGTCTGCTCAATGCCTGGCAACGCGACCATCAGCGCCGTCAATTAGCCCTTCATGTCGTGCAACGACGCTTACGCAGTCCGGCTCGACAATTATTGGATCAGCGTCAGCGTTTAGACGAATTGGAATTACGCCTCACACGCCAGCTTCGATGGTTGTTGACACAGCGCCGAGAGCGACTACAACAACGCATCATTCGCTTAAAAGCACGTGATCCTGCACGGCAAATACCCGCGCTCGCGCAACGGGTATCGACGCTGCAACAGCGAGCAGTGCGGGCGATACAGCAGCGCCTAGTGCAACGCCAACAGCATCTGCATAACTTAATGCAGCGCGCCCATTCGGTGAGCCCGCTCGCCGTACTTTCACGTGGCTACGCGATTATTTCCAAGCAGGACGGTAGCGTACTCCGCGACGCAACACAGGTTCGCGTGGGCGATGTTGTGCGCGCAAAACTGAATGCGGGCGAAGTCTCCGCATCCATCACGGCAATCCATGCCACTGCTTTTGAGAGTCCAAAATGATGGTCAAGACGAACTCGCAACAGACAGGAATAATGAGACTTGGCGCACTCCTACTCGGCAGTTGGTTGCTATCCAGCTGCGCCGCCGTTCAAGCTCAAGCCGACCAGACAGTGGTGAATGGCGGCCTCTGGTCTGTGCCGGTGACAGCGGAGGTACTGACTCAAGCGGCACAGGGCAACCCGCTGCGATATCAAGACCGTCCCGTTTGGGTGGGTCTCGTCAACAATCAACCCACGGCAATGATCGGCATAGGCCTGAGTGACATCGGCACACAGCAGCTGGTTAATAGTCGCGGTGAACTCATTGCAACAACCACGGTGCGCGAGCGGGCGTATGCAGAGCAACATCTTCGGCTCACGCAAACGCAATATGTCACCCCCAACATCGAGCAAAACGCTCGGTTTGAACGCGAAGCGGCGGAACAAAAAGCGGCTTATCGGGTGTATAGCGGGCAAACTGCCGCCCAATGGCCCGTCTTCCAGTGGCCGCTTCATGGCCGTGTGAGCAGTGAGTTTGGTTTACGTCGTTTTTTTAATGGCGAGCCACGCGCGCCCCATTTAGGTATTGATATTGCAGGCAAACAAGGCACGCCGGTGCTGGCACCTGCCCAGGGCACCGTCGCGTTAATCGGTGATTACTTCTTTAATGGCCGTACCGTGATTATTGATCACGGTCAGGGGCTGTTTTCTATGCTTTGTCACTTCAGCGACATTCAGGTGACGGTGGGGCAGCAGGTAACAAAGCGAACGGTTGTGGGCTTGGTGGGTGCCACCGGGCGAGCGACTGCCCCGCATTTACACTGGACCGTGAGCCTTAACGACAGCCGCATCAACCCGGCCATTCTGTTGCCCGTACAGAAAAAGAACTGAGTCAGTGAACGCGGAGCAGCGGCGTTAACACACTAAGTAACTGCCGCCCTCTTACGGGCTTGATCAGCACCGGATCCAGACCCGCTGCCTGATACTTAGCAAGGTATTTGTCATCATCGTGAGCGGTGATGACGACCACCGGTCCCTGCAACGCGCAGGCGCTCGACGGTAATGCTTGCATGGCCTGCCACCAAGACACGGCGTCATAATCGGGCAGCTCACCATCCAACAGGATCAAATCCCAACTGCTATTCAGTGCTTGTAAGCCTGCATAGCCTGTGGTCACCGACGTGAGTTCGACTCCCCATGAATGAAGCAAGCTCGCCATCAAATGCGCGCTAACAGGGTCATCCTCAATTAACAAAATGCGTCGCTTGCGCCAGAACTGTTGGGCCTCTAACAGTGCCGCCTGACTAAGGCCATCAAGTTGTTCACTCGTACCAGCCAAAGGATTATTGCGAAGACTGAACTCTAAAGCTCGTGCAGCATCTCGCGCTGAGCGAACATAGGCCCGCTGTTCTTCATCGAGGGTTGTGGTATCGAGCAACTCAAGCAGACCGCTTACGCCGTGCAATGGGGTTCTCACATCGTGTGACCACTTACCCCAACGCAACTGCAAGGCTTGCTCCGTTCGCCAATGCTTATTCGCTTGGCGCATCAAGTCATGGCTAATCACGCGTTGTCGTTGCGCGTCGTAGTCCAACAACGCATATCGCGCCAGGACACGCTCCGAAACAATCCAGGCCAAGGCTAGGGTCACCAGCAAAACACAGATAGCCAACAACATTGCTTGCAATAACACACTGCGCTCACGCTGTTTAATTACATCGGCACTCACCCAAAGTTGAACTTCGCCCAAACGTTTAAGATCATTTTGCACTGGCACGCCAGCCAGCCAATCATTTGGGTCTGTTGCTGCCTGAGGCATTACCACTACCGCTCGGTATTGGCGTAAATCGCCTTCTGTCTTGAGCGACTCAGCAGACAACTTACCCCTATGTAACCATAGTCGCCCTTGAGCATCCAAAACCCTAACCGCTGCCACTTCAGGTCGACTAGCCACACGATCTATGCCGGCAATCATCAAGTCCTGCTGACTCGACATCAGCGCATAATCCGCACTCGCAGCCAACTGATCCACCGTTTGCTGCGCCGAAATATCTAAGCTCTTAAGATCATCCTGCAATCGGATGTTCGTCGTGGTGCTAAGCACTAAAATCATGATTACTAACGCTGGCACTAAGGCAAGCAACAACACGGCCATGCGTAATTGCTGCTGACTCAATCTAATTTGCTGACTCATGGCCGAGCCTCGCGTAACAAATCCGGAGACAGGTAAAGTCCCAAGGAGCGCGCGACTTGTGGATTTAGGACTGGTTGAAAATTTCCTACTATTTCGGGGGCGCCGAGGCGCCCATTTTTTTGCCAACGCTCTATGCGAGCTAATAACTCAGCCAAGAGTGCCGATTTGGATACAGCCATAGTGGCTACGGCTCCCGCACTGACAAAAGCTGGACTGGGCCCAATAAGTGCACGTTTATGCCGATAGGCAGTTAGCAATATCAGCTTCGCTGTATCACGATTAAAAAGAGCGTCGTCATTAGTGGCCACAAAAATATCGACTTGCTCTGATGCTTCGGCAAGGGCACGAGCAGAAATAGGTGCCGACATGACTAATGGCACCAGAGTGACTCCTTCAGATCTAACGCTGGCAGCGACGACATCCATGTTTCGCATTTGCATCTGCATGGCCTCTGGGTCAGGCAGTCGGCGCGCAATCACGCCGATTCGCTTGGCTCCGGGCATCACACGCAGTGCTAATCGAACTTGTTGAGACAGCGGAGGCCCCCAAACCAGAGCCGAATCTTGTGAACGAATCAACTGTTGATCGTTCAGTGAGGATGTCAACAAAAGTGCAGGCTCACGCTTTCCGGTCATCTGCAAGCGCTTGTACGCATCAGGCTGCCATGTGATGTGTAACTGAGCCTCTGAACCGTCAGATTCGAGCTGCCAATCAATATTCGGTTGTAACTCTCGCAATAATGGAAGCACCGCAGAAGGCGCTCCCCAGAGACTGACTCGTGTCGTCGTTGCCTGCGCGCTGATCGCAAAAAAAAGAAAAAAGACTACAGAGGCAACAGCAACAGATGCCACCCCAAAGGTTTTTAGCTGCTCTCCATATTTGCGCACAATCATCCATGATGGCCTGGTGAGGGTTAGTATCGCCAACCTATGCTGGCCCAAATTCGTTCAGGTGAGTCCACTCCATTGACGCGTCTGAGCTCGGGATCGCGAGTCAGACGTACCTGAGCCGTCAGGCCTAAATCTAAGACCTGTTTTTCAGTGACCCGCAACGTACGACCTAAGTGGGCATCGAGTCGATCGAAGAAGAGCTCTCTGTTTAAATTATTGTAGAAGCCGTAGGCTAAAGAGCCTCGCCAACCATTGGGGTCATACCATCCCCATACCGCACTTCCACTATGAGTCGGAACAAAATCCGTGTTCTCATTACCCCGGTCTTTAGGCTTATTCACCCGCAAATACGAATAATTCAACTGCAGGCGCTGAAAGCTAGATGGCCGCCACTCGGTACTAAGCTCAGCCCCCCGCATCAGATAATACTCGTAGTCACTGATGATGAAATCATCAATCTCAAGCTGATTGCGAGTAAGGTCTAACTCATCGCGAAAAAGGCGAATATCTAGGCTCACAGGTAAGTTTTGATATTGCGCGAAATAACTCAATTCATTTGAGCGAATTCGTTCTGTCTTTGCATTACCGTTAGCTTTTGCAGATTGATAAAAAGCACCGTCATATTCGCTTTGAGAACGATCATCCGTTTTTGCAAAGTAATTCGCATCAAGCTGATTCTCGGCAATATCTGGTGTTCGAATCGCCCTAGAGTGAATGGCACGCAACACCTGATTTGGCTGAAACTGCCAAGATAGACTGAGACGCGGCGAAAAATTTTCACCAGATTGCTCATCCCGCTCTGCAGCGCCTCCCACATTCAACAACCACTGCTCACCCAAGCGCCACTCAGCATGACCAAAACCTGAAATCACCACATTTTCAGCATCGCCATTGAGAAACGTTCGTGAACTTGCACGGGAATGGCTGAAAGTAGAGCCAATCACAATCCGTAAATGAGGCAGTGGCAACCAAAGGTCACTGACCTCCAGCTCTAAACGCTGCTCGTTATAATTTTGATCCGTGGTGTAGTTACGCAGATCGGTGTAATTGCGATCGATCAGGCGTAAGCAGACCGCTCGCAAGCGCGCGTTCGTGAGCACACTAGGGCTTGTGCAAGTCATCACAGGGTCTTCAACAAAACCATTAGCGAGGTCTTTATCTTGCGCGTACAGAGCCCTCAACTCGGGTGATACCACTAAATATGGAATACGCACATACCAAGGCTCTTCGCGACTCAGCGTATTAATATAGGTTTTCACATTAAGTCGATGCTGACTATTCAGTGGCTGCTCCCACTGCAATCCGACATAACCCGTGTCTAAGGTTGCTACAGGCAACTCACGATAAATGGAGGTGTCGTTACGCCGCGCCTGCTCGGCCACCATGCGCGAAAAACCCGCTGACAGGGTCAATAAGCCATCGTTGAATGTTGTGTATTGCCCTTTCCCATAGCCACCGTCTACGGCTTTGTCATCTTGGAAAGGAGTCTTTTTGCGGGCGTTGATATCAAATCCCGTGTCTTCGCGGTGAAATACGGACCACGCCCAGTCGCCGCCCAGGCCATGCAGAGACAAGCGTGCAAATCCGTCGCGAATATGGTCGTCTCCGGCCCTCACTAAGAGCTCAGCATTCGGCACTTCCTGCACGTTGCGTGTGATGATATTGACCACTGCAAGAAAGCTATTGGCACCGTATGTCGCTGAGTTTGGGCCGCGAACGACTTCAATACGCTCGATGTCTTCAACATCTAAAGGCAGACCTATCCAGTCCACGCGGGCTAAAGCTGCCTCATAAATGGATCGCCCGTCTACCAACACTTGCATGCGGCGGGCACCATCAGCGGATGTGCCGTGATAACCCACAAATGCCTCAGAGCCTGACTCTCTGCCAACCACCATACCTGGAACCAAGCGTAAGATATCAGGCAACTCACGTGCTCCCAGAGCACGAATCATGGCGCGATCAATGACGGTAATAGAGGCTGGCGTATCGAGAATAGACTGAGAAAGTCGGGTAGCAGAAATGACTAAAGGGATAGAGACATCTTCGCCATTAAAATCCAGCTCGTCAGCTACCAGCGACATCGATGGCAAAATCATCAATGTCGCTAAGCAGCATCGAGCCCAAAACTTAGCGCTATCTGCGTTCACGCTTCTTATGCTTCTGAACAAAGCGCCGACGGCGCTCAGATTGCGCTTCCGTGAGTTTATTCACACGATCCTTATACGGGTTATCGCTGGTCTTGAACTCCAGCTGAATGGGCGTTCCTTGCAGGCGTAAATGCTTACGGAACACATTTTCCAGATAGCGCTTGTAGTCTTTTGGCACGGACTCGGTCTGATTGCCGTGGATCACAAACAGCGGCGGGTTCGAGCCGCCCATATGGGCATATCGCAGCTTAATACGACGACCAGAAACCAGCGGAGGCTGATGTTGCTCAATTGCATCGGCCAAGAGCTGTGTGAGCTGACTGGTCGGCACTTTAATCATCGCCGATTCAAACGCTCGCTGAATGGACGGGTACAAATCGCCAACAGCCGTGCCAAATTTCGCAGAGATGAGGTGGATTTTTACAAACGGAATAAAGTCGAAGCGCAACTGCATGTCGGTCTTTAGCGTCTGCCGCTCATAGTCAGTCATGCCATCCCATTTGTTAATCGCAATAACGATTGAGCGACCCGCTTCCAGCGCAAAGCCAAGCAGGTTGAGATCCTGATCCACAATGCTTTCGTGCGCATCCATGACCATGACCACCACATGCGCATCTTTAATGGCTTGCAGGGTCTTAATCACCGAGAACTTTTCAACGACTTCATCAATGCGACCACGACGACGAACACCCGCCGTGTCAATCAGGGTATAGCGCTGTCCCTGACGTTCGTAGGGAATATAGATGCTGTCACGCGTGGTGCCCGGCATGTCGTAAACGACCACGCGATCCTCGCCCAATAAGCGATTAACCAGCGTTGATTTACCCACATTCGGACGGCCGATGATTGCAATTTTGATGCCCGCTTCAGGGTCATCAACCTCTTCCTCATCTTCCGGATAGTCAATGAGTACGGCCTGAATCATCTGCGTGATGCCACGGCCGTGACTGGCCGCAATACCGTGCAATTCACCAAAACCCAAGGCATGGAAGTCCGCCAAGGCGACTTCTTCCTGAATACCATCAATCTTATTAACGACGAGGTGTACGCGCTTACTCAGCGAGCGAAGCTCTGTCGCGATTTGCGTGTCGGATGGCGTAAGCCCCGCACGCGCATCGACCAGAAACAGCACGATTTCTGCTTCTTCTATGGCTAAGCGCGATTGCTCTGCCATCGGGGCATCAATGCCCTGCTCTGACTCACCAATACCGCCGGTGTCGATCACAATAAACGATTTGTTTTCGTTCTTGGCATCGCCGTATTTACGGTCACGGGTAAGACCAGGCAAGTCAGCAACCAGCGCATCGCGGCTACGCGTGAGCTGGTTAAACAACGTGGATTTGCCGACATTAGGGCGCCCTACAAGGGCAATAACAGGTTTCATCTCAAACTCTCAAAGCCGGCAAACAGCCGGTTACAGCTTCATGTCCCAGGCACGCAGGGTGCCATCAACCGTCAGCGTTAACAGTTGCGGCGCATCCACCATCACGCTCATGAGCGGATCGCGGGCGGCGCGTTCACGGCCACGCACGGCACCGTCGACAGGACTAAAAATATGCAGATAGCCTTCGCTATCGCCCACAACTACCAAGCCACGCCAAATAACCGGGGCCAGCAATTTGCGGCCCTTTAAAGATTCTTGCTTCCACACCAATGCACCAGTAATGCGATTCACAGCCGCCACCGTGCCATCGACATCGACGGCATAAACATGCACGTTGTCTAAGCCAACACTTTGATTGGTAGAAACATTTAATTGCCAGCGACGACGAACTTGCTGCGTGTCTGTCGCCGTTAGTTGCGACTGAAAGCCAGCAGTATAGAGCGTGCCATTACTGTCAATAACAAGGTCGCCATCGATATCCATCAGGCGCTCTATTTCACCGCGACCCCGCGAGTTGGTCACTCGTGTTTGCCATATGGGCAAGCCAGTAGCGAGGTCGAGTTGATAAAGATCACCTTGACCGCTTACTGCATAAAGCTTGTCATTACTGATGACTGGTGCAGCATTACCACGCAGGGATAGTGGCGGAACCGGGGTATCAAACTGCCAACGACGCTGACCTGTCGAGCGCTCAAAGACTTGTACACGACCGTCTAAGGTCTGAACGACCACCACTTTGGCATTAATCCGCGGAGTCGATAACAACGCTGCCCCTAACGGAGCGCGCCAAACGATGCTGCCATTCTTGTTGTTAATCGCTAGCAGCTCACTTTGATCTGAGCCGACAACCAGCAAGTCATCATCAACCGCAACACCACCCGTTATGCCTTCACTCAGCTTAACCTTCCAACGCTCTTTGCCAGAGGCACGTCCAATGGATTTCAATACACCATCACGACTTGCCACATAAATGGCTGGAGCCTGGACTCCGGGTTCTAAAGACAATGCTTCACCGCCTGCGCCATTACCGACGTTGACTGACCAGCGATAATCCATGCCGATGGCTTTCTCCGGCAGTCGTGGAAGCTCACCGGTCTTCATAGGTGGCGCAGTCACAGCAGATAAGGCGTCAACATTGGGAGTACTGCTGCAAGCACTAAGCGTGGCCACCAGCGTGGCCAGCAGCAAATGCTTAAAGCCCCTCACTGGTTTTACGGCGGATGTCATGGTGTAGCCCCTGAGTCTTCATCGCTAGCGCGCTTAGCGGGTGTTAGTCCAAGATCCGCTAGTTTCAAATCCAATACGGGACGCGTCTCATCACGGGCAGCCAAGGCAGCATCAGCAGCAACGTAGGCTTTAGCCGCGGCATCGCGCTGACCTTGCAGTATATAAATATCGCCGCGAACCTCGGCAACCAGGGGTGCAGCTTCTGCATCATCACCCAGTTCATCTAAGACCGCTAACGCAGCTGGATACTGCTTACGGGCAGCTAATACACGTGCGAGGCGCGTTTTTGCCAGCAACTCAACTTCAGCGGAAGGTTTCAAATCAATCGCGGCACGCAGTTGCTTTTCGGCAGCAGCCAGATCACCTGTATCAACCGCACGCTTGGCCAACAGCAGAGCTGCATCGACGGCATATGGCGTGCTGGAATATTCATTGATTAATTGCTGACCCAAACGCTGGACATCGGTATTGGCCGCTTTATCTTCGGTATTCACCGCTAAACGCTGCATGGCCGTTGCCATTTGTTGCTGCAAGGCTTGGGCTTCGCTAGCCGCTTCTAACTGGCTCGACGTCCAATAGCGCCAACCTGAGAAGCTCAGCAAAACGACCGCCACCGACAGCAACAATGGCGTGCCGTAACGAGCCCACCACGTTTTCAATTGATCTAGCGTTTCGTCTTCGTTATAGCTCACAACCTACCCCTCATTAATCAGTCTTATGCCCAAACCTGCTGAATGTGTTCAGCAGCATCCGACATTGCACAGGAAATTTGTTCTCGATCCACGCGCAGCCATTTAATTCCCACCGTATTCGTCGTGACCTCCGCCTCACCGACAATTAATGCCAGTTGTGCGCCGGATTTATCGGCCTTACGAAATTGCGATTTAAAGCTGCCACCGCCGCAGTTATACACGATACGCAACGCCGGTAATGCATCTCGCAGTTGCTCGGCCAGACAAATAGCATGCTGGGCCGTACCCTCGCCCAGCGCCAGCACCATGACATCTGCTTCCGCACTTTCGCTGACGGGATGCACTGCATCCAGCAATAACACCAATCGCTCTAGACCAATGGCAAAGCCCACAGCAGGCGTTGCTTGCCCGCCCAGCTGTGCCACCAATCCATCATAACGACCACCGGCACAGACCGTACCCTGTGAGCCCAGCGCCGTTGTCACCCACTCAAAAACGGTTTTATTGTAGTAATCCAGACCGCGCACCAAATTTGGATTGACGCGGTAGGTCACGCCACACGCATCGAGCTGGGCACAGAGAGTCGCAAAGTGCTGGCGTGATCCCTCATCTAGGTAGTCGCTCAGCTGCGGAGCATTGACTAGGATCGCCTGCGTATTGGCATCCTTACTATCCAAAATACGGAGCGGATTGGTCGTTAGGCGACGCTGAGAATCGTCATCGAGCTGCGTTCTAAATTGCTCCAGATACGTGACCAGCGCTTGGCGATAGGCCGCACGGCCTTCGCTTTCCCCGAGGCTGTTGATCTCCAAGGAGACCACATCGGTCAAACCGAGCGATTGCCACAAACGCGCCGTCATTAAAATGAGTTCGGCGTCCATGTCTGCGCCAGCCTGGCCGAAGGTTTCAACGCCAAACTGATGAAACTGGCGATAACGACCTTTCTGAGGACGCTCATAGCGAAACATCGGGCCGGTATACCAAAGTTTAGGGCTCTGGTTATGGGTTAGGCCGTGCTCCAAACAGGCGCGGACACACCCTGCCGTTCCTTCAGGTCGCAGCGTGAGTGACTCTCCACTACGATCCTCAAAGCTATACATTTCTTTTTCAACGATATCGGTGACTTCACCAATGGCGCGCTTAAAGAGCGGCGTGGGCTCTACAACCGGCAGGCGGATTTCGCGATAACCGTAGCGCTGCATCAAGCTGCGCAGTGCAGTCTCGAGCTGCTGCCAGCGAGGGGTTGCCTCGGGCAGAATGTCATTCATGCCACGAATGGCGTTAATACGGCTCATTAAACTTTCTCAGCAAGCGTCGGCTTATTCTGCCGACGCTTTAATAATTAATTTGGCATCAGCAGCGGCCTTGTCGGCCACTTTGGCGCGAACCATGGCCTCAATTTCATCGACCAGATTGTTGGTATCGATCAAGTGGCTTTTTTCGCCGTTGCGATACACCAAGCTTTTCGGCAGCGCACCCACCACGCCGATATCCGCCTCCTTGGCTTCACCCGGGCCATTGACCTTGCAGCCAATGACGGACACATCCATGGGTGTTCGGACATCCTCGAGTCGTGCCTCAAGAGCATTCATAACCCGAATGACATCGAACTCCTGACGCGAACAGCTAGGGCAGGCAATGAAGTTGATGCCGTTGGAGCGAATGCCCAGCGACTTCAAAATATCAAAGCCAACCTTGACCTCGTCCTCTGGCTCAGCAGCCAAGGAAACGCGCAGAGTATCGCCAATCCCATCTAATAAAAGCCCACCCATGGCCACAGCAGACTTCACGGTTCCCGAACGAAACACCCCCGCCTCAGTCAGACCAAGATGAAGAGGATTGTCGATTTGTGCCGAAAGCAAACGGTAGGCATCTAACGTAAGGAATACATTCGATGCTTTCACGCTCACTTTAAATTCATGAAAATTGAGTCGATCCAGAATATCAATATGGCGCATCGCAGATTCGAGTAACGCCGCGCCAGTAGGCTCACCATACTTCTTCTGCAAGTCCTTTTCCAAAGAACCGGCATTTACACCAATACGAATTGAAATACCGTGATGACGTGCGGCCGCCACTACCTCACGAACTTTGTCGTCTGATCCGATATTGCCCGGATTAATACGCAAACAATCGACCCCTTGCTCAGCAACCGCTAGGGCAATGCGATGATCAAAATGGATATCTGCTACTAGCGGCACGCCCGGCACTTGCTTACGGATCTGCCCAAACGCTGCTGCTGCTTCCATCGATGGCACCGACACACGAACAATGTCTGCACCTGCCGTCACACAGCGCTGAATTTGTGCCACCGTCGCTGCCACATCGCAGGTTTCGGTATTAGTCATGGTTTGCACCGTAATCGGAGCATCGCCACCCACAAATATATTGCCCACACGAATTTTTCGGGTCAGGCGACGCTTGATCGGCGACTCATGCATGCTTTGAAAATCCTCAATCACAACAGCGCATTAACTTCGTAAATTCGCCCGAAGTACTTAGGGCTTTGGCACAGGTGCCGGCGCTACCGGTGCCAGACGGAAACTGGCAATTTCGCCACGGGCATACTGTTTCAAGTTCACACTGCGACCATTACGGCTCAATGACGTGACGTGAACATTTCCAATGTTGATAGAAAACGGGGCTTGCCCCGTGACAGTCACGGCTTGCCCAGCATTCTTCAGGCCATAGACCAGCTCCTGCCCAGTCGCATCTCGCACACTGATCCAGGATTTGCCAGAGAAACTAAAATTAAGGCTATCAATCCCGGGGGGCGGAACCACAGGTGCGACCGGCTTAATGCCCGATGCAGGCGGCACAACAGGCATCACCGCTGAGCCGGGCTTGGTGGCAACGGGCGGCGTAACCCCAGGGGCAACTTGAGGGGCTTTAGCTATGGGCGCTACGGTGGAATTAGGTTTTGCTACAGGCGTTGGCGCTGCCACAGTTGTTGAGTTGGCTGGTGGCGTTAAAGCTTGAGC
>DDPD01000008.1 GCA_002342025.1 Moraxellaceae bacterium UBA2477 | reverse complement strand
ACTTGATGCTGACGATCCGCGGCGCTGGCTGGACGCTCCAGCAGATAACGGCAGAGCTCGCCCACATAGCCGATGGCGGTGGCGTTGAATTTGCGACAGTCATCCCAGAATTCAGTGGCCGAGAACTTACGGCGTAGCGCAATACCGGCATTACCTGCCAGTACGGAGCCCCAACACACCACCATGGCCGTGGCATGATAGAAGGGCAGCGTGGCGTAGAGCACGTCGTCTTTGCCGAGGTTGAAGGTGAAGCCAAAGCCACCGTAAGCCTTCATCCAGCGGCCATGATTGAACACCGCAGCCTTAGGCAGGCCAGTGGTTCCTGAAGTGTAAATGTAGAACAGACCATCTTTGCGGAAGGTGTTTTTGGTGGTGGGCGGGTTGTAGCTCGGGCAGCCCTGCAGTTCGATAGCGAGATTGTGCCATTCGTTGGGAGCTGTACCGACTTCGGTGCGAGTGTCGGCATCGGCCAACCAGAAGCAATCTTTTGTATCGACGTCTAACGAGTCCTGAACATCAATCAGGTTTTGCACACATTCGGCGCCGGCAATAATGCGTTTTGGCTTAACCAAATTGACACTGTGCGTGAGTACCTTGCCGGTTTGTGCCGTATTTACCATGGCGCATACAACGCCGATTTTCGCCAAGCCAGCAACTGTAGCGAGAAGTTCTGGGCGATTCTCGATCAGAACAATAACAACGTCGCCTTTTTGCAGGCCTTGAGCTAAGAAGTAGTGCGCAATCCGATTGGACCACTGATTTAGTTCAGCATAAGTCACTTTGCAGTCGCGGTAATAAATGGCGACGCCATGGGGGTTTTCCATGGTGGCTTTTTCAATGGCCCAGGCCAAACCTACGGTTTCAGTGTTGTCTGTACTATTGGCCATCATCAGCCCGCGAATCATACGGGGGGCTTTTAACGCGAGTCCGGGGATTTTGCGCAAAAAATCAATAGGGCTGATGACGTCTTGATGTTGGGCCATGGTGGGTGTGTCCTCGACAGACTAGGCGACCTGCATTAGCAGTCGCGCAAACAAAAAAAAGAGCGCGTTTAGGCGCTCTGTTGCGTGCGGGTAACTTAACTGTGCAGCACCAGTCTCGCAAGACTTGACAGGCGAGTGACGCGGGTCAAAGTCAGAATTAACTTTGGCCCGCGCACATACTTAGCGTTTTTTGCCTGGCAACGTACCATTAAGCTTGCAGATGATGCCGAGCATGACCTCATCGGCACCGCCGCCGATGGAGGCGAGACGGCCATCTCGGTAAGCGCGCGCCAACGGATTATCCCAAGTGAAACCTTGACCGCCCCAGTACTGCAGGCAACTGTCGGTCACTTCGCGCATTAAACGACCTGACTTTAACTTGGCCATAGAAGCCAGCATGGTGACATTCTCGCCAGCCACATGTTGCTCACACACCGAGTGCACAAGACCGCGTAAGCACTCGATTTCAGTTTGCAGCTCGGCCAGTCGGTAATGCACCACTTGCTGGTCCAGCAGAGGCTTGCCGTAAATCATGCGTGAGCGGGCATATTCGGTGGTGAGTTCAATGCACTTAGTCAGCCCGCCGAGGGCGCTGGCGGCACAGAAAATGCGCTCCTCTTGGAACTGCATCATCTGCATCATGAAACCCATGCCTTCACCGCCAATGACGTTGGTTTGCGGCACGCGCACGTCATCAAAAAATACCTGCGCCGTATCTGAGCTGCGTTGGCCAAGCTTGTTGATGGGCTTGGAGAAGGAGATGCCTGGCGTCTTCGACGGCACGATGATCAGCGACTTGTTGTTGTATGGGCCTTCGTCGCTGGTGTTGGCCAGCAAGCAAAAGAAGTCGGCCTGTAAACTGTTGGTGATCCACATTTTCGAGCCGTTGATGACGTAGTCATCGCCATCTTTTACGGCGCGAGTTTTAATGGCGGCAACGTCGGAGCCCGCGTGTACTTCACTGACCGCGATCGCAGCAACCATGTCGCCGGCGATGGCTGGACGCAGGAATTTCTCACGCAGTTCGGCCGAGCCGAAGCGAGCGATGGCCGGTGTTGCCATGTCGGTCTGTACGCCAATCGCCATCGGGATGCCGCCGCAGCCGATACGACCCAGCTCTTCCACCACGACCATGTTGTAGGAGTAATCAAGCCCGGAGCCGCCATCGATTTCGGGTTTACAGATGCCGAGCAGACCCAGGTCGCCCATCTTCTTGAAAAGCTGATGTGCCGGAAAACGGCCGGCTTCTTCCCAGGCGTCGACAAACGGATTTACGTCTTGCTCAACAAATTGGCGAGTTGTGCGGCGCAGTGCTTCGTGTTCTTCGGTAAAACGCATGATAAAACCCTCGGAAAAAAAGCAGGCTATTTATGATTGAAGGCGCGGCCGGATTCGCGCTGACTCACAAGTCACGCGTAACATAGTCGGCGACGAGATTTTTTGCAAAACCTCAAACCGTTTTTTTTGAAGGCACTTTTTTCGGTGACCTTGCTTTTGGAGGGTACTGTGTTAACGAACGTATTAGAGACAGTTCAATTACAGCAGGTCCATGGCCTCGAAGCCTTGGCGTGGGCGGCTCCGCACCAGTCATCGGTGCGTATCGCCTTGCTTTCAGCCGGTGTCTTGTTCATGACCGGTCTGCTCACTGGCCTCTGGAAATATCTAGCGATAGCGACCAGCCCGCAGGCGCGCGCACCTTATTACGTTGATATTGCGCACCGTGCATCGTTGCTCTATGCCTTTGCCGCGTTGCTGATGGCGGCGATGGCGGCCTTGAGCCCGTGGTCGGTAGGCCTGACGTGGTTGGCGACCACCGGCCCTATCGTGTTCTTCTTCGCCGCGGTGTTCACCTACCTGATTCACGGCTGGCTCAATGACACCCGCAATCAGCTCGCCAGGCCGCATCGTCTGGGTCGCTTTACGCTGCCGGGCTGGCTGCTTCACGGCTTCATGGGCGTGCTGGCGCTGGTCGAAATCGCCGGTGCCGGCGTTCTGGTGGCGGGGCTTTTTCAACGGCTGCTTTAGTTCAGCGCCTGCTCAAGGCTTCGAGACGCTTCTTACCCATCATCTGTTCCTTCCTGTGACTTAAGCAACTAGTGCCTGTACTTCGATGCGGTTTCGGCCATTGGCCTTAGCCGCATACAAGGCTTCATCGGCATGTTGAATCAGTTGCTGCGACGCCAGCAACGGCGTTCTATCCTGACAGACCAGTCCGAAGCTGGCGGTGATCTGCAAGCGGTCCTGGTCGTCGGTTACGACTTCGGCGGCGAGCAGCTGCTGCCGGCAACGTTCGAGCACGATCATGGCCTCTGCTAGGTCTGTATCAGGCAGAATCAGCATGAATTCCTCCCCGCCGTAACGGCCGACATGGTCACCTTCACGCACGGATTCGCGCAGTATGCGGGCGGCGATTTGCAGCACACGATCACCCATGGGATGGCCCCAGGTATCGTTCACCTTCTTGAAGTGATCAAGATCGAGAATGACGACGGATAGTGGCGCTGGCTTGCGCCGCAAGCGCGTCAGCTCCTGTTCGAGCAGCTCGAGAATGCTGCGCCGATTGTGCAAGTTGGTGAGTGCATCGGTACGGCTAAGCTGATGGATACGCTCCTCGCGCACACGCCACCAGGCCAGCATCTGATCGGCCATCAGCGTCAGAAAAATCAGAAATGGGGCGGCAAAGAACAGGGTGCTGTTCATCCAGAACAAGTCACTAACCGGATCGCTCGATGCCATGCGTACGGGAGCATAGGGTAGGTAGCCGAAGACGCTGGCATAGCTCAGCCCGACAATGGCGATAAGCGCCGTGATGAAGGCCAGCCACACCGGCAGGCGGTCATGCAGAATGAAGCCGAATATCGGACCGCCGAGCAGTACCACACCGGAGCAGAACGACAAGGTGCCGATGGAGTAGCTCATTAACACCAGGCTGAGGGCGTAGAACTGAAGTGCCACATACTGGAACAGCTGCAGATTCGGCCAGCGGCGGCGCAGCATCAGACCGATTAGCGCAATGCCAATGCCCACCAGGATCACCCAGGCTTCCACGAGCATGAATTTGTGCACGACATCGACATGAACGAGCATGTCGCGATCAGCGCGATTCAGCACATAAAGCGACCAGAGGATGTACTGAAAATACAGCGGAATCAGCAGTGCAATGAGAATCAGTGATTTATCTACCGCGCTCCATTCCAGCGCGGCGGCAAGGCGTAAGCGCAAACCTCGGTTTAGCAGCATGAAAATCTCGTTTCTTATTTTTATGATGATACTTTTACGATGCCGCTCTTGCGGGAAACTGATTTAGCTCCCCGACACCACGTACTTGGCCAGCAGATCACGCGCTTTCACTTCGGCGTCCATGACCGTCATAAAGGTGTAAGCGCCCATGAGCTTTCGGCTAAGGAACATGAACTCTTTGGGCGGCACAGTGAAATGCCGCGTCGCTGCGGAGCGAGCTGCTGCTGAGGTCGCGCGAACGTGTAGCTTGCTTTTAGCCCAGCAATAAGCGCCCTCGGCGTTAAGCAACTCACGAGGTACTTTGCTGCATTCAGCGAAGGGCTCAAAGGCCAAAAAGGCAAGGTCAATAAAGCCTTCCAATGTGCCGATCTTCATGCCGTCGAAGAAGCGATAGCCTTTCATGGCGGCCTTCATGGCATCACGATCGGCATGAAAAGCCGCACGGGTCATGCCGCGAGCCAGGTCGAGAATGTCGGCAGGGAAGTCGCGCACAGCACCGAAGTCCAGCAGCACAATACGGTCGGGTTGGGCGTTGGCATCCGCAGAAATTTGCACGAGGTAGTTGCCAAAATTGGGGTCTGTTTGAATTTGGCCCCACTGGAACACTTCCTGGCAGCATATTTCTAAGGCTGCGATAGCCAGCGCATTTTTACGCGCTGCTGGCAGGCCGAGTACCGCGGCGCTGTTAACGGGTACGCCGTGCTCAAACGACATTACCAGCAAATGATCCCCACAGTATTCGGGGAAAATTTTCGGCACCACAAAGCGCGGGTCGTCTTTCAGAAACTCTCGGAAAAGCCGCGTGGTTTCTGCTTCCAGCGGATAGTTCACTTCGCGATGCATCATCATGCGAACTTCTTCTAGCCACTCGTCGAACTCGCGTGTTTGTGGCACGGCTCGGGTCAGCCGCAGCATTTGGGTGACCAAATTTAAGTCGCTGTCGATGGCTTCAGCCACGCCCGGGTATTGAATTTTCAATACCATTTCGGCGCCATCACTGCGACGGCGTGCCCGATGCACCTGCGCTAGTGAGGCAGCGCCTAGCGGCTCCGGATTGATGTCGAGTTCGTTGAAACGGCTGCCCAGCTGAGCCCGCACCAACGGTTCCAACGAGGACCACTCTAATGCCGTGGTGCTGTCGTTGAGCTTATGCAGCGCCGTTGTGATCTCGGGCGGCAGAAAGTGCTCGCCATACAACGCCATCATCTGACCAATTTTGACCACGCTGCCTTTGAGTTTGCCGAGCTCCCCTACTAAGTATTCGGCCTGTTCGCCAAGGGCTTTGCGGCGAGTGCTGGCACGGTTTTCTGGCGCGGCAAAGAGCGAGCCAGCAGCCGATGCTGCCATGCGCGACCCAGCCACCAGTGAGGCTTTGGCAATGGAAAAGCGGCGTTCAAACGCACCTGTTTTGAGACGAGTTAAGCGGTCATCGCTCATGCAAGCTTTCCTGTGCAATAAATCTTCGGTCTAGTTTACCTGAACTGCTTGCCAGCCTTCGGCGCTTTCCGTCGCACGATTTTCTTCGGCGAGCTTAATGAGGTGAGCCAGCAGACTGTACTTGGCGATGCCATGGAGCCAGGGTGCAACATCGTCATACACCGTGAGCACCAGGTCAGCGAGAGCTTGGGGGCTATGGGTCAGGCAGCGCAGGACTTTATCTTCGCGCTGCTGCCGGTGCGCCAGTGTGCCGTTAATAACGGCGTTGGCATCTGCCATGACGCGCCCGTGGCCCGGCAATAATGCGGTCAGCTGCAAGGGCAGCAGCTTACGCAGTGATGCTAGGTAGTCTCCAAGGCGGCCATGAGGCGGAATGATGACCACCGTTGAGCCTTGAATAAGATGGTCGCCGGTAATTAACCAGCCATCCTCGGGGGCATGAAAACAAAGATGGTTTTCAACATGGCCGGGCGTGTGGATGACGTGTAACGGCCATCCCAAGTCCTGAAAGCAATCCCCGTCTTGAAGGGTGTGATTAATCTCAGTGTCACGGTCTTGGCTGGGATCACTGGCTAAGGGCGCCATGCCGAAGACCAGAGCCCCGGTTGCAGCGACTAGCGCGGAGCACCCCGGTGAATGATCACGATGGGTATGCGTTAACAAGATATGGGTCAGTGGCTTGCCACTATCGGCGACTGCCTGCATCAGCGCTGAGAAGTGTTGCTCGTCTGCAGGGCCGGGATCAACGCAGACCACCTTGTCTTGGCCAATCAGCAAATAGCTGTTGGTGCCGGGGCCCGTCATCATGCTGGCATTAGGCGCAGTTATCCGGGTGACGCGAGGGCTGAGCACTACGGCAACACCGGGCGAAATGGTCACATCGTGCTGAGTGGCAATATCGGTAGCGCTGGGTGTCATGGGTTATCTCAACAGCAATTTGAAATTCATGCTGCGCTTTTATCACAGCGTAGCGTTGGCAGCGCAGGTCAGGCCTCTATACTAGCGGCTAATTTTATCGACTAGATCGATGTGCCTGCTGAGATACCACCATGCTTACCGTGATTTCGCCTGCCAAAACCCTGGATTATGAGTCGCCCTTACCTGCTGATTTAGCGACTTCACGTCCAGATTTCCTTAGTGACTCTGCTGAGCTAGTGGCAGTTTTGCGCGAATACACGCCTGCGCAAGTGGCTACACTGATGTCGCTTTCAGACAAACTGGCTGCACTCAATGTGGCGCGCTTTCAGACTTGGCATCAGGAATTTTCCGAGCCTGAGGCGAGACCGGCACTGTTTGCTTTTAAGGGTGATGTCTATACCGGTCTGGATGTGACGCGTTTGAGTGCCGCTGAATTAGCGCGTGCACAACAGCATTTACGCATTTTATCGGGGCTGTATGGGCTGTTAAGGCCCTTGGACCTGATGTTGCCTTATCGACTTGAAATGGGCACTGAGCTGCCGAATCCGCGAGGAAAGCAGCTTTACGATTTTTGGGGTGAACGTATTACGCAGGCATTGAACGCGGCGTTGGCAGAGCAGGGCGATGATGTGTTAATCAATTTGGCCTCAAATGAATACTTCCGTTCGGTTCAGCCAAAAAAATTAAATGCCACGATTTACACGCCACAGTTTAAAGACGAAAAAAATGGCCAATACAAAATGATCAGCTTTTTTGCCAAAAAGGCCCGGGGCCGTATGGCGGCATGGCTGTTACAAAACGATGTTCGCCAACCTAACGATCTGCGCGATTTTGACGTGGACGGCTATGCCTTTAATAGCGCCCTTAGCTCGGGCCAAACCCTTGTATTTACACGTCGTGAAGGAGTATCGCCATGAGCTTTCAAGACTTAACTGCCGAGCAACAGCAGCAACTTGAAGCGGCTGCTTTTCGCCGTTTGGTAGCGCATTTGCAGGCGCGCACCGACGTGCAAAATATGGATTTGATGAACTTGTCGGGCTTCTGTCGTAACTGCCTGTCTAAGTGGCTTCGAGCGGAAGCCGAGCAGCAAGGAATCGCCTTATCGGATGCTGCCGCTCGTCAGCAGGTGTATGGCATGCCCTATGAGGACTGGAAGGCAGCCCACCAAAAGCCTTAAACTCGCGCCCTAATTTTGCTTTACGAGGAATTGACCGTGTCCGTGGAAACCATTAAAGCCCTGCAAGCCGACCACTTTGGTCGCTGGAAAAACCGTGAGGCCATTGCCGAGTCTATGATTCCGGTGCTGGGCCGCCTAGCCCGCGAGCGCAACGTCGTGGTGACGGTTTTTGGTCGCTCCTTGGTCAATCGTTCGGTTATTCAAATCCTCAAGAGCCACCGTCGCGTCCGTATGATTGCCGGTGATCTGTCGGTGGTTGATACCTTCCCTATCCTTGAAATCATTGCAGCGCTGGATGTGGGTACCTGTGAGATTGATATCGGCAAGCTCGCCATTGATTACCGTGAAAACGGCAATGGCAGCGATTTGCTCGCCTTTGTTGCCGCTGCTGTGCAGCCGGGCATTGGCTTAACGCCGCAGGGCGAGCCACGCGATGTTGTGCTTTATGGCTTCGGTCGTATTGGCCGCATCCTGGCGCGATTGCTGATTGAGAAAGCCGGCAATCTGGGCGGTCTGCGTCTGCGCGCCATCGTTGTACGCAAAACTACCGATGGCGATCTGCAGAAGCGTGCGTCGCTGCTGCGTCGCGATTCCATCCACGGTCCGTTCGAAGGCACGATTGCTGTCGATGAAGAAAACGAAGCCATCATCGCCAACGGCAACTTCATTAAAGTGATTTACGCCTCGCAGCCGGAAGATATTGATTACACCGCGTATGGCATCAGCAACGCGCTGCTGATCGACAACACCGGCAAGCTCAAAGATGACGTCGGTCTTGGTCGTCACCTGACCTGTCCCGGTGTGGCGCGTGTGATTCTCACAGCACCCGCCAAGGGCAACATCAAGAATTTGGTGTATGGCGTGAATAACGACACCATCACCGATGCCGACACCATTCTGTCGGCGGCGTCATGCACCACCAACGCCATCACCCCCGTGCTGAAGGTCATGAATGATCACTTCGGTATTCTCTCTGGTCATGTCGAGACCGTGCACTCGTTCACCAACGACCAGAACCTCATCGACAACTACCACAAGGCTGATCGCCGTGGCCGCTCCGCGGTGCTCAACATGGTGATCACTGAAACCGGTGCTGCCAAGGCTGTGGCCAAGGCGCTGCCGGAACTGCTCGGCAAGCTCACCGGTAACTCGATTCGCGTACCGACGCCGAATGTGTCCATGGCTATTCTTAGCCTGACGCTGGAAAAGGCCGCGAGCAAGGAAGAGATCAACGAGTTCCTGCGTCAGGTCTCGCTGCATTCCAACCTGCAAGATCAGATCGACTATACGAACTCCACGGAAGTGGTGTCATCTGACTTTATCGGGTCGCGTTCAGCAGGTGTCTTTGATGCCCAAGCCACCATCGTGAATGGCAATCGCGCTAACCTCTATGTCTGGTACGACAACGAAATGGGTTACAGCTGTCAGGTCATGCGTATTGCTGAGCAAGTGTCCGGCACGCACTACCTGCATCTGCCTATTGAGGGCTGAGGCAAGCCTGTTTCAGGCGTTGTGCAGCTGGTCTAAAACGGGAGCTTCGGCTCCCGTTTTGCTTTTCATGACGCTGCATTTCACTATAATCCAGACAATATGCTGTCGAAGGAATCGGCTTGCGCGCGGTACTTCGTTGGTCGTACAAAACAATGACTCGCTGTGGAATAACTCATGATTAAAATCAAGCAAGGGCTGGACCTGCCCATAGCAGGTGCGCCAGCTCAAATGCTGACAGAGATTGCTCAAGTCAACAGCGTCGCGGTACTCGGAGCAGATTATCCCGGCCTTCAACCCACCATGAAAGTGGCTGAAGGAGATGCCGTTATCACAGGGCAGGCGTTGTTTTCGGATAAGAAAAATACCGATGTGATTTTTACCGCCCCCGCCAGTGGGCGAGTTCGCGCCATTCATCGTGGTGCGCGACGAGCATTTATTTCCTTGGTTATTGATGTTGATCAGAGCAACACCGAGTCCGTGGCATTTACGGCCTACGATCGTGCAGCACTGGCAACACTCGATACGAGCCAGGTGACATCGCAGTTACTGGTATCGGGTCTATGGGCTGCTCTGCGGACGCGACCGTTTAGTAAGGTGCCCGTGCCGGGAACGGAGCCCACCGCGATTTTTGTTAACGCCATGGATACCAACCCACTGGCGGTTGATCCTGCAGTGGTGATTGCACAGGATGAGCAAGCCTTTGTCGATGGTCTGACGGTCCTGTCTCGTCTCACCCAAAAGTTATGGCTGGTGCGTTCACCCGAGGCGACATTCGCCACGGGTCCGGCATCCGTGGAGTCATTTGCCGGGCCACACCCTGCGGGACTCGTCGGTACGCATATTCATTTCTTATCGCCGGCCTCTGCGTCCCGCACGGTTTGGCACCTGAACTATCAGGATGTGATGGCGATCGGGCGTTTATTCGTTTCCGGGCGATTAGACACTCGCCGTGTTGTCTCCCTAGCGGGCCCAGTTGTGCAGCGTCCACGTTTGGTGGAAACGCGTTTGGGCGCTTGCTTAACTGAATTGACTGCGGGTGAGTTGGCGCCCGGCGAAAACCGAGTGATTTCGGGCTCAGTCTTGTCGGGACGTCATGCGCAGGGTGCCGAGGCGTATTTGGGGCGCTACCACTTGCAAGTTTCGGCCTTGGCTGAGGGGCGCGAGCGCGAGTTGCTGCACTATTTCCGTCCCGGCACACATCGCAGTTCAGTGCTCAATCTGTACCTCGGTAAATTCCTAAGAAAAACGTTTCCGTTAACGACCAGTACCAACGGCTCGGAGCGAGCCATGGTGCCTGTTGGCACTTATGAGCAGGTTATGCCTCTGGATATCTTGCCGACACAGCTGCTGCGTAGCTTGTTAATTGGCGATACCGATCAAGCTCAGGCTTTAGGTTGCTTAGAGTTGGATGAGGAAGATCTGGCGCTGTGTACGTATGCCTGTCCGGGTAAATATGAGTACGGGCCCATTCTGCGCGATGTGCTTACCAGCATTGAAAAGGAGGGCTAAGCCTTGAGCTGGCTAAAAAATAAATTAGAAGACATGGCGCCTGACTTTCAGAAAGGTGGCAAGCATGAGAGCTGGGCGGCGTTGTTTGAAGCCGTTGATACCTTTTTCTACAGCCCGAAAAAAGTCACTCATGCGGCTGCGCATGTGCGGGACTCTATTGACCTGAAACGCATCATGATTATTGTCTGGGCCGCGACGTTCCCCGCCATGTTGCTGGGGATGTGGAACGTCGGAAATCAAGCGTTGTTGCTCTTGGCAAATGCCCAAGGGGCCAGCCCAGATCAGCTCACAGAAGCCTGGCGAGTAGCGGTTATTAGCTTGGTGGCGGGGTTTGATCATCAAAGTTGGTGGGACTGTCTGATTTATGGCGCGACCTATTTTGTGCCCATTTATGTGGTTACCTTTTTGGTCGGCGGCTTCTGGGAAGTGCTATTTGCCCAAAAGCGTGGACATGAAGTGAATGAAGGCTTTTTCGTCACCTCGGTGCTTTTTGCGCTTATTTGCCCGCCAACCATTCCGTTGTGGCAAGTGGCGCTTGGAATCAGCTTCGGCGTGGTCGTGGCGAAAGAAGTCTTTGGCGGCACCGGTAAAAACTTTGTCAACCCGGCGCTAGCGGGTCGCGCATTCTTGTTTTTTGCTTACCCGGCACAACTTTCTGGCGACACCGTTTGGACTGCCGCTAATCCGAGTCTTTGGGGTCAGGCCATTGATGGTTTTACTGGCGCAACCGCGCTTGGCCAGGCCAGTGCGTCAGGTTACGAAAATATCCAACGTATTGGCGAAAGTGGTTTGCAGCCGCTGACCTGGTTCGATGCGTTTATCGGTGCCATTCCGGGTTCGGTGGGTGAAGTTTCCACCGCCGCCATTCTGATCGGCGCTGTTGTTTTGCTGGCCACCCGTGTGGCCTCTTGGCGAATCATGGCAGGCGTTTTACTGGGCATGATGGCGACGTCATTCCTCCTGAATGCGGTGGGTTCAGATACCAACCCGATGTTTGCGATGCCTTGGTATTGGCATTTCGTGCTCGGCGGCTTTGCGTTCGGCATGGTGTTTATGGCCACCGATCCTGTTTCTGCGGCCATGACGCACACGGGTCGTTGGATTTTTGGTGCTGTGATTGGAATCATGACGGTGTTAATTCGTGTCGTGAATCCGGCGTATCCGGAAGGGGTGATGCTGGCCATTTTGTTCGCCAACCTGACCGCGCCACTCATCGATTATTTCGTGATTCAAGCCAACATTAAGCGGAGGGCAGCACGAAATGTCTAATGAATCCAATGCCCGAACCATTACGGTCGCCATTGTTCTCTCGGTCGTGTGTTCCATTGCGCTGGCGGCTGCCGTCACGCTGTTAAAGCCGATACAAGAAGTGAACCGTGCGTTAGATAAGCAGCGAAAGATCCTGTCGGCAGTCGGTATATTGGCTGAAGGGGAGGGCAGCGCTGCGCAAGTCCAAAGCGAGTTTGCCCGTTTAGAGCGTTATTTGGTCGACCTGGATACCGGTGCGTATCGTCGTTTGACTCTCGATGATCCTTACGATCAACGTAAAGCCACGCGTGATCCCAAGAGATCCATTGCACTTACGCCTGAGCAAGATATTGCGGGTCTTAAGCGGCGCGCTTTGGAAGCCGATGTCTATGTGCTGCGTGGCCCGGATGGTAAAGCCTCGCGCTTGGTTCTGCCGATCTCAGGCTATGGCCTGTGGTCAACGCTGTATGGCTATCTCGTGCTTAAAAGCGATGCTAATACCGTCGCTGGCATTACCTTTACCGAGCATGCCGAAACGCCTGGCTTGGGGGGTGAGGTCGATAACCCTTCGTGGAAAGCAAGTTGGGCAGGCAAACAGGTGTATGCCGATGTGCAGAGCGCGCCAGTTTTGGCTTTACGCAAAGGCGTGAACTTGGAAAAACCGGAAGCAGTGCATCAAATTGATGCCCTATCGGGCGCCACGCTGACCAGTGATGGAGTCACGCATTTAGTCCAATTTTGGCTGGGCGATTTAGGTTTCCGTAAGTTTTTGGCCAAGGTTCGCGAGACAGGAGTTTGATGATGTCCGACAAGCAAAGCATTCGCGACATTTTGGTTCAGCCCATTCTCAATACCAACCCGGTAGTGTTTCAGGTGTTGGGGATTTGCTCGGCGTTGGCGGTGACTGCCAACATGAAAACAGCCTTGGCCATGTCCATTGGCCTGACCGTGGTCACGGCGTTTTCCAACCTGTTTATTTCCATGATTCGTAATTTTATTCCCAACGCCATCCGTATCATCGTGCAGATGGTGGTTGTTGCATCGTTGGTCATTATTGTTGATCAGTTTTTGCAGGCCTTTTCGCCGGCCATTGCTAAGCAAATGTCGGTATTCGTGGGCTTGATCATTACCAACTGTATTGTCATGGGGCGGCTCGAGGCCTATGCCATGAAAAATCCCCCGGGCCGAAGCTTTATGGATGGCTTGGGGAATGGCTTAGGTTATTCGGCATTGCTGTTGGTTGTCGGCACCCTTCGCGAAATCTTTGGCGCGGGCACATGGTTTGGACTGCCGGTTCTGCTACCCATTTCGCAGGGCGGCTGGTATTTACCCAATGGCTTAATGTTGCTGCCGCCGTCAGCGTTTTTCCTGATCGGCTTCATCATTTGGGCATTACGTAGCTGGAAACCTGAGCAACAAGAAAAAGATGAGTTCCGCATTGCGCCGAATTCCAAGGCCCAGCAGACGCATTAACGGAGCGCCATCATGGAACATTACATCAGTCTTTTTGTGCGTTCAGTGTTTATTGAGAACATGGCGCTAGCCTTCTTCTTAGGCATGTGCACGTTCTTAGCCATTTCCAAGAAAATTCAAACGGCCATCATGTTGGGGATCGCCGTGGTCGTGGTCATGGCCTTAACCATGCCGATCAATAACTTGGCGTTTAACTATTTGCTCAAAGCCGGCGCCCTTGAATGGACCGGAATGACCGACGCCGACAGTGTGGATTTGAGCTTTCTCGCGCTCATGGTCTACATCTGCATCATCGCGGCCTTTGTGCAAATTCTGGAGATGTTTCTCGATAAGTATGTTCAGTCGCTTTACAACGCACTGGGCATATTCTTGCCGTTGATTACGGTGAACTGTGCCATTTTGGGTGGTGCTTTGTTTATGCAGCAGCGTGAGTACAACTTGCCTGAAAGCGTGGTCTTTGGCATTGGTGCCGGTTTCTCTTGGGCGCTAGCCATTGCACTGTTGGCGGGTATTCGCGAGAAGCTGAAATACAGCGATGTTCCTGCCGGGCTCAAAGGTTTGGGCATTACCTTTATTACCGTGGGACTGATGTCATTGGGCTTCATGTCGTTCTCTGGTATTCAGCTCTAAGGAAAGGGGAAGGTCATGTCCACCGAATACATTCTATTGCTCAGTATGCTGATGTTTACCGGCATCGTGGTGAGCCTGGTCGTGGTTATCTTGGGTGCTCGCGCTAAATTAGTGTCTGTGGGCCTTGTGGTTTTGGACATCAATGGCGATGCCGAAAAGCGCATTGAAGTTGAAAGCGGCGGCAAGCTTTTAGGGGCTTTGGCCGATCAGAAGATTTTCTTGTCGTCTGCCTGCGGCGGTGGCGGTTCTTGTGGTCAGTGCCGAGTCAAAGTGAAGTCGGGTGGTGGCGATATTTTGCCAACTGAAGAACCGCATTTTACCAAGCGTGAAATTAAAGAAGGCTGGCGCTTAGGGTGTCAGCTGCAAGTTAAGCAAGATATGGACATTGAGCTAGATGAAGAGCTCTTTGGCGTGAAGCGTTGGGAGTGCGAAGTCATTTCTAACGAAAACGTGGCTACGTTTATTAAGGAGCTAACACTCAAACTTCCTGAAGGCGAGGATGTGCATTTCCGTGCTGGTGGTTATGTGCAGTTGGATATTCCACCTTACGAGTGCGAATACAAAGACATGGACATTCAGCCGGAATACCGCGCTGATTGGGAAAAGTTCAATCTGTTTAGCGTTAAATCCAAGACCACCGAAACCACCATTCGCGCATACTCCATGGCGAACTACCCGGATGAGAAGGGTCTTTTAAAGTTCAATATTCGTATCGCTACGCCGCCATTACGTCAGCTCAACGAAATTCCGCCTGGCAAGATGTCGTCCTATGTCTTCTCCCTAAAGCCCGGTGACAAAATCACGGTTTTCGGCCCATTTGGTGATTTCTTTGCCAAAAATACCGAAGCTGAAATGATCTTTATTGGCGGTGGCGCGGGTATGGCACCCATGCGGTCGCACATTTTCGATCAGCTGCGCCGCTTGAAGAGCAAACGCAAAATCAGCTTTTGGTATGGCGCGCGATCGCTGCGCGAGACTTTTTACGTTGATGAGTACAATCAACTCGCTGCTGAAAATCCGAATTTCCAGTGGCATCTCGCGCTATCAGAACCCCAGCCTGAAGATAACTGGACCGGCATGACCGGATTTATTCATAACGTGCTCTATGAGAACTATCTGAAGGATCATCCTGCGCCCGAAGATTGCGAGTTCTACATGTGTGGCCCACCCATGATGAACGCGGCTGTCATCAAGATGCTTGAGGACTTGGGCGTTGACCGCGAAAACATCCTGCTTGATGATTTTGGTGGTTAATTCGTTGCACGGGCTTCGTGCGGGTTTCTTACTTCTACTGGCGTTGTTGGCCGGTTGCAGTGATCCGCCGCCGCAGCCCATCGCGGTTTCTGGCGTCGCTTTTTACAGCATGCGTTGGCAGGTCCAAGTGGCTGAGCTGCCTAATGGCATGACGGCTACCGCCCTACAAAAGCAAATGCAAGACCGCTTAGATGCAGCCAATGCTGTGCTGTCCACCTATCAAACAGACACCGAGCTGATGCGCTTGAATGCCGCACCATTACAGACGTGGCAGCCGGTGAGCCCGCTCTTGGGCAGAACCTTACAGCGAGCGCTTCAAGTCAGTGAAGCTACAGACGGTCGTTACGATGTCACCGTTGGGCCATTGGTAGACCTCTGGGGATTTGGTGCCGTAAGCAAACCGCGCCGAGTTCCATCGGATTCGGATATCGCTCAGGCGCGCTCGCGTATGGGTTGGCGTCATCTGGCACTTTCGGCAAAAGCTGACCGAGTGATGAAGCAGCGCGCAGTGGCCATTGACCTATCCTCCGTGGGCGAAGGTGCGGGTGTTGATGATTTGGCTGCCACACTAGAGGCCTTAGGTATTCAAGATTATCTGGTGGGCATTGCCGGTAGTTTGCGTGCCCAGGGTAAGCGGCCGGATGGTCAAGCATGGCGACTGGCGATTGAGCAACCCGATGGCAGCGGTCGTCCCCTGCAAGTTCTGAACTTGCCCAACGGGGCGGCGATTTCAACCTCGGGCTCGTATCGCAACTATTTTGAAGAGAATGGGGTGCGCTATTCGCATACCATCGATCCAGCCACCGGCCGTCCAATTCAGCACCGGGGCGTATCGGTGACCGTGGTGTCACCCGATGCGCGGGATGACACCTTGGCCGATGCGTGGGCGACGGCACTGAATGTCTTGGGCCCTGACAAAGGCTTAGCCTTAGCTGAAAAGCGCGGACTTGCCGCGTATTTTGTTGAGCGTAGTGATCAGGGTTTTAACACACGATACTCTACGGCCTTTGCGCCTTTTCTTAAGCCATAACGAGGTTTCCGCATGCTGACCACGGCCATAGTTTGCTTCGTACTTATTTTGTTCTTGATCGTGGGTATGGCCGTGGGCGTGATGAACGGACGTGAGCCCATTAAGGGCTCCTGCGGCGGGCTAAATAAATTAGGTTTGCGTGATGGCGAGTGCCCTATCTGCGGCGACGACCCCAACCGTTGTGAGAATAACGAAGGGACAAGCACGGGCTCGCGAGCCGCTCAGCTAGGGCGGGATGTCGCCAAATAATGCGCCGCGTTAAAAGCTAATCCGACCTAAGCAAATGTCGCGATACATGGCAAAGTCGCCTAGTAAGCTATAGAACGGGTGCTTAAAGGTGGCAGGTCGGTTTTTCTCAAAACCGTAATGACCGAGCCACGCAAAACCGTATCCCGCAACGGGAATGGCCCAGAGCCAAGCGTACTGACCGGTCGTCACGGCGGTGAGTACAATGCCAATGACTAGCGTAGTACCCACGAAATGCAGGCGCCGACAGGTGCGGTTGCTATGCTCTTGCAGGTAGTAGGGGTAAAACTCGCGAAAGCTGGTAAAACGTGAGCTGCTCATGGGCGGGCCTCTTCTGATAATTCCATCGAATACGTAAACACCGACAGCGTTGTAACTCAGTCGCCTCTGCTTGCCAAGTCGTGAGCCTTTTCGTCAGTGCGCTTGATAGCTCATGTCATTGCGTGATCTGGCCTGTCGCGCCAAAGTCTGCCTCGCTTAAATGACTATAAAGTCATGAACTTCTCATTTACCAGTAGAGGACATTCCACCATGTCGGAAGCCCTGATTTTTGATGCCGTGCGTACGCCGCGTGGTAAAGGCAAGAAGGATGGCTCGTTGCACACTGTAAAGCCCGTGGACCTGATTGTCGGTCTGATGCACGCGCTGGAAGAACGTAACGGCGCAGCCATCAAACACCATATTGATGATGTGGTTCTGGGTTGCGTCACTCCTGTGGGTGATCAAGGTGCTGACGTGGCTAAAACCGCTGCACTGGCCGCTCATTGGCCGCATGAAACGGCTGGCGTTCAGCTCAATCG
>DDPD01000033.1 GCA_002342025.1 Moraxellaceae bacterium UBA2477 | reverse complement strand
TCGGAAGGCAATGTGGGCTTTACCAACATCTTTAACTTCGACAACACCGTCGGTTTCTCGCCTATGCCCTATGCACTGGTGAAATACGATAAGGATGCCGAAGCGCCCGTACGCGACAAAAAAGGCCGCATGATTAAAGTGAAGCGCGGTGAGGTCGGCCTGCTGATCGGTGAAATTACGGATAAAACACCGTTTGATGGCTACACCGATCAGGGCAAGAACAGCTCCTGCATCTTCACCGATGTCTTCACCGCCGGTGACAAGTACTTCAACACCGGCGACCTCATGCGTGAAATCGGTTTCCGCCATGCCCAGTTCGTTGATCGTACTGGCGACACTTTCCGCTGGAAGGGTGAAAACGTTTCAACCACTGAAGTCGAAAACATCATGACTGCCCACCATGACCTAGCTGAGGCAGTGGTTTATGGCGTGGAAATTCCTAACACCAACGGACGTGCAGGCATGGCTGCCATCACGCCACACGCCGGTATGACGATTGATTTTGCTGGGCTGTATCAGCACCTGAAGCGTGAATTGCCCGGTTATGCCGTACCGGTGTTTCTGCGCGTAAAAGCCGCCATGGAAACTACGGGCACCTTCAAATATCAAAAGGCTGGCCTGAAAAAGGAAGGGTTTGACCCCAGCCAGTGCAGCGGTGAGGCATTGTATGTGCTGTTGCCGGGTACTGGCGCGTATACCCTTTTAGACGACACGGTGTATGCCGACATCTTGGCCGGCAAGTTCCGCTTCTAAAGCCGGTCATGCCGCATCGCGACAAGCCATCCCCTGCTTAGGTGGCTTGTCGCCAATGTTGACGCAAAATTCGCGCGCTGACGCGCGGTACTTCAACCATGGGTAAATGGCCAATACCGCTCAGGATAGTCACTTTTGCATGAGGAATAAGCCGCTTAAAAACCTCACTGCAACTCACGTGAAGCACACGGTCATCACTCCCCCAAAGCACCTGAGTTGGCGCCACCACACTGGAAAATGCAGGTAAATCTGGATCTGGGCTAAGCGCCAATAGCTGTCGAAACAAGTGTTCGTTGACATGACGGCGTGCAATTAAGTCACGAGACATTGCGGGTGCCATTAATGCAGCAAGCCATCGACTTGACATGGTCATTGCCAATAAATCGAAAACCCCTTTTAAATTATGGGCAATGAGTCCATTACGCCCCTGCATCAATCCCAGTTCAAAAGGCGTGTGCTCTTTGCCAGCGACCCCGGCCGCATTCATCAAGGTGAGCGTGCGTACTAAATGCGGATAGCGACCCGCTAATAGACCACTAATACCGCCGCCCATAGAGTTTCCAACTACATGAGCTGGTCCCGATACGGCGGCAGCTAACCAGGTCGCTACGCGACCAACCTGTTCATCCATGCCATAAAGTGCATCCGCGTGAAACTGACTCTCACCCCAGCCCGGAAGATCTAAGACAAATAGGTGATAACGCTTAGCCAAAAAGGGCAGCAAAGGCAGCCAGCTCTCCTTACTTGCACCAAAGCCATGCAGCAGAACAACAGGTTCACCGAGTCTATTTCCGCCTTCCAGCCACACTAAGCGGTGACCATCCACGCGCATGTGCTGCTGCACCATGCCCGTCACGGTGCCATGTAAGCGATTTAATAAGGGCAATAAACTCCGGCTTCGCCAACTCTGCACGCGCTCTAGCTTCGGAATTCGGCCCTTAGCCAAATACACGGGCGCGACTTCAATAATGAACTCGCGCTCGATACGCTGGGTTAACTCGGTGATGGGCAAACGCGGCACTCCTGGTCAGTCGAGCTTTAGCTGTTGCTTTAACTCTTGGTAAAAAATGGCGAACTCTGCGCTAGCTTTTGCATCGCTCCACTCGAGCACAGATAGTCCACGCCCTAATGCCTCTACATACGCCGTGCGTTGCCCTAAACGGGACTCCAATTCCTTTGCCCGCAATAGCCCAGCGGTATCCGCTAAAAACTGCTCTGTTGCCTTACTCGTCCGTAGGCGGTTCCAGACCAGCCGGGCTTTTAAGCGTTTACTGGTGCGCTTTCCTTCGCGAATGGCCTCCATCAGTTGCTCAGTCGCCCAGACATCAGCGGCTGAGGCCGTTAGGGGCATGACGACCAAGTCGCTGTAAGGCAAGACTTCACGCAGGTATTTAAGACTGCGCGGCGGTAGATCTATCACCACTACATCGCATTCACTTTCTAAGCGCTCTGCGGCCAACGCCAACTCATTAACCGATGACGCGGTGAGGACCTCAAAAGCTGGCGTATTGCTTTGTTGAGTCTGGCGAATCGCAGCCCAGCGTGCCGAAGTGCCTTGCGGCATATCGGCATCAATTAATCCGGTGTGGAACTCTTGCGACAGAGCGGCAACCAGATTGGTCACCACCGTACTTTTTCCGGCTCCCCCTTTCAGCTGAGCAACGGAAATAAACTTGGCCATGGGTGCTTCTACACGATATTCATAATGGACTGAGTCTAGTCAAAACTCACCCAGAATACTGTTTCAATTTAATGACAGACGTACCAATTTAAGCTTGAGCCTTAAGCCATTGAGCCAACCGTGGGTGCTGTAAAATGATGGGCCCTAGGTGCTGGCTAGTTCGAATAATCTCAGATAACTGAGTAGCCACTGCGATATCCGCAATGGTTCTGCTTTCGCCCACTAACCAGCCCGTGGCGGCCAAAGTGACTTCGATGCGAGCCAAATGACGGTGAAACTCAGCCTCTACATCCTCGCTGGACATACGCCCCAAGCCTTGAAAATACAGCATCGCTTTCAAGGCTGTTTTTAACATCGGCTTCATCACCATGCGCTCATAGGTGGGGCGGCCCATGATCGCAACATCTACCGCCGCATTTAAGGCCACCGGATCATTGACGCGAAAATACACTTCGTAAAAGTACAGCAGCTCATCAGACCAGTCTTCCCATAGCTCGACCTGTGCTTTAAGCACCGAATTCTCAGGGTAAAGACGCGGCGCATCTGGATAGGCCTCATCTAAATATCGCGCAATGCGTGTGCTGTCTTGAATGCGTAAGCCATCAATATCCAACACGGGCACTTTGCCGACCTTACTCAAGCCCTGCACTTTCGCTGCCAGGGCACCGTTGTAATTCACCGCCTTGAATGCAATACCTTTATAGGTCAGCGCTTTTGCCACTTTTTGACAAAACGGTGAAATCTCCCACTGGTGCAAGACTACTGTCATAACAATTTGCTCATTGCAGCTCCAGTCAGCGTATATCGCCTAACAGGAGGGTTTTAGTTAATTGCCCCATCACGGACTGCACATTAATACCAAGCTAAGTGCTCACGCCAGTACATAGTCAAGTTAAAATATTTGAACTTTTGGCAGCTAATTCAGCGGAGATCACATGAGTCTGCCTTTACCGGTGAAGAATCCAGCGCTGTTTGGCAACATTGCTAACTGGCTCTGCAATATTCCCCACAGCCGTATTTTACAAATCGAGTTTGTTCAGGGAGAGCGTGGTCGTGCCACACTGCGCCTGCCCTATCAAGAGAGACTCGTCGGTGATAATCGAACCGGCGTGCTTCACGGCGGCGTGATTACCACGTTAATCGATAACACGAGTGCACTCAGCATTTTTTCTTTACTAGACGACGCGTGCGGCTACCCCACGCTGGATTTACGAATTGATTATCTGCGGCCAGCCACACCGGGCCTTGCCGTTTACTGCACGGCTGAGTGCTATCGCATGGGACGCGAAATTGCTTTCACACGCGCTACTGCTTATCAAGAAGGCAACCCTCAGCCAGTTGCCTATGGAGTCGCCACCTTTATGCGAAGGCGAAGTTTTAAAGGTGAGCCTGCGCAAGGAGCCACCCCATGAGCCAGAACCCCCAGCTCACACCAGAGGTCCTCCTCAATTACTCTCCCTATGCTCGTCTCATTGGCATGAAATTGGATGTGATAGAAGGCGAATTGCGCTTCTCCTTACCATTCCAACAGGACAACATTGGCAATGACCAACTCCCCGCCCTTCACGGAGGCCTGATCGGAGGCTTCATGGAGATGGCCGCCATCATGCATCTGCTCTGGATTAGGGAAGGTAACGCTGTGCCGCGAACCGTCGACTTCTCCATCGACTACCTGCGCCCCGGTCTAGCTCGAGAACTCTTCGCCAGCTGTAGCGTTACCAAGCATGGGCAGCAAATTGCCAATGTTCAGGTCTGTGTTTGGCAGGAATCAGCTGACAAGCCTGTTGCCGTTGCCCGTGCGCATTTTTTGCTGGACTAACGTGCCCCGATACGTGTTTCGGCCATCCTCGCCGAACATTGATTAGCAATAAAGGGGTTGCTAACCCCTGTTCTGGCAGCAATCACACGATTACGCGAGCACTCTTTAGCGTCTACGGGGTCTTGTCGAGCCCACGCCGCAAAGAGTTGCTCACGTTGTTTGGACAGCGTTAATCCATAGCGTTGTCGAAAGTAAAAATACGTGCGGGCCGCATTGCCACGAAAACTGGGGTTGGGCATGAAAAGATTGGCTTTAAAATCCACACGCGATGGGCATCGGCCGTAACCCACACCCTGCTCATTTGCCAACATGCCGTACTTTAAGTTGCCGCGATCGCCATTCACCTCGCCCACCACAGGCACTAAGTTATGGGGGTCCCCTTCCATGGCAGCAAAAATCGCGTCAGTCGCGCTACAGTTTTTTCGCCCACCCTGCTGCCAACATTGACGCTGCTGACCAAACTCTGACGCAGGTACGACGTGCTCCCACTCGATGCGGCTTGCTCGCTCAGCATTTTTTCGGGGTTTGTATCCGCAACTATCCCAGTCTACTAACCACTTTTTACCAGAGGCTGTAATTTTGCAGCCACAGTACTCATCTCTATCGCCAGGCCTATGAACATACTGCTTTAGAAATGACTTAGCCTCGCGAAAGGTCATGCTCTGATGAGCAAGGGAAGCCTCAAAGGCAAAAGCCGGCATCGGCATTAAAAAAGCATACAGAGCGCTTAATAGTATTAAGCGTATCAGTCTCATCACTTGCACCGCCTCAAAAGCGGCGCATCTTAGCGCGTAAGACTAGAAATCATTGACTCAATTTTGATCAATCAAATCAACAAGTAAGCAAGCTAAAGACGGCATAGCCACCCATCAGGCTCGATACAAAAATATTACGAAATTACTAAAATATTATTTATTGACAGGCTCTTACACAGCTTTTGGCATGATAAATTTACACCTCAATAACAACAAATTACGGAAGATACTCATGGCATTACAAAAGATTTCAATTTTATTTCTTTGCTTCTGTCTCGCCGCCTGTAGCAGCGATGAAGTGAGCGATAACAATACAAATACGCCCTCTCCCCCACCTGCCAGTGACGAACCTGGCCCCGGCCTTCCAGGCCCAGTAGCTTCGTTAATTGATCCAACGGCGCTTTGCGCCATCCCCACACTTGGTCCCGCGTTAGTGGCAGGCGCTGGCTCAAGTTGCGATGCAGGTGGTGGTGAAGGCGGTGGTAGTCCAGCTGACATGCTGGATCCAGCCGCATTCTGTGCCATCCCAGGTATTGGCCCACAGCTAGCCTCGGCTGCTGGCGCAACCTGCAGCGACTCGGGTGGCGGCGAAAGTCCATTGCCGGTAGGCCCGGAACAACTCTGTAATATTCCAACTCTTGGCCCACAATTGGCTAGTGCACTAGGAGCAACGTGTGGCGGTGGCGGCGATGCCCCAGCACTTCCTGAACAATTGGACCCAGCAACACTGTGTGCTGTGCCTGGCATCGGCACTCCTTTGGCTGAAGCCTTAGGTGCAACTTGTAGCGGTGGCGGTGGCGGCAGTGGCGCTCCAGATATTGCAGCACTGTGCGCAGTGCCTGTCATTGGCCCAGCAATTGTCGATGGTGCCGGCGGTACCTGCGATGGCGGTGGCGCACCTGCATTACCGATTCCAACCGACCCATCCGCGCTGTGTGCACTTCCTGTGCTAGGTCCAATTCTGGTGGGTCTGGCGGGATCCGCCTGCTAACATCCGCTCCGTGCTACGTTAAACGGGGAGCCCATGTGCTCCCCGTTTTTTTGAAATGGAACAAGGCCCCAAAAAATGACCGACCAAAATGCTTCGACCTCAAAAGTACGTAAACGCCTGATTTTGTTGTCAGTGACACTTTTAGGCGCGGGCTATCTAGGTCATGCCACGTGGTTCAATGCTCATTATATTAAGACGGACAATGCTCAAATTGGCGCCGATATCGCGCCCATCTCATCGCGCATGAGTGGCTTTGTGATACAGATTCTTGTGCGAGAAAATCAACCGGTGAAAACAGGAGATGTACTCGTTACCTTGGACGATCGTGATGCCAAAGCACGTTTAGCTCAAGCTGAGGCCGAACTAAAATCTGTCATGACACTAACGGGGCAGCAAGGCCAAGCGGTATCGCAGCTGCACAGTGCTTCGGCTCAGTCGCAACAATCTCAAGCCATCATGACCCAAGTCCGAATGGAGCAAGAGCAAGCTCATCGTGAATGGGAGCGCGCGCGTTCATTATGGCAACAAGGCTTAATTAGCCAACAAGCCGTCGATCAAGCTGAAACCTTGGCGAAAACGACTGCAGCTCGACTTCAGGCAACACGCGCAGGCGCTGCCGCCTCATTGGATCAAGTAAGTGTTTCACGCGCCTCATTACGTGGCGCCGATGCAAAGCTACTCTCGGCTCAGGCCAACCGCGACTTAGCGGCCAACCAACTCGCCGACACCCGTATCGTCGCGCCTTTTGACGGGGTAATTAGTCGCAAAACCATTGAGCCAGGGCAATTCATGCAGCCGGGTCAACCCATGATGAACTTAGTTGGGCAAGACCGTGTTTGGCTGGTGGCGAATTTAAAAGAGACCGAATTGACTGATGTGTCCATTGGTAACACCGCAGAGTTCACCGTCGATGCCTACCCGGATGCGGTTTGGCAAGGCACCGTAGAATCCATTAGCCCTGCAACGGGCGCAAAATTCACCTTACTGCCTCCCGATAACGCCACAGGAAACTTCACCAAAGTAGTTCAACGCATCCCGGTTCGCGTCAGTGTATTGCCAAAGCAGCACCCCGGCTTAGCTTTAAGAGCCGGCATGAGCGCTGTAGTCACGATTAAAAAGTCTTAATGACTATGGCGATCGGCGCGCGCGAATTCACTCCAGAGCAGATATACAGCAACCGTCACTGGATTGCGTTTACGGTCACGCTAGCGGCCATGATGGAGCTACTCGACACCTCGATCGTGAATGTTGCCATCTCTCAGATCATGGGCAACTTGGGCGCTACGCTTGAGGAAGTCACTTGGGTCTCCACCGGCTATATCGTGGCGAATGTGATTGTGTTGCCCTTGTCTGGCTGGTTGTCGAACTATTTTGGTCGCCGCAATTACTTCATGGGCTCAATTATTCTGTTTATTGTGGCCTCGTTTTTTTGCGGTAATGCCAGCACCCTAGAGTCATTAGTCTTTTGGCGCATTGTGCAAGGGCTTGGGGGTGGCGGCTTAATAGCCACGGCGCAAGCCAGTATTTACGAAGCCTTTCCATCAAAGGAACTGAGTGCCGGCATGGCCATTTTTGGCCTTGGCATCATGGTCGGCCCTACCTTAGGCCCCACCGTGGGTGGCTACATTACCTATCACAGTTCATGGCCATGGATTTTTTACATCAATCTTCCCTTTGGTCTTATTGCGCTGCTACTCGCCAACCACTACTTGCCCAACTCCCGCTTTAAGCAGGCGGTTCATCGCATTGATTGGGTAGGCATTCTATTGTTGGCTGTGGGCATTGGCGCCTTGCAAATCATGCTTGAGCGCGGTGAACACCAGCAGTGGTTTGATTCAGGTGAGATTCAATGCCTCGCTGCGCTCACGATTTTTTCTTTGGTTGGCTTTATCTGGCATGAGCTGCATACAGACCACCCTGTGGTCGACTTTTCGCCGTTAAAAGACCGTCAATTCAGTGCCAGCCTTATTTTCTCCTTTGTGTTGGGAATGGCGCTTTTCGGTACTATTTTTTATCTGCCCTTATATTTGCAGTCGCTATTGAATTACAACGCCTGGGAAACCGGATTAGTCATTCTGCCCGGCGCTATCTCCAGTGGCGTCACCATGGCCGTCATGGGCAAGACCCTGACCAAACTACAGATCGATTTACGCTGGATTGCCATTCTCGGCGTCGTAATTTTTGGTATTTCCATGTACCAGCATCAAACCTTTACCACGGAATCTGGCCATGCTGATTTCTTCTGGCCATTGATTTGGCGTGGTGTTGGTTTAGGCATGCTCTTCGTTCCGCTGAATGCACTGGCCATGGCACGCATTGCGCCCGAGCAAATTGCTGGGGCAACGGGCTTATATACCCTCATCCGTCAGCTCGGTGGTTCGGTGGGTATCGCAGCAGCCGCAACGCAATTCACCCATCTACAAGCAACTTTCAAAGCAGACATTAGCCTTTCGGTCAGTGAGTTCTCACAAACTACTCGCGACTATGAATTTCTGATGCAGCAACTATTAGCCAGTAAGGGCATTAATTACGCCGACATACCCGAGACTATGTACCGACTGTTGGACGCCCAAATGACGGCACAAGCCTCCATGATCGCGTTCGAGCACCTATTTTCGCAGTTTAGTTTGGCGTTAGTGTTGGCCCTACCCTTGCTGTACTTCATGCCCACCGCCAAAAACTTAGATCGTTTTGGCGGAGATCATTGAGGGATTAAACGAAGGCTTCAAAGGCGGAGCGCCAGCGGCGCTTTATCACGGTATAGGTAGCGCGATCTTTTCCAGCCAATTGCTGCGCCATTGCCATGGCGCTGGGTAGCACCTCAGACTCGGACACTGCCGCATCAATAACGCCTCGTTGAAGACACTCCTCCCCCCCCCATGCCGCGGCCGTAACCGCCATGGTCCACGCCGACTGCGCATTAGGCAGCAACTTCACGATGGCATCCATAATGGGTGTGAAGGGCAACTTAATGTCGACTTCTGGGAAGCAGAATCGACCTCGATCAGCCCGCATCACCCTAAAGTCACCTGTGGCCGCTAACAGAGCACCACCCGCATACGCGTGACCGTTGATGGCCATGACCACTGGCACCGGGAACCTCGCCATACGCAGTAAGAACGCATCGAGTTTTGGCACAAAGGTATTCAGTAGGTACTCAGGCCCATGACTCGCAAAGATCCCTTCCAAATCAATACCATTACTGAAAAACTTAGGGTCTGCGCTCGTAATGACTAGCGCTGCAGGGCCGGCGCTCGTTTCCACCGTATCGAGGGCTTGGTGCCATTCGGCTAGCGAGGCATCATTGAAACGGTTGTCGCCTTGCGTCATGGTTAGCAGCCAAACAGCTCCTTCGCGACTTAATTGCACAGCACTCATGGGCAGCTCACTTTGTCAGATTTATTGATACACGATAGAAAAACAGTGCCCGCTATAACAGCAGAAGTGACTTGGTATGTCTATGTATTGGCTTGTCAAAATGGGCGCTTGTACACAGGCATCAGCACAGACCCTCAGCGCCGTTTTCAACAACACCTTAGCGGGAAAGGGGCGAAGTTCACTAAGGCCAATCCACCCGTCGCGCTATTGGGATCAGACCGATGCTTGTCGCGTAGTGATGCCCTTAAGCGGGAGTACGCGCTGAAGCAGCTAACAGCGCCTGCAAAGCGGAAACTTGTTGCTCACTGGGCTGAGACTGCGCAACCTCAGGCGGCAGAATTTGCTGCAAATACCCTACAACCGCTATCGAAGCTTGCTGAATAATATCTTCAGTAATTTCACCTTGGCGATAGTACCCATACTTCATCAGGGAAAATGCCAACTCGGTAATGATGGTGCCCACGTCTGGAGTCGTCGAAAGGGTTACTGCTGGCTGGGCCGTGGCATAAATTACACGTAACTCATCACCGATATTTTCAATGGTTACCTCTTGAGCCAAATAGGTTTCTCGACTCATAGGCCAGCCCAAAATGAGAATGCCAGCCACAGGATTACGGTTATAGTACTGAGAGGCTGCTTGCACCAACAAAAAGGTCATCTGTTGCCAATGAAAACCCTTTAAGGCTGCGCCACCTCGCTTTACCTCATCTGCTACTCGGCTCAAATGTTGCTCTGCAATTGCAGCAAAAAGCTGATGCTTGTTAGCATAAAACTGGTAAAGACTGGCGCGAGGAACGCCTGATGCCTCAGCAATATCAGGAATCGACACCTCTTCCGGGTTTCTTTCAAGCAAAAGCTGCTCAGCGGTCAGCAATGCACGGGCAACGCGCTCCTGAGTACGAGCTTGCGCGGGCTTCCGTAATTTGGGGATTGCTTCCATATTGAACCTGCTTATGTTTTGAGCACGAATACTGCAATACGGATTTATGATTGGCTAGCCCCTAACGCTCAATTCCCCCTACCACGGCACTAATTCATTAGCCCAATCAAAAAATTTACCACTACTTTCAGGCCCTCGTGCTTCAATCACCCTTAATAGATCATGGGCAACGCGCTCCGTAGAAAACAATTTCTCCGCCGACACATGAGCACTAAACGGCCTCGATAGCTCGGTATTCGTGGTCCCCGGATGCAGTATTAAAACCGTCGCCAAGGGATGTGTTCGAGCTAGTTCGATGGACCACGTCTTTAAAAATTGGTTTTGAGCCGCTTTAGCAGCCCGATAGCTATACCAACCACCCAATTGATTATCACCAATCGATCCCACACGAGCGGATAAAGATGAAAAGTTGAACGCCTGCTGACGCGGTATGAAAGGCGAAATCGCTTGGGCTAACAAAATAGGGGCCCACGCATTCACTACAAAACTACGCATCACATCATCCAAACGCAGTTGAGAAAGTGCCTTCTCAGGTTTTAGCGCCTTTTGATTTTCCGTAGCTGGTTCATGCAATAGACCTACCGTATAAATCACAGCATGCAATACAGGTGTTAACACCTTTAATTGCTGGGATAGCGCGACAAACGCATTCGCCTCAGTCACATCCAAGGTCAGTAACGCTAAACGATTTGGATAGTCCCGCTGTAGCGTCAGCAAAGCCTCAACGCCATGTGGCTGACGACACGCCGCAAGAATAACTAGCGATTTTCCTATCGCTGAGGGCTTTAACAAATCGGGTTGTTTTAAAAGCGCTTCAACAAAGGCAAGACCAATACCCCGTGATGCACCGACCACCAAAATGACATCTGCATTCTCAGGGGAAATAGGCGAATCAAACTCAGGGAGGATATGAATCATCATGAGCACTCTTGACGGATAATTTGACAAGAGTGCCCGATTGTCGTGGATTGACTAGTCTACAAAAGCGCTTGCGAGATCACTCTTTATCAAGCGATGGTGTACCGGCACCCGTTCTGACTAAGGCCAAAAGACCACCGGCAATGGCTAAGTTTTTCATTAGCATAATTTGGTTCATCTGGTCTGCGCCGCCATGAAACAGAAAACCAGTGACGATACAGAAGCCCGCTAACAACCCCGCAATCAAACGCGTGTGTAGGCCTAGTAATAAGGCAATACCGCCACCCAGCTCCAGCGCAATAACTAAGGGTAAAAGTGAGCCCGGCACATTCATCGCCTCCATATAGGATTGCGTTCCGGCATAACCCGTCAGCTTACTGTAGCCAGCGCCAATAAAAATGAGAGACATCAGGCCTCGTGAAAACACCGCCAAGAGTGCGTTTAGCTGCGGCTGATCGACTAGGTTAATGATGGTTTGTTTGATTGAATTCATTGTTTTATAGCTCCTAGGAAAGTAATTTAAGACTAAACCCAATTTATGGACTTGCCGAGAGGGGTAAGTGGCATTTACTGTTGCTTCAGGCGCAACAATAGCAGGTCTTTTTTCAGTGAATTTAAATGATCTCAGCGTGTTTATCCGCGTCGTGGAAGATGGCAGCTTTACTGCAGCTGCTGAACGCTTAGGCGTGCCGAAATCGACACTCAGCCGAACCCTAAACCGTCTAGAAACTCACCTCGGGGTGCGTTTATTGCAACGTACTACCCGCAGCTTGAATCTCACTGACGCGGGCCGTCAGTTTTACGATCGTGTTCGTCTAAATTTAATTCAGTTGGCCGATGCCGAACGCGAATTAAGTGAGTTTCAAGCCAGTCCGCGAGGGCACTTGCGCATCACCATGCCGGTGGAACTGGGTATGCGTTTTATGGGCGCGATTACCGCTGAGTTTATGCAGCGATACCCTGAAGTGAGCCTAGAAGCCGATCTCTCTGGGCGTGTCGTGGATCTGGTCGAAGAAGGTGTAGATCTCGGCTTGCGAATTGGTGCATTTAATGACGCCCAGCTCATCGGCCGCCGCTTGGGGCAGCTCAATGGTCGCTTTTTCGCCAGCCCCCAATACCTCGCCAAGCATCCCGCCCCAACCGATATCACACAACTGGCCTCACACAATTTCGTGCTATTTCGCCAGGCCAGAGAAAATATCGTGCAATTAGATGCTGGGCGTGAGCAAGTCAGCGTTCGTCTAACCGGACGACTCAGCGCAAACAACGCATTAATGCAAATGGATGCTGTCATTGCTGGCTTGGGCATGGGCTTGTTACCCGGCTTTATTACCGATCACGCCGTAGCCAGTGGCCAACTCGTGCCCGTATTACCGAATGTACGTGTGCGCATGGGTGATTTGTGGGCGATGACACCCAGCCGCCTGCATATGTCTTCAGCGTTGCGTGCGTTTATTGATTTTCTCGCCGAGCGCGTTAGTCAACATCCATGGTTTAGGGACTAAGCCCCTCACCGCGTGAGAGGCTAATCCACCGCAAGTCCAAATGACTTAGGCTTTAAAGCCGATACTATGAGCTGAAATAGCTTTCACGAGAAATCGAGGTGATAGGCGAACAGTGAAGGCCAAAACTTTCATTAACCAGCGATGCAAGGCAACGCCACGCTTGGCCTTCAGTGACTCATAGGCATAATCTGCCAAGCTATCAAGTGATGACAACATGGGCCAACGGAATGCCGCAGACGACTCTGCATTGGCAGCAGAAGCAAAGCCTGTATCCGTTGGGCCTGGGCACAGTGTAGTCACTGTCACGTTTTTACTGCGCAACTCATAGTTCAGTGCATCCGAGAAACTCAGCACATAGGCCTTGGAGGCGTAGTACACGGCTGCACCCGGTCCCGGCATAAATCCGGCGATAGATGCCACATTAAGAATTTGACCGCCACCCTGGGCCGCCATGCGACGCGCAAAGGCATGGGCCAGCGAGGTCAGTGTGGCCACATTTAGCTGAACCATCTGATTTAAGCGCTTTATGTCTGCATCAATAAACGTACCGAACTCACCAAAACCCGCGTTGTTGATGAGCATGTCTACGCGACGATCACCCAGTTTTTCAACCAACTCGAGGGCCGCACCTTCGTAACCTAGATCCTGCCCTATCACATCGGCTTGAATACCATGTCGCTGACTCAGGTCATTTGCAATGGCCTGCAACTTGTCGACGCTACGGGCAACCAAAATAACGTCGTGACCATCGGCGGCCAGCCGCTTGGCCAACTCTAGTCCGATACCGTTTGATGCCCCTGTAATCAATGCTGTGCTCATGGCGCCAGTCTCCTAAGTTATTTTTATATCAACGGCTTCAAGCCACGGTGAATAGTGGTTATGCCACGATTTTTGCCGCCGCACAAAACTGGCACAATCGTACCAAATCAGTCGATCAGCCACAATGACCGTTCATCGGATGTGCCGCTTTTGCGCTGGATTTTTGCACGCAGTTGAAAATAGGGCTCGCTTTTCATCTCCGACATCCGTATAGTTCGCCCCGCTGCAGACGCAGCCCTTTTGTTGCCCGCCTATTATGTGCTGTCCCGGTTCTTACACCGGCTCGCAGCCTGCTCTGGTCTGGTTGGCGACGATAAATCCGTCAGCCACCGCCGTATCCCGTCGGTTTGCTGTTTACCCATACTCACCGCGGGTTACCCGCGAGGATCAGTCCTGTGTCTTTGACTTTTACAGACCTGGCGTTGCATGACGCCCTTTTAGCCGCCCTTAACGAAGCTGGCTACACCGAACCCACGCCAATCCAGGCGCAAGCAATCCCCATCGCCATGAGCGGTCGCGATCTCATGGCATCGGCTCAGACCGGTACCGGTAAGACCGCAGCCTTCCTGCTGCCTGGCCTCCACCGCTTAACCATGACGCCAGGCGGTAAGGGCAAAGGCCCGCGCATTCTGGTGCTGACCCCAACGCGCGAACTCGCTCGTCAGGTCGAATCCGCTGCCATGGTTTACGGCAAGCGCCTGAAGACCCGTACCGTCAGCATCCTCGGCGGCATGAACTACCAGCAGCAGCAAAAAGCGCTGATGCGCCCAATTGATGTCATGGTTGCCACACCGGGCCGCCTGCTCGATCTGATGAACCGCGGCCAGATCACGCTGGATCGCGTTGAATTGCTAATCCTCGACGAAGCCGACCGCATGCTCGACCTCGGCTTCATCGATGACGTTGAACTGATCGCTGAAAAAGCACCTGCCGAACGCCAAACACTGCTGTTCTCGGCCACGCTGGAAGATCGCATTGCAACCCTGGCAGCGCGTGTCATGCGCAATCCAGAACGCCTGCAGATCAGCTCGCAGCAAGCCAAGCATGAAAATATCACGCAAGGTCTGTATTTCTGCGACGACATGGAACACAAGAAAGCCATTCTGCTCAAGCTGCTGGCTGACCCCGCGGTAAACCAATCCGTTGTGTTCACCGCAACACGCCGCGACGCAGAAGTGCTGTCGATTGAACTGGCCAACTTCGGTCTGTCCACCGCTGCCCTGCACGGTGACATGAAGCAGCCTGCGCGTAACCGCACGCTTCGTGACCTCAAGAACGGCATGGTGAAGTGCTTGGTTGCCACCGACGTTGCCGCTCGCGGTATCGACGTCGTCGGCATTAGCCACGTATTCAACTTCGACCTGCCGATGGTTCTGGAAGATTACGTTCACCGCATCGGCCGTACTGGCCGCGCGGGTCGTACCGGCACCGCCGTGAGCCTGGTTAACCGTCGTGACCGCGGTAAATTACAACGTCTGGCTGCTTACACCGGCAACGCCATTCCAGAATTGACCATCCCAGGCATGGAGCCACGTCCAGCACCAAAGTACCGTGACAATGGCGGCGCTAGCCGTCCTGCCGGTGGTGCCCGTCGCGACAACGGTGGCCGTCCAAGCTATGGCGATCGTCCTGCCTATGGTGACCGTCCAGCCCGTACCGACAGCCGTCCAAGCTACGGTGACCGCCCTGCCTATGGCGATCGTCCAGCGCGTACCGACAGCCGCCCAAGCTATGGCGACCGCCCAGCCTATGGCGATCGTCCAGCGCGTACCGACAGCCGTCCAAGCTACGGCGATCGTCCTGCCTATGGTGACCGTCCAGCCCGCACCGACAGCCGCCCAAGCTACGGCGACCGTCCTGCTTACGCTGCTCGTCCGGTCGTTGTTGATGGCGAGTTGACTGGCAACATTGCCGGCGCCGCAACGCACGAACGCTCAGCGTTTGATCGTCAGGCTCTGCGTGGCGACCGTCCGATGCACCGCAGTGCCGCACCGCGCCCACAAGGTGACCGCCCAAGCTATGGCGACCGCCCAGCTTACGGTGATCGTCCTGCCCGATCGGCCGCACCTCGCCCTCAAGGCGATCGTCCGTCCTACGGTGATCGTGGTGGCGACCGCCCAGCCTATGGCGATCGCCCAGCGCGTCCAGCCCGTGCCGAAGGCTTCAGCGCAGACCGCCAGCGACCTCAAGCTCGTGTATTCCGTGCTCCAGATAACCGAGCAGGCGCTGCATCGACGGCAAGGTTCGACGACAAGCAGTAAGCCCAAACTCTAGCTGATCAACATAACTCGTCAGGGTTATGTTGAGCGCGACTTGATCCACCGGTATGGATACCGGGTATTGTCCGGTCAAGCGCGCGCCGTTCCAGTACAAGGGCTCCTTCGGGCCCGGCACATTGGAAATGATCACGTTGAAGGCTCGCAGACTGGGCGCCAGCCCAGTCAGCAAATGTAATCCCGCCGGCGCCATCATCAGTGCCGTGTAGTTCAACAGTTCCGCCGAACTCATGCTCTTGTAGCGCGTTTTAGCCTCTTGTACCGAGGCCTTGACGCGCTCCAGGCGCAGCGTCGGGTCTGCGACTTCCGTTCCCAAGTTAGCCAAGATCATCGCGATCTGATTTCCAGTCTCGCTATCATCCGTTCGTAACGACACCGGCACCATGGCAATCAACGGCTTGTCTGGCAACGCTTGCTGACTAATCAGATAGTTACGCAACGCACTTCCGCACACGGCCAACACCACATCATTGAGCGTGCAGCCAAAGACCTTTCCAATCGCCTTAAAGCGCTCCATGGGATAGCTCTGCGCAGCGAAACGACGTGAGCCGGTAATATCGCTATTAATAATGCTCGCCGGAGCATTCATAAACGGCACGAAATTAGGGTCGCGTTGAGATTTTCGTGCAACTTTGGCCATTTCCTTGACGACTGCGGGCATGGTAGCGAGTTGCTTACTAAAGCCAGAAGTCATGCGAACTGCGCCGGTGGCCACATCAATCGGGTTGGGCAGACCAGTAGGCTTACGACGTGGCGGCATGGCCCAAATTGGCGGCAAGTCACGGGCCTCAATATCGGTAGAGAGTGCGCGACTGCCCATGCGCATGGCTGAAATGCCATCAAACAGGCTGTGATGCACTTTGGTATATAACGCGAATCGACGGCCCTGAACCCCCTCAATCAGATGCACTTCCCACAGGGGACGCTGGCGATCCATGAGGTTACTGTGCGCGGCAGATACATACGAAAGCAGTTCACGAATACGCCCCGGCTTAGGCAGTGCGCGATGACGGAAGTGATGCTCAAGATCAAATTGCTTATCAGTTTCCCAGAAGTATTGGCCAAATCGGCGCACGAGACGCTTATTGAATGGGTGCTGAGGCTCATTAAACGTTCGAAGGTGCTCAACGAGGTCGCGGATATAACGCGGGCCCGCATCTTCGGGAAAATTAAATAACTGAAGGCCAGCCACATGCATGGGCTGCTGGCGTTTTTCCATCCATAAGAAAAGTTGATCGGCAGGAGAAAGCGGGGTCATGGGTTTGCCATCCGTCTTGTTTAGTAAACATAGTCAGCACACAACGTGCCAAATTGTTACCTAAGACTACCCCGACACTTTCCGATTGTCAGCGTTTAATCCACTCTTGTGCTGACCACTGCATGGGTATGCCACTCATTGAATCCAAGCCCGAGAGGATAAGTTGCTGAGGATTGAGATCACCCAAGTCAGCATAGAACGGCCCTTGCGTTAATTCAGGGGCATCGGCAATAACGGCAGAATAGACAGGCAACGAAATGCTGCCATTCGATGTACTTGCCTTCAGCGTTGCACTAGTGACTCGAAGTGTTGACGGTGTGAAATCGACTGGTCGAAGCTGCCATCGACCCATATGAAAAGTAATTTTCAGCCACTGACTGCGGGCGGTGGTGATCTGATTATCTTCGCGAGCACTCCCCCCTGCGCGATAACTTAAAGCCGCCACATAGCCTCGGTCGGAGCTCCATTCCTTGGCGCAGTAGGACATCAAATCGCCAAACTGAGGCTGCCCACTATTATTTAATCGCTGACTAGAAAAATAGAAATTACGCGTGGTGTCAAAGCCGGCCCCACCCCCTAAACGACCGTCTGGATACAGCCTTCTATCGGTATCGGTCGGGCCGCCGCAGGCAGCATGATTGAGATTAAGCAAATGGCCATATTCATGCGCGACCGTTAAGGCCCGGAAATCTAACCAATGGCTTCCACCATACGGGGATATTTCCGAAAAAACATCAGTCGCACTGACGGACTGGGCTAACATCGTCACGCCACCCACATAAGCTAAACCGACGACTTGCCCAGTGGCTGTTCTAAACGTCAAATTGTTTGGGAAGACCCCAAGGCACTTGGGTGACGTTCTGGCATTAGTTTGCGAACCATTTCGCCTTGCGCACTCATCATCTAACTCCGCTAACACAGCCTGCATGGTCACAAAAGACTCTTGACCAGTTCCCAATAAACCTAATAGTGACTGATTGAGAGACGGTGGCGAAAATGCGCCTTCTGTTCTTAAAGTGAACGACGTAATGGGGTGTAATCTAAGTAATAAATTGGCAAGGTCTGAATTACTGGTGACAAAGCCATTCTGGCCTTTATAGGTAATCGGTATAACACGGATTGTTTCAGAAATTGTTGCGCTTACAGGCATTCTGAATAGTCGATACGTTCTATCGGCCTCACTCGCACTGCGACCTTGGTCATCATCAAATACAACTGCCACCTCACTCCCTGGTTGAATCAAATTTGCTGGGATTGTGACGCGAAATGCTGAGCTCAGGGTTTGCCGATCGATGTCGGTAGGAATTGAAGCTGGCCCGGTAAGCGTTAGCCGAGTGCAATTACCAGCATTTGCCACCAACAAATAGGCTCGCGAAGGCGATGCTGAAGGACTCGTGGTGAGTAAATCTACTCTGGCCAATACCGACTTATTTGCTATCAGTTGTGAGCTCGACGCTGACGCATCTAACTCAGCTGTCTGAATCCAACTCACCCGCTCTATGCGTCTGGTGTCATTACGTGCCACTGACAACACTTGCGTGAATGGACACGTTGCGTTGACTTGGCGCGAACGCCCATCACTTGATGTCGTGGTATCGGCTTGCAGCTGGCCTTGATTAGTGGCCGATGATCCTCCACCTCCGCCACCACAGGCGCTTAGCGATAATCCCATAAGTAAAGCTAGGCAGCGCAAATACATGTTTATGCTCAGAGTTATTTTTATTCATTAACATTCTGGCACAACAAATCTGCTTTTAAAGCCTGAACAAACAACGAATTTTGTAACACTCAACGTGCGGGTATCTCATGGCCAGACCATGATTTTAATTGCTCGCCGGCGCGAAGCACTTGCACTTGAGTGACCTGACGACTGCCCAGATCTACGTAATAAGGCCCCTGATTCAGCTCAGGCATATCCGAAACGACTGCAGAATATAACGGCAAGGTTTCAGGCGGCTGGTCGCTACTCACAACCAACTCCAAGGACGACAATTTCAGCGTGCTTGGTGCAAATGCAGCAGGACGAATTTTCCAAACACCATTCACTTGGCTAATTTTTAGCCACTGCTCAGTCGACTCTGCAATACGCGCGGCACCTTCATTACTGGCACTTCGATAGCCCATAGCGGCCAGATAGCCCCTATCTGACGACCACTCTTTGCCACAGTAAGACATCAAGTCGGCAAATTGAGGCTGGTTACTACCGTCCAATCGGGTGCTCGAGAAATGAATATCTCTGACTTCGTCCCAACCAGCGCCATTATTTAATCGTCCATCACCATACAGCCTAGGATCAACGCCAGTCGCTCCGCCGCAAGCAGCATGATCTAAGTTCAAAATATGACCATACTCATGTGCCAGCGTTAATGCTCGATAATTCATCCAATGCCGGCTCGCGTAAGGGCTTGTCACGGTATTGTCATCCGTATTTAAGACCTGTTGCGTCAGCAAAGATATTCCGCCTACGTAGGCTAAGCCGACGACTTGGCCTGAGCCAGAAGAGGGTCTAAAGATGATGGTGTCGGGAAAAAAGGCAATGCATTTTGGTGCCGTTCTGGCTGAGCGCTGACTGCCGTTTAGCTGTGCGCAATAATCATCGACCTCATCCAATACAGCCGTCATTAGACTAAGCGAAGCAATACCAGATGAGATCAAATTATTTACCGTAACACTCAAGATGTTGAGCGCGGGCGTTGTTGTGACATTAGCAACACTAATGGGGTGTAATCGAGTTAAAACCTCGCCAATATTGGCGCCGCTCACAGTCGCTGTGGTGCCCAAGATGCGCAGGGGAATAAGCCGTACCGTTTCAGTTTGTGCTGCTGCAACAGCCGGTAAATAGTAGCGATAAGTGGCATCAGCCTCACTAACCGAGCGACCACTGACGTCATCAATAACCACTGATACACCCATACCCGGCTTGATTTTACTGGCAGGAATGGTCGCAACATAGGCATTACTCAGCGAATCCAAAGTGATAGCAGTGGGAACTGAGTTGGGACCGGATAGAGGATAGCTAGTACAAGAATTGTTACTGGGGTCATAGACTCTAAGCTCTTTGACCGTAGGAGCACCTCGAACGCTGTCAGCTAATAGATCAACCCGCACTTTTACCGTTTTAGCACCCGCCAAACGCGTATCACTTTGACCCGGATCTAACGCAACGGTTTGCAGCCAATTGACCCTCTCAATACGCAAACCATCATTGCGGGCGGGCGCAATCGTCTGGGTAAATGGACAATTCGTATTTACGGTACGCGCTGTACCGTCCGAATTCATTGTCGTCGAAGCAGGTATGGATCCTGAGCTCGATCCAGGGGTTGGGGCGGAGCCCGATCCTGAGCTTGAGCCCGACCCTGAGCCACCACCACCCCCTCCACATGCAGAAAAAAGTACACATGCTGAACTTAAAAGGCTAATCCACAGGTGCTTTTTGACGTGCATGCTTGCAAATCCTCATTAGGTCTGCATTCAATATAGACCTAATCGAATTTGATTTGAGGTGAGTTTTGCAGCAAGTTGTAACACCCGTGTTTAACTAAGTGGCCATGTGTAAGCCCATGCCTCTAATCGGTTAGGCCATTAGGTTTTGACGAAGCCAATCAGCAAGAAATGACGAGATCACATCGATACTTTTATGAAGGGAATGATCGTCATCTAATATCAATATTGGGCAACTCCAAGCCTCGGCAGCCCTTAATGAGTTCGCTAACGGTACCACGTCATCATGACGCCCATGAACGATACGCACCGCCTGCTCCCGTAGTCCTTGGATCGGCCTAGTTAAAGGGTATCCAGGCAAATCAAATGCCGGGCATAGTAGGAAAACACCTTCAATATGCAGTGTAGAAGGCGCGAGCTGGACTGCTCGTGCTGCAACATAGCCGCCCAAACTTGAGCCAACTAAACGAATAGTTTCCCCTGCCGGAAGTTGCTGTAGCAGATGCCGGGTGCGTAGCTCAGGGTCTGACATCCCTCGAAAGTCTGGAGCTATCGTTCTCCACCCCAGCGCCTCCGCCACTCGGCGCATGGCCTGAATTTTCAGGCCATGCGGCCCACTTTCTAAACCATGCAGAAAAACAACTATCGACATTTGTTACACCTACCACACAGACTTTAGACGAAGCACCGACCATGATACTTACATTACTTACAACAGCTGAGGTGGCATTAGCATGCAACCTGGAATCCGAGAACGCTGGTTACTGCTTGCCATTACGCTACTGGGAAGTGGCATTATCATTGGAAGCGAAGTGAATCGCTTACCGCCCGAACCTCAGTTCATTCAGACTTATCAAATAGAAAGGCTTAATGCGGTATCTAACGAGCCATTGGTGTTAAGACCTAACCAAGATGCAAAGCAAGCGATTGCAAAGATCACTCCTATCTTAGAGACGTTTTAGAGTACCTAGCAAAGTGACATCAAGACTCAACACTAAATAGCAGGCACAAAAAAGCCGTTTTCTTAGTCCACACAGATTAAGAAAACGGCTTTTTTATTGGCCAAAATTTGGCGGTGAGAGAGGGATTCGAACCCTCGATACGGGATTACCGTATACACGCTTTCCAGGCGTGCTCCTTCAGCCACTCGGACACCTCACCGGAGCGCTAAAGTATTGCACTTCAGCGGCGCGCAATCCTAGCGGAAGGCGCTCTGCAAGGCAAAGCCTTTTTGCGATCGATGTGCTTGGCTATCTCGCCGTGGGCGGTGTTAAAATCGCTGCCCGCAAACGAGGTCGCTAGCAGTGCAACTGCTCGCACATTGAGGAACTGTATGCACGCTGAGTCATCTGGCTCATCCCGCCTAAAACACCAGGCTGCACTTACAGCAGGCGCGCTTGGGGTTGTTTTTGGCGACATCGGCACCAGCCCGCTCTACGCTTTGAAAGAATGCTTTCACGCAGCTCACGGCCTCGCGCTAAACGAAGCGAATGTGCTGGGCATTCTGTCGATGATTTTTTGGTCCATGACCATCATCGTGTCCATTAAATACATCGCCTTCATTATGCGCGCCGATAACCGCGGCGAAGGCGGCATCATGGCGCTGCTGGCATTGGCGCTACGAGCTCAATACCGTCACCCTTGGCTGCGCCCTTTGCTTATTGGCATTGGCTTGTTTGGCGCGGCACTGTTCTTCGGCGATGGCATGATTACACCAGCCATTTCCGTGTTGTCGGCCGTGGAAGGTCTAAAGGTGGTGTCGCCCGGCCTTGAGCCGTTTGTTTTGCCCATCACCATTGCTGTATTGATTTCCCTGTTTCTGATTCAACGCCATGGCACGGCGTCTATAGGCACTTTTTTTGGCCCGGTCATGATGGTTTGGTTTAGCACGCTGGCTGTGCTTGGCCTCTACAACGTTCAGCACAGCCCAGAAGTGCTACAGCTCGTTAATCCGGCATGGGCCATCAACTTCGCCCTCGAACACCCCATTGCCGCCTTTATCGCGATGGGTGCTGTGGTGTTAACTGTGACCGGCGGCGAGGCTTTGTATGCCGACATGGGTCACTTTGGCCGCACACCCATTCGCCGCGCGTGGTTCTTCTTAGTCTTTCCCGCGCTACTGCTGAACTATGCTGGTCAGGGCGCACTGCTACTGAGCGACCCAACGGCTATTGAAAATCCCTTCTATCGATTAGTGCCCGACTGGGGTCTCTACCCCCTCATCGTACTGTCCACGCTGGCTACCGTCATTGCATCCCAAGCGGTCATTTCTGGTGTGTTCTCGATTGCTCGCCAAGCCATGCTGTTGGGCTACCTGCCACGCTTTGAAATTAACCACACCTCCGACCGTGAGATGGGCCAGATCTACATCCCTTTCTTCAACTGGACGCTGCTGGCCACCATTATTCTGCTGGTACTAACCTTCCAATCCTCCAGCAATCTGGCGTCGGCCTACGGCATTGCCGTGACCATGACCATGATTTGCGACGCCTTGCTGCTCCTCGTGGTGGCTCACAAACTGTGGGGTTGGCACCCAGCATTAGCGGCCGCCGTAACCCTGCCCTTCTTGATCGTCGACTTCATATTTTTTGCCGCCACCTCGCTGAAAATTTTCCAAGGCGGTTGGTTCCCTCTGCTCATTGGCGCATCCGCTTTTTTCTTGATGTCTACCTGGAAAGCGGGGCGCGACATCCTCAGTCATCGCTTGAATGCTGAGACCATGCCGCTGAAGTTGTTTGTAAATAGCATTGGTGCTGGCGCGGGCCAAACGGTACCGGGCACGGCAGTCTTCATGACCGGCTCTCATCACTACGTTCCGCATGCTCTTTTGCATAACATGAAGCACAACAAAATCATCCATGAGCGTAATGTCTTGCTCACCTTGATCACGCGCGATGTGCCTTTTGTTGAAGATAATGAACGCGTCATCATCGAGCGAATTGCCCATGAGTTCTATCTCGTGACCGCAGCTTATGGCTTTAAAGAGCAGCCCGATGTGCCCGCTTTGTTTGCACTGTGCCAAGCCCAAGGCCTGAAATTCGACATGATGGACACCAGCTTCTTCGTGTCACGTGAGCGCATCATCGCGCATGGTCGCCACGGCATGTCGCGCTGGCGCGAGAAGATTTTTGTGGCCATGGCGCGCAATGCGGTTTCCGCCACCGACTTTTTCCAAATCCCCACCAACCGGGTGGTGGAAATGGGCACGCAGGTCGAGCTCTGAAACGATTATCTGTGTGTTGGCTGGCGGCATGCCTCTGGCTGCCGCCGGCTCATGGCAGCGAGGTATTTATCGCCGCCGCATCTGATCTGGTGTATTGCCTAGACGAGCTAAATTCCGCCTTTAAGCAGACCGCCCCTACTATTCGCCTGCGCAGCACCACCGGTTCATCGGGTAATTTCACCGCACAGATTCGCCATGGCGCACCCTTTGATGTGCTGCTTTCCGCCGACGCCCTTTACCCGCAAGCGCTGATTGACAGTGGTGATGCCGTTGCCACTTCCTGGACACCCTATGCCGTTGGGCGGTTAGCGCTGTGGACCGCTCGTACCGATTTAAATCTTCAGCAAGGACTGTCCGTTTTAGCTCAGCCGGAGGTGCGGACATTTGCCATCGCAAGCCCGGATCACGCACCCTATGGACGTGCCGCGCAAGCTGCGCTGACCCAGGCCGGGCTGTGGCAGTCCCTCAGTAATAAACGCGTGATGGGCGATAACATTGTGCAAGCCCTGCAGTTTGCACAAACCGGTCATGCCGACGTGGGAGTTCTGGCACTGTCGTTAGTTTTATCCCCAGCGATACGCCAACAAGGTCAGTTTTACTTACTACCGGATGGCAGTTACCCGCCCCTTATTCAGGTCGCCGTGGTCACACGCAAAGGTCGGGAAAATACAGGCGCACACCGCTACGTGAAATGGCTGGTCAGTCCACAAGCCCAAGCCATTTTTTCGCGCCATGGCTTTTTAAGTCCCGGCAACGTACCGGCGCCTCCGGCAAGCCCGAAGCCCCTGCCATGACAAGTCTCTTGGAGTTATCCCCTGGGCTTTGGCAGGCCCTGTTTTTAACGCTGGGTTTGGCCACGTGCACCACCATTATCCTTATGGTGATTTGCATTCCGCTGGCCAATTGGCTGAACACGCGTCAAGGCCAGTGGGTGCTTTTACTGGAAACCTTGCTAACACTGCCGATTGTGCTGCCACCCACCGTCATCGGTTTTTATTTATTGCTCGCCATGTCGCCCCAATACGGAATCGGCCACTGGTGGCACACGCATGTTGGCCAGTCCTTGTCGTTCTCTTTCGTGGGCTTGGTCGTGGGCTCTGTGATCTACAGCTTGCCCTTCGCCTTACAACCCATCCAAAACGGGTTTCGGCAAGTTCCAAAACTTCTGCTAGAAGGTTCAGCGGCTCTTGGCGCGAAACCTCGGCAAACCTTCTGGCGCATTGTTCTGCCTTCCGCACGCGGCGGTGTTATTGCTGGGGCCTCACTCAGCTTTGCTCACACGCTGGGGGAATTTGGCGTGGTGCTGATGCTGGGTGGCAATATTCCTGGCGAAACCCGCGTGGCCTCCATTGCGTTGTTTGATGAAGTTCAGCAATTGAACTATGCCAGCGCTCACACTTACTCGCTGTTGTTGCTGATCATTTCCTTCACGCTGCTGCTGTTGATTACCTGGCTGCAACGCCAACATTTGCAACGCATCCGCTATTGAGCGGATAGCCACTGCCATCTATCTCGCCAAAGAAGTCAGGCGTCTAATTTGTGGCAAACTGGCTGAACTCCTCCTAAGACTCTTTCAGAGAGCTATGCCATGTGCGCATCCTCCGCATCAAACGCCCCTGAAACACCCAAAAAAGTCGGCCTGCGCGACATTGCGCGCGGTGCGCTGCAAGCCCTACCGGATCTCATCACGCTCAACAAAGGTTTGTTTGGACTGGCCACGCTGAAGCCCGATAGCAAGCTCTCAATTGGATTAGTCCTTGAGCGCTGGGCTAAACAAACGCCGCACGCCATAGCCGTGCGCTGGCAAGATCAGCAATGGACCTATGCCGAGTTTAATAGCTGGGCCAATCGTCTCGCCGCCAGCTTTGCCGCACGCGGCGTGGGTTATGGCGACACGGTGGCTATCCTCGCGGAAAATAGCCCGATGCAACTGGCCTGTGTAGCCGCTGCCGTGAAGCTGGGTGGCATTGCTGGCATGCTGAACTATAACCAACGCGGTGAAACGCTTAGCCACAGCATCGGGCTAGTGAAGCCAAAAGTGCTGGTACTTAGCGCTGAATGTCTTACGGCGCTGGAGTCAACTCCGTGCTTACCCGGTAGCGGCATAACCTTTTTCTGGACCGGTGGCGAAACTCGTGCCCCAGCGCCCGAAGGCTATATCGATCTTGATCGAGACAGCGGCCGCCAACGCAGCATCAACCCGTCCAGCACGCGCCAAGTTATTGCCCGCCAGCCCTGCTATTACATCTTCACCTCCGGCACCACCGGCATGCCGAAAGCCTCAGTGATGACGCACTACCGCTGGCTAGCCTCTATGGCCGGTGTTGGCAACGCCACCATGCGCCTGAAGTCGGACGATATTTTCTACTGCTGCCTGCCGCTCTATCACAACAACGCGCTGACCGTGGCTTGGGGTTGCGTGCTCTCGGCCGGGGCCACGCTGGCGATAGACCGTAAGTTCAGCGCCAGCCAGTTCTGGGATCGCATCCGCCATTATGATGCCACCGCCTTTACCTACATTGGCGAGCTGCTGCGCTACCTGCTTAATCGCGATCCCTGTCCTCGCGATCAGGATCATAGGGTTCGGTTAATCACCGGCAACGGCCTGCGTCCGGAAATTTGGCAGCAGTTCCAGAAGCGTTTCGGCATTGAGCGAATTTATGAGTTTTATGGCGCGAGCGAATCCAACATCGGCTTTATCAATGCCTTTGGTGTGTCTGAAACCGCTGGATTCTCCCCCCTGCCATTTGCCATCGTGGAATTTGATGTTGACACCGACGAGCCCGTGAAAAATGCCAATGGTCATCTGATTAAGGTCAAAAAAGGCGGTGTTGGGCTTTTGATCAGTGAAGTGAGCGAGCGTCGCCCATTTGACGGATACACCGACCCCGCCGCCGGTGAAAAGAAATTACTACGCAATGTCTTTAAGCAAGGCGACTGCTACTTTAATACGGGCGACTTGGTGCGTGATCAGGGCCTGCGTCATATCCAATTCGTTGATCGTGTCGGCGATACCTTCCGCTGGAAAGGCGAGAATGTAGCCAGCACAGAAGTCGAAGGTGCGCTGGCGCGTTTTAACAGCATCGAACACGGCGCGGTGTATGGCGTGAACGTGCCGGGTTGCGATGGTCGCGCCGGCATGGCGGCCATCACGCTTAAAGCAGGCCATTCACTGGATGGCGCTGCACTAGCCCAGCATCTCACGGACAGCCTGCCCGCCTACGCCGTGCCGCTGTTCATTCGCGTGCAGGCTGCACAAGAAACTACTGGCACCTTTAAATACCGCAAGGTCGAACTCAAGCAGGAAGGCTTCGACCCAGAACGCATCAGCGAGCCCCTCTTCGTGCTAGTAGACCGCACTCGTGGCTATGAGCCACTCACTCATGATGTCCATCAACACATTCAGAAGAAGGGCATCAAGTTATGACGCCGCTATCCCCGCAAGACCAAATGTTCCTGCTCGTTGAGCGCCGCAATCAGCCCATGCATGTGGGCAGCCTCATGCTGCTGTCGCCGCCGACCGATGCCGGACCAAACTACGCGCAGGAGCTAGCGGACTGGGCGCGCTCGTATACCAAAGCACAGCCGCCCTTTAACCAATTGCTGACGTACAAGCTCGGCCTACCGTTCTGGATTGACGACGCTGAGTTCGATCTCGAAGCCCATTTTCACCACATTTCGCTACCGAAGCCGGGCCGCATCCGTGAGCTGCTGGCGATTGTCTCCAAGCTGCATAGCGGCGTTATGGATCGCGCCAAGCCGCTCTGGGAGATCTACATCATTGATGGCGTTGAAGATGGCCGCGTTGCCGTCTACAG
>DDPD01000039.1 GCA_002342025.1 Moraxellaceae bacterium UBA2477 | reverse complement strand
AGCGCGAAGCTCAATGAAATATCCGGTTGCAGGCTGTGCAAAATCAAGTATGCACCCACGCCTTCCCCCAACCACGCAATGAGGGTTAGGCCTTGTGCCTGCCATAACAAGCGACCGCGCCAGAAGGGTCGACTGCTGGCCGCCACATCGGACAGCCAGATCAAACCGGGGGAGTCATGCCGCCAGTGCGCAAACCGACGCAGTAATTGCTCTGGCAGGGGTGTACGCAACACGAACAGACCACCGATTAACAACGCAACCAGGACTGCAAAGTACGCAACCCCACCGGGCAGATGCGTAAAGCCTATTGCCGTCAGGGCCACAATCGCGACTAAGTCGGCGAGGCGCTCACTAAAAAACATGGCGGCTGAATGGTGGTATTGAACGCCATAGGGCTTAAGAAAGAGACTGCGAATTAACTCTCCGGCTTTGCCTGGCGTCGTTGTCAGCGAGAAACCCGCAAAATAGATGCGCAGATTGGTCATCCGTGAAATCGGGTGATGATCGCGCACCAAGTACAAATGCCAGCGCTCCGCTCGGAGCAGGTAATTCAGCAACGATAAGGCTAAAGCCGCCAGCATGGGCCACAGACCAATTTGCTGGAACGCGAGCAGCACTTCCCTCCAGCCAGACCACAACGCAAACCCCAAATAAGCCAAGGCACTTAAGCCAATAGACCACCAGAGCAGGCGTTGCTGAGTCGAGGAAAGTGTCATTAGGCCACCATGTACAGCGTGACTAAAAACCATAGGCCGCCGGCAACGAGAATGTGGCGATCATTCAAGAGGTCACGCGAAGGATCGCCACCCCCGGTCTCTTGATGCAGCAGAAAGAGATACCGGAAGCAGGCGTAAATCACAAACGGCACCGTAAACAACAAATCATCGGTATCGTGAATTCGACGCACGTCCACATCCATGGTGTAGAGGCTGTAGCTGAGAATCATGCCCGTACAGGTAATGCCAATTAGCTTATCGAGTAGCTCAGCGCTGTAGTCCCCCAAGACTTTACGATGGTCAGCGCCGTGTCCGCGCATTTCCAATAATTCGGCTCGGCGCTTAATAAAGCCCAGAAAGAGGGTTGCCCAGAGACCACAGAACAGCAGCCAATTTGAAGGGGGAATATCTACCCCATCGGTTCCGGCGAGAATACGCAGCATAAAGCCTGCCGAAATACAGAAAATATCGAGCAAGACAATCTGCTTCCAGCGCAGGGTATACGCCACGTTCAGCAACAGATACGCCAGGACATAGCCCGCTACAGGCGGATTCGCTGTCCACGCCAACAGCAATGAAGCTGCCGCCAGCACCACACCCAACAATCGCGCCTGCTGCTCGCTCACCGCACCTGAGGCAATCGGACGAAAGCGCTTTGTGGGATGCAGTCTATCCTCAGCAACATCATGTAAATCATTGAGCACGTAGACGGTGCTGGACGCCAAGCAGAAAGCGGCGAATGCCAACAAAACCGCCTGCACCAACGAGGGCTCGCTCCAGCCATGGCCAAAGATCAAACCCATGAACAGGAAGCCATTTTTGACCCACTGATGCGGGCGCATGAGCTTCAACATAGTCATCATCCTGATATAAAACTTAGCGCCACGGCTTAAAGTGGGGTTGCTCGGCCAGTGCCAGCATGTCGGTATCGCCCGAGCTATCGCCATAGGCGGCAATAATGCGTGGCTGATTAAAGTGCGTCAGAAGTCGGCGTGCCTTTTCTGGCCCGTAGCAGTTGGGCGTCGCCAACTGGCCGGTATAGCGCCCCAATGCATCCACAGCCAACTCAGTGGCTAAAACCGTCTCAAACCCTGCATCTCGCGCCCAGGGCCTTAAATACAGCCCTAGTGTCGCGCTCACCAATACACAGCAATGCCCTTGCTTTAAATGGCCATGCAATTTGGCAATACCTTGGGGCCGCAAAGTCGCTGGGATTTTTTCCCGAGCAAAGCGCTCGGCCAAGGCCTCCACCTCATTTACACGTCGACCTCGGAGATAGACCTGTAGTACGCGAATTTTGGCGGACTCATTGTCTTGCAAACGCAACACATAGCAGAGCAACGTGGGCAGGCACTTCAGGAACGCCCAGACAAATTTTGGCCACGGTGTGACAAACGCAAGAAATCGAAAAAACGACTCGCCGTACGTGAGGGTGCCATCAAAATCAAACGCTGCCACAACCGGATTCTTGACCAACACCGTCATAACTTGAGTCTCTTAAAGATCACCTCAGGCACGTGGCGAATAATCAGTAAAATCAAACGCCAGAACCCCGGGATATAGACCTCATCCCGCCCCTTATCGCTAGCGGCAACAATCTGCTGACCGACCCAAAACGGGTCCGCCACGAGAAAAAGACCCGGCAAGCCAAAAGTCATGCGGGTATCAACGAAGCCAGGCTTCACCGTGAGCACGCTAACACCAGAGGCAAATAAGCGATTACGCAAGCCCGCCAGATAAATCGCGAACCCCCCTTTGGCGGCGCCATACAGATAGTTGCTTTGACGACCACGATCGCCAGCAACGGAGCTGATGCCCACAATAAAACCGTGTTTGCGTTGCTCGCAGACATCAGCGAAGGCATTAATTAAGGCTACGGGGCCGGTGAAATTACGCTGAATCACCTGCAAGGCAGGCGCGCCATGGCGCATGGTTTCGTTATCGGGCATCCATCCCGCAGCGCACAGTAGGCCATCAATTTGACCATAGGTTTCTTGTAGCTCGGCCAGCCAACTTTCACGCGGCGTCGTCTCATCTAGGTCTAAGGCCACCACTTGCGCGGCGGTGTTAAAGCGCACGCGGATATCCTGAGCCAGACGTGCGAGCTCAGCATCATCACGCCCAGCCAAGAGCACCCGCTGCCCTTGTGCTGCCCATGCATAGGCACAGCCACGCGCCATCGCGGAGGTCGCACCGACAATCAGAATCTGGGTCATCAGCACATCTCCAAACGACGGCCCAGTGCCGACACAAACAAACCTTCTGGATCGAGCTGGCTGCGCAATTCGCGCCACGCATCGAGTTGCGGATACATACGAGGCAGTGAAGAGGCCGCCAGTCGTGCATCTTTAGCCAAATAGACTCGACCACCATGATCCAGCACCACAGCGTCTAGTGTGTCGAGCAATGCCAAGGTGTCGTGTCGCAGGGGCAGATCTAACGCGAGGGTGTAACCGGGCATGGGGAAAGAGAGCAGACCTGAGCCGGCCGCGCCAAAACGCTTAAGCACCGCGAGGAAGCTGGCATTACCCGATAAGCTCAGACGCGTCAGCACAGCCTCTAGGCCCTTGGCCGCTGTTTCCGGTGGCAATACAAATTGGTACTGGACGAAGCCCTTTTTACCGTACAGACGATTCCACTGCTGGATACCGTCCAATGGGTAGAAGAACGGCGCCAAATCACAGCGGAATGCCTGTTGCTTGCGGCCCTCCCAACGGTAATAGCCGGCGTTAAAGGCTCTTACTGTATAGCGATTCAGGGCGAAGCCCGGCAGGTCAAAAGGCATCTTCAGCTTGGCTGCTTTTGGGCCACTCGACAGTGCGCCTTCGGCATGATGGCCACGCATGAACACCGATCGGCCGAGGTTTTTACCGGATGCCAGGCAATCAATCCAAGCCACCGTGTACTCGTCGTCCAGCTCTGCCGACTCCATCAGCGCAAAGGCTTCCGCCAAGTTCGCCGCCGGGCGATGCTGTACTTGCATCTCGGCTGAGGGAATGCGCTTCAGTTGCAAAGTCACCTCGCCAATAATGCCCGTCATGCCCATGCCACCCACCGTGGCCCAAAACACGGACGGATAAAGATCGGCAGAACAGCGTAAAACGCCCTGCGGCGTAAACAGTTCGATTTCTCGAACAAAGGCGCTGAAGCTACCCACATGATGATGATTCTTGCCATGCACATCCGCCGCGACCGCACCGCCTAGGGTGACGTAGCGCGTGCCAGGAGTGACCGGCAAAAACCAGCCCTGCGCCATGACCACCTGTAAAATTTCATCCAAGCTCACACCGGCCTCGGCGGTCAGCAAGCCGCTCTCGGCATCAAAGGCAAGGAATCGATTCAGACGTGTCATGAGCACCGTCGTGCCGGAGGCGCTGATCGCAGCATCGCCATAGGCTAGCCCATGACCTCGCGCAATTGCCGCCTGCTGGGCTAAACCAACCAGCTCGACGTAACGATCTGGCCGGGCCACTTGCGCAGCCACCTGAGGGTATCGGCCCCAGCCCGACAAGCTTTGTTTTACGGTATTTATTGTCATGTATTAGCGCTTCTTGAAGCCGGGCGGCAACATGCCTCCCAGACCGCCGGGAAAGCCCGGGCCGCCCAAACCGGGCAATCCACCTTTTGCCCCCCCCATGCCGCCACCGACTCCACCGCCGGGGGCACCCATGCCGGGCATGCCATCCATCATGCCAGGCGGCAACTTACCCGCCAGACCCTTCATCATTTTCATCATGCCGCTGGGGTTGGCGAATTTTTTCATCATCTTCGCCATTTGTTCATGCTGCTTAAGCACGCGATTCACGTCCTGAATTTGCGTGCCCGAGCCATTTGCAATTCGGCGCTTACGCGAGCCATTAATCAGCTCTGGCTTGCTGCGCTCTGCTGGCGTCATGGATTGAATGATGGCCTCCATGCGCTTCATTTGCTTTTCCGGAGCGCCGCCAGCCATTGCCTGCTGGACGGCCGCCGCATTCATGCCCGGCAGCTTATCCATGAGACCCGCCATGCCGCCGAGATTACGCATTTGCTGAAACTGTTCGAGCATGTCTTGCAGGTCGAAGCCCTTGCCCTTTTGCAACTTCTTGGCCAGTTTCTCGGCCTTGTCTTTGTCGATCTTGCGCTCGACTTCCTCAACCAGCGACAGCACGTCGCCCATGCCAAGAATACGCTGAGCGATACGATCCGGATGGAACAGCTCCAGCGCGTCCGTCTTTTCGCCGACACCGATGAACTTGATGGGCTTGCCGGTAATGGCTCGCACCGACAGCGCCGCACCGCCACGGGCATCACCGTCGGCTTTGGCAAGCACCACACCGGTCAGCGGCAACGCATCATTGAAGGCTTTTGCAGTATTGGCGGCATCTTGGCCGGTCATGGCATCAACCACGAACAGCGTTTCAATCGGGTTGATAGCCGCGTGCAGGCGCTGAATCTCAGCCATCATTTCTTCGTCGATGGCGAGACGGCCAGCGGTATCGATAATCACCACATCGGCAAACTTGAGCTTGCCCTCGGCTATCGCTGCACGGGCAATCGCCACCGGGTCCTGACTCAAATCGGAAGGGAAGAAGCCCACGCCGATGTCGTTGGCCAAGGTTTCCAGCTGCTTAATAGCAGCCGGACGATAGATGTCGGCGGATGCCACCAACACCGACTTCTTTTGCTGCTTTAAGTATCGAGCGAGCTTGCCTACCGTGGTGGTTTTACCCGCACCCTGCAAACCGGCCATCAGAATGACCGCCGGTGGCAACGTGGACAGATTCAGGCCTTCATTCGCCTCACCCAGCGTGCGCACCAGCTCTTCATGAACAATTTTGACAAAGGCCTGGCCGGGCTGCAGCTGCGTCAAAACTTCCTGACCCAGTGCCGATACCTTAATGCGCTCAATAAAATCTTTTACGACGGGCAGCGCAACATCTGCTTCCAGCAAAGCCATGCGCACTTCGCGCAAGGTATCTTTAATGTTGTCTTCGTTGAGTCGAGCGCTGCCGCTAATGGCACGCAGACTGCTACTGAGGCGCTCGGTTAAATTATCGAACATGAGATTAGAAGTTCCACCAACGCCGGACCGGCCGGCAACATGTGGTTGATTATAGACAGGCTCGTTGCCTAGCGCACGGCCGCGCGCTTGTGCCAAACTGTTGTTTCTTCAGATCACCCGACGACCTGCTGTCATGGATGTGTTACCCGCCAGCCTTGCCTTAATTGCCACGCTGCTTTATCTCAGCGCCAGTGCCTATGTTGCACGCGCTATTGCTCGCCAACAAAGCCCTGAACGCGGACCGCTAATTGGCCTGCTCAGCACAGCATTACTGCTGCATGGCATCGTCATGCACGAAGTGCTGATTCAACCGGGCGGGCTGTTTTTTGGCCTCGCCACCATCGCCGTACTTCATGGCTGGTTGCTCGCCCTGCTGGCTTTACTCGTGAATGTCTACCGACCAGTGCAAGGTATCTTCCTTATTGCTATGCCGTTAGCCGCCATCGAGTTGGGTCTAGGGGTCCTAGGCCATGAACCGAATGCGCATAGCACGGCATTCACCGCCATGATGCAGGGGCATATTTTGCTCTCGTTGCTGGCCTATAGCGTGCTTAGCATTGCCGCGCTTCAGGCGCTTTTGGTGTTCGCTCAAGACCGGGCACTGCGGCGTCACCGTCGCGGCATTTTGATGGCTTTGCCGTCCTTACAGACCATGGAAAACATGCTGTTTGAGCTCATCGGTATTGGCATGGTGCTGTTAACACTCGCCATCGGTACCGGATTTTTTGAGTTAAACAATCTCTTTGCCCAGCATGTAGCTCACAAAACTGTCCTGTCGCTGATGGCGTGGGCTGTCTTTGCGGGCTTACTGGCTGGCCGTTTTTGGCGAGGCTGGCGCGGCCGCACCGCCGTGAAGTTTACGTTGGCGGGCTTTGCTCTTTTATTGATTGGCTTTGTCGGTTCGCAAGCGGTTATCGAACTCTTGTTAAACCCCAGTGCCCCTTAACCAGTGCCTCTTAAGTCATGTCCATGTTGATCGTTTTATTAACGGCGCTTGCCCTGCTGCTTTGGCTACTTAAGCGCAACCCACGATGGCTATCGCATTTAGCCTCGCGCATTGCAGGTCGCCTGAATCGTCGCCCTGCGATTCGTCTCTGGGTCGTTCGACTCATCGGCCAGTTGCTGCTGCCCGACTTGCACCGGCGCTTATTACTGGGCTTATTAGAGTTGGATCGCTGCACTGTCAACGACATCATGATTCCACGCCAAGCCGTATCCGGCATTGATTTAGAGGACGACCTCGACACCATTCTGCAAACCCTGCGCACCACCCAGCACACCCGTCTGCCGGTGTATCGCGGTGATTTAAACCACACGGCGGGCATATTGCACGTACGCAACGCAACGCGCTTTCTCGGTCGCAGCGGGTTTAATAAAGCAGATATTTTGCAGTACTGCCGAGCGCCCTATTTTCTGCCCGAACGCACGCCATTACCCGCACAGTTGCTGGAGTTTCAGAAACTGAAGCGGCGATTGGGTTTAGTGGTGGATGAGTACGGCGACGTCCAGGGCATCATTACCCTAGAGTCAATTCTGGAAGAGCTGGTGGGCGAGTTCACCACGCGCGCGGCCGACAAACACCCCGACATCACTCCGCAGAAAGATGGCAGCTGCCTCATCGACGGCACGGCCAGCCTGCGCACGATCAACCGTACCCTGGGCTGGAACTTACCGACGGAGGGTCCACGCACCCTGAACGGTCTTTTGCTTGAACAGCTAGAGACCATTCCAGAGGCGCCCGTTGGCTTACGAATCAGCGACTATCAGCTCGAGGTGTTGCAGCTACGCGGGCATCTGATTAAGTCTGCCCGCGTGTTGAAATTTAGACCGTGACGTGAATCTGGGCGATCACCTGGCGAGCCGCAGAACGGGCGGCTTCAATGTCCGCCCCTTTCGCCAGCGCCACACCCAAGCGGCGCTGACCGGCGACTTCAGGCTTACCAAATAATTTCAGATCAGTATCGGGCGCCGACAAGGCCTGCGCCAAATTGCCAAACGTCATCTCACGCGAATGCCCTTCCACTAGCAATACGCAAGATGCCGTTGCGCCCTGCTGACGAATGACCGGAATCGGCAAATCTAAAATCGCGCGAGCATGCAGGGCAAATTCAGACAGGTTTTGCGACATCAGCGTGACCAATCCGGTGTCATGCGGACGCGGCGACACTTCGCTAAACCAGACCTGATCACCCTTCACAAACAACTCCACGCCAAACAAGCCATGCCCGCCCAAGGCCGCTGTCACTTTTGCTGCCATGTCTTGCGCGGCCGCCAAGGCGTGCGCAGACATGGGTTGGGGCTGCCAGGATTCGCGGTAATCACCGGCGACTTGCAAATGCCCAATAGGGTCGCAGAACGACGTTGTGGTACCGCCCTGACCATCACTGTGACGCACCGTCAGCAAGGTAATTTCATAGTCGAAATCAATAAAGCCTTCCACGATGACACGGCCAGCTCCGGCACGCCCACCCTCCTGAGCGTAATCCCAGGCGTATTGAATGTCGGCGGCTGTGCGCACCACGCTCTGGCCTTTGCCCGAAGACGACATGATGGGCTTGACCACGCAGGGCATACCCACCTGTGCAATACCGGCACTAAACGCGTCAAAGTTATCGGCAAAAATAAATGGCGACGTGGCCAAGCCTAGCGTTTCTGCCGCTAAGCGACGAATCCCTTCGCGATTCATGGTGAGCTGTGCTGCACGCGCTGTTGGAATCACTCGCCAGCCTTCGGACTCTAATTTGACCAGCTCATCGGTGGCGATGGCTTCAATTTCAGGCACGATCAACGCGGGCTTTTCCAGCTCAATCACACGTCGTAATGCGGCGCCATCGAGCATGGAGATCACATGGCTGCGATCTGCCACCTGCATGCCCGGCGCATTCGCATAACGGTCCACTGCAATCACCTCACAGCCCAATCGCTTTAACTCCAAAATGACTTCGCGACCCAACTCACCCGAGCCCAGTAACATGACGCGAGTAGCTGTGGCGGAAAACGGGGTGCCCAAAAGGGGAAGCGTCATGATGGCTGCTCCGGTTGCAGAGAATGGGGCGCAGCCTGTTGGCGGCGTTGCAGTTGTATGCGGGTGAGGATTTTGCGTTGCTGCGTGCGACTCAACAAGCCCCAACTGCGAATCTCGGCCATGCTGCGCGCACAACCGAGGCAAATATCGTCGGCATTTAATTTACACAAGCCAATGCAAGGCGATAGTGACGGTTGCGGAGACATGAATGCGCTCTTGGTGTAAACAAAAACGCACCCTAGCAAGTGTTGAAAAAAACACCAGTAGACGAAGCTCGTTCAGCCAACCGTTATTCCTGAAAGCTTAACTCGCGCTGAAAGCGCTTGGCGTTTTCCACGTAATGCTGCGCACTGAGCAATAACATTTGACGTTGGGCTTCATCCAACTGACGCACAACTTTCCCAGGGGAGCCCACCACCAGCGAGTAATCCGGAATTTCTTTACCTTCCGGAATTAACGCCTGCGCACCAATAATGCAGCCTTTGCCGATTTTAGCTCCGTTTAAAATCACGGCTTGGATACCGATTAATGAGCCCTCGCCCACCGTGCAACCATGCAGCATCGCCTGATGCCCAATAGTGACATTGGCGCCGATGGTCAGCGGAAAACCGTAGTCGGTATGCAGCACTGCGCCGTCCTGCACATTGCTATTTTCACCGAGGGTGATGAGGTCACAATCCCCCCGTACAACGGCGTTGAACCAAACACTGGCATTTTCTTCCAGCACCACCGAGCCCACGACCGTCGCATTATCCGCGATCCAATGTGCGCCTTTGGCCTCTACCCGCCGATCACCCAACTGATACTTCATATACGCATCCTCACCCATAAAACCGATTACTTTTGTGGCACCAATACCCCGGGCAGGATCGGTGGCCAAGGGTAGTCAATGGCATGGTCAAATCCCTGCCGCATGAACTCGACCAGCATATAGGCCGTCAAACCCCAGATGATGTAACCGTCATAGCGGAAGCACGGCACCACCAAATCGATACCTCGAAAATTGATGCGATGGTCTCGCGCCGGCTTTTGCTCAAAGAAAAACCGCAGCGGCACACGAAATAGACTTTCAACTTCGTCGGGATTGCCGATCAACGCGGGTTCATCGCGCACCCAGCCCACCACCGGCAACACTTTGATGCCACTTTTCGCACGAGCCGGCTTGAGCGCACCCAGAATTTCTACGCAAGCACGCGGCAAAGCGACCTCTTCCTCACTTTCGCGCAGTGCCGTATCGGTCAGCGAAGCATCACTGGCATCGCGCTTGCCGCCGGGAAAAGCGACTTCGCCGGCATGCGAGGTCATGTGCGTCGGCCGCCGCGTGAGCAGCACTTCAGGCTCGCCGCTACCGGTAAAAATGGCAATAAGCACCGCCGCGTCGGCACCATCTAAGGGTACCGCTTGATCGGCGAGGTTTTGTCGTAGTGTCGTGATCTGTGAATGCTGAGTCATCCTGCGATGATACACAGAGCGCCATGTATACTGCACGGCATCAGTTGGGAGCCTGCGTATGAATTTTTGCAGTCACTGTGGTCATGCCGTTGAGCATCGTATTCCGGATGGCGACAGCCGCGAGCGAGCGATTTGCCCGAGCTGCCACACCGTGCACTATCAAAATCCAAAAATTATTGCCGGTTGCCTACCGATTTGGGGCGATCAGGTCTTGCTTTGCCGCCGAGCCATTGAGCCGCGCTACGGCTACTGGACGCTGCCCGCCGGCTTCATGGAGAACGGTGAGACGGTCGCCGAAGGCGGAGCTCGTGAGACTTGGGAAGAAGCCGAAGCCAATGTGACTGACCTGCAGCTCTACACCATCTTCAATATTCCTTACATCAGTCAGGTCTATATGTTGCATCGCGGCCTGTTGGTGGGCGGCCAGTACGGTGTCGGCAGCGAGTCACTGGAGTGTCGCCTGTTTAACGAAAGCGAAATTCCTTGGGATGATCTTGCCTTCCCGTCGGTGAAAAAGACGCTGCAACATTATTTCCGCGATCGCTTAACGGGTGAGTTTCCCATTCATGTCGAAGACCTTCGCCCGCGCAACTGACCCAGCGGTCAAAATGACTGAACTTTTAGTCACGAGAGTCAACGCGGAGACCTAATTTCTGTGCATGATGCTTACCGGCCTCGGACTTCTCAGTCCGTCTGTATCGTTAGGAGTCATCATGAAAGCAGGAAAACTGCAGGGCTTGGGCATTGCTGCTCTTAGCCGTTTTGCTCAGTCCGACTTGGCTGATCAACTCAAACTTCGCAAGCCCGTAGAAAAAATCCTTTATCGAGGCAGCAAGGCCGGCTTCCAATTAGCTGGGGCCGCTGCCCGCGCCTTTGGGCCTGCAAAATCCACTTCTGGCAAGCAACGTCTTCCTGGCACAGCAAGCAGTGGGTTGTTTGACCTTAGCTTGACTGACGAGCAACTCATGATGCGGGAAACGCTGCAGCGTTTTGCCAGCGAAGCACTGCGTCCCGCGGCTCACGATGCCGATCACCATGTCGCTTTTCCGGCTGAGCTCAGAGCGCAGGCGATGGAACTGGGCTTAGCTTACTACGCCGTTCCAGAAGCACTGGGTGGTATCGCTAGCGAGTCTGCCATCGTGACGCAAATGTTGGCCGCCGAAGACCTCGGCCACGGCGATTTCAGTTTAGCCAGTGCCTTACTCGCTCCGATTGGAGTCGCCAATGCGCTCACCCGTTGGGGTACTGCAGCACAACAAGCCCAATACCTCCCTGCTTTTGCAGGAGAGCAACCGCCAGTGGCTGCCATTGCGGTAAATGAAGCCGTCGTTCTGTTCAATCCTCAGCAGCTCGCCACCAAGGCAGAGCGCGTAGCCAATGGCTATGTGCTGAACGGCGAAAAGTCTTTGGTCATTGCAGGTGCTTCTGCAGAGTTGCTACTGATTGCGGCAGAACTGAATGGCAAGCCGCAAGTATTTATTGTGACCGGTGGCACACCCGGCTTGAGCTTTAATGAAGATGAGGCCATGGGCTTGAAAGCCGCCGAAACGGTCAAGCTCCGGCTCGACAACGTCGAAGTCGACGAGTCCGCTTTACTCGGCGACGGTGACTTCGATTACCAAGAGTTTTTGGACTTAGGCTACTTAGCTTGGTGCGCGATTGCGACTGGTACGGCGCAGGCCGTGCTCGATTACGTCGTGCCTTATGTCAATGAGCGCGAAGCGTTTGGTGAACCCATCTCACATCGTCAGGGTGTCGCTTTCATCGTGGCCGATATGGCCATTGAAGTGGATGCTATGCGCATCATGACCTGGCGTGCGGCGGCGCTCGCCGAAGCCGGAAAACCCTTCCATCGTGAAGCCTACTTGGCTCGTTTGCTCTGTGCCGAAAAAGCCATGCAAATCGGTACCAATGGTGTGCAATTACTCGGCGGCCATGGTTTCACCAAAGAACATCCGGTAGAGCGTTGGTACCGCGACCTGCGTGCTGTTGCTATTCAGCACGGCGGCTTGCACCTGTAACCCGCCCTGATCACGCATTGGAGTCCTTAGAATGAATCTCGAAAATCCAAAGAAATTCGCCATGCTCGTTGAGCAGGCAAAACAGGTAGCCGACAATTTTTATCGTCCTATCTCACGCAAATATGACAAGGCGGAGCATGCCTATCCAAAAGAATTAGACATGCTGGCATCGCTATTGGATGGCATGAACGAAGGCTCGTCGGAAGCCACAGGAGCAACCAGTGCCAGTAAACGCCCTAGCAGCGATGGTGATACCGGTGTGCGTAATAGCGGTAATTTATCGGCCGCGCTGGGCGCGATGGAACTGTGTCGCGGCGATGTCGGTTTGCTGCTGTCGATTCCACGCCAAGGCTTAGGCAATGCGGCGATTGGCGCCGTTGCCAACGACGAACAATTAGCCCGATTTAAAGGGAAATGGGCAGCCATGGCCATCACTGAGCCCAGCTGCGGCTCTGACTCTGCTGCCATCCGTACGACGGCGGTGAAAGATGGCGATGACTACATTCTTAACGGTGAAAAAATCTATGTCACCGCCGGCGCGCGCGCTGAATGTGTCGTGGTGTGGGCGACTCTGGATAAGTCGCTCGGTAAAGCGGCCATCAAATCGTTTGTGGTGGAGCACGGCACACCAGGCATGGAAATCACACGCTTGGAGCACAAGCTAGGCATTAAAGCCTCCGATACCGCCGCCATTCTCTTCACCAACTGTCGCGTACCCGCCGCCAACCTGCTGGGCTCGCCAGAGATCGATTTGAAGAAAGGTTTCGCTGGTGTCATGGAGACGTTCGACAACACGCGCCCCCTCGTTGCAGCCATGGCGGTGGGTGTTGCCGCAGCCTCCATCGAACGTTTGAAAGAATTACTGGCCGGTCATATTGATGCCAACTACGGCACCCTACCGCTCAATGCCTCCCATGCAGAAGCCACGCTGTATCGTTTGGAAGCGGAATGGGAAGCGGCTCGCTTGCTTACTTTGAAAGCTGCGTGGATGGCCGACAACAAGCGTCCGAACTCAAAAGAGGCTTCCATCTGCAAAGCTAAAGCAGGCCGTGTTGCCAACGAAGTCACGCTGAAATGCGTAGAACTGGCTGCCTCTTTAGGCTATGGCGAAGATGAGTTGCTGGAGAAGTGGTCGCGCGATTCCAAGATTCTCGACATCTTCGAAGGCACGCAACAAATTCAGCAGCTCATTATTGCTCGTCGCGTGTTGGGTAAAAGCTCCGCTGAACTGAAGTAACAGGCGCTGCCATGCCAAAGGGGGCGATGATGGATTCGGACTACGGATGCCCGAATCCATCATCAACTTCGTGGCGAGAGGTTGCTGCGCAGAGCGAGTTCGGCTGCTCTGCACGGCTAAGCCGCAGCACCTGCATTTGCCGCTCCAGCGCCTTATGGTTTTCGCCTTCGCGATAGCGCGGCCCGGCTGACCAAAACCATGCATCGCATAGCCGTGCGGGTTGATGCCAATTTCCTGCCTACCCCATCCTGCCTGAGACATTTCCGCCCCTTGTACTTGTTATTGTTAGCTAACGGTTGGCAGACTGCGCCATTGATTGCCTCCAGACGTAAAATGCTATGACTTCGGCCGCCGCAGATCTTCCCGCCAAGTACCGCGAGCGCGTGCTCGCTGGGCAGTGGTTTCACAGTCTGACACCCGCACTGCAAGATCTGCTGCTGGCAAACCTCACCCTGCGTCAGCTCACCGTCGGCCAGCGCTTATTCGCACGAGGCGATGCCGCTGACGGCCTCTATTGCGTAGCAGACGGGTCTATCAAACTCACAGGTAGTACGCGCGATGGCAAAGAAGCCATTCTGGCCATTATTGAGGCGCCCAGTTGGTTTGGTGAGATTGCAGCCTTCGATGAGCTGACGCGTACGCACGATGCATGGGCCGAGGAAGCGACCACGCTCCTGCACATCCCATCCGCAACGCTGAACACCCTGCTGACTCAGCACCCTCTGCTCTGGCATGCGCTCGGCCTGCTACTGAGCCACAAAATTCGCCTCGCCTTTTTGGCGCTAGAAGAGCTGTCGTTGCAACCTCCGGCGAGTCGTCTGGCTCGACGATTACTCATGATGGCGCGGGGCTATGGCGAGCTGGAGGGCATTAGCAAGCGTGAGATCCGTGTGCCACAGGAGCAGCTCGGGCAAATGTTGGCGCTATCGCGACAGACCGTGAATCAGCTACTGCGTCAGCTTGAAAGTAATGGTGTGGTGCGCCTGGGCCGGGGCGGCATCGAAATTCTTGATCTGGCACAGCTGCAAATGCTCGCGAATCTCTAGTGTGTGCTTGTGTCGGTTAACCGACAGTCAGTCCACGCAGCATCGTCAATACTGCTGAGACACCCTCAGCTTTGGAGACAGCCATGAAAACCCTCGTACAACATCTCGCGCTATACGCTAGCTACCATCGCAACCCGCGCAACGTCATCACCCACATCATTGGTATTCCCATTATTGTGATTTCCGTCGCGGCCCTACTCGCCAAACTCGCGCTAACGGTCAACGGCGTCACACTATCAGCCGCCATGGCCTTAGCCGCAGCCAGCATCGTGTTCTACCTGCGCTTAGATATCGGACTGGGCTTGATCATGGCAGCATTGATGACAGGCAGCGTAGTCATCGGCACGCAAATCGCGGCACTGCCGACGCAAGAATGGCTCATGATCAGTGTCGGCAGCTTCGTGGTGGGCTGGATTATTCAGTTTATCGGCCATTACTTTGAAGGGCGTAAACCGGCTTTTGTGGATGACATGAGTGGTTTAGCGATAGGCCCGCTGTTTGTCACGGCAGAAGTCTTGTTCCTGCTCGGCCTGCGTCGCGAGCTGCGCGATGCCATCCTAGAAGACCAGCAGCCCTAAGCGGGCTCAAGCCCTGCCAGCTCTTCCCGCTTGCGCTTGCGGTACTCGATGGGCGTTTCGTTGGTCCAGCGCTTGAAAGCACGATAGAACGTGCTTGGTTCGGCAAAACCGGTGAGGTAAACGATCTGCTCAATGCTCTCGTCCGTGCGTGCCAACAGGCGGCGGGCGAGACGCGAGCGATAGTCCGCCATAACCTGATTAAAGCTGGTTCCCGCTTCCTCAAGCTCGGTACGCAAGCGACGTGCCGGCATACCAATACGTTGCGCCACAGCTTCCAGTGTGGTGTTACCCGATTCCAAGGTTTCACCAATCGCGCGTTTAACCGCACCGACAAGATCGAGTCGCGCCAGCTCAGCGAGCTTTTCGTTCGCCATTTTTTCATGCAAGCGCAGCAGGCTTGGCTCTGCATGCCAAACCTGATGCTGCAATACCGACGGATTAAAGTAGACACGATTTTCACGACAACCCAAGGTCACGGGGCAACCGTACACTCGCAAATATTCCTCGGGCGGAGCGCCTTCAACATGGGTGAAATGCACCGCGAGTGGCTTAAAGTGACCATCGGTTAGCGACCCAAAAAAGCGGATTACGCCCATCACCAGAGCTTCGGCAAAATGCCGCATCTTGGCAGCATCAGCGATATCCGCGAGATAACATTGCTCACCGTCTAAGACTAGACGAGACGTAATGGCGTCGCTCAATAAGCGCTGATAGGCCAAGGCACGTTGCAAGCCCTCCCCAAAGGTCGGGCTGGACGAAATTAAATACTCCAGCACTTGGCCACGATACACCGGCAAATTTTCACCTAAGTGCAAGCCGATATGCGGATCGCCAGATATTTCCTCTAAGGCTCTCCAGAATCTCGCCTGACCCGCAAACGGCGTACGTTCCGGCGACTCCACATCCAACCACGCAGGGGAAACACGCGCCTGCAACAGAATAGCATCCACGGGCAAGCCAGCCTTGAGCATGGCTTGATAGGCGAGACGGAGGAGAATGGGCGCATCGGTGCGCTCAGTCATACGAGAAATATCCTTGGTCTGCTGAAAGGTATGACTAGCAGTTGGCCCTTTTTACCGTGAAAACTGGCATTTGGGCAACCTGAAAGGCAACAATAACCAGACTTAATCGGTATCGATGAGCGCCACCACATCAAATGCGGGCGTTTCATAGGGATGAGCCGCTTTTAATGCGGCCACCACCTCGGTAAGCAGGCTGCGAGCCAAGACCATCTCAACTCGGTATTCCGCCACTGACTCTTGCACACCGACAGCGCCAACAAAGGGCTGAGCACCGGGCAAGGCACGAAACTGGCCCTCGCCCAGCACCTGCCAGGAACAGCGGTCATAGCCACCGACCCGCCCAGCCCCAGCGGCAAAGAGCGCATCCTTGACCGCTTCGAGGTGGCTGGCCGGCACATAGACCGTGAGCTTGAGCAGGTCGCTCAGCCTATCTGCCACGAAAGGTCAGCCGACGAACTGGCGGGCGTTGCGGAACATGCGCGCCCACGGGCCATCTTCCAGCCACTCGTCCGGACGCCAGCTGTGCTGGATGGCGCGGAACACGCGCTCCGGATGCGGCATCATGATGGTGGCACGACCATCGGCCGAGGTCACCCCGGCGATACCGAACGGCGAGCCATTGGGGTTGAGTGGATACTGCTGCGTGCGCTGGCCCTGGCCATCGACCCAGCCGAGCGCGACCAAGCCGCTGCCAGCCAGTGCCTGCAAATTCTCGGCGCTGTCATGCGCGCGACCTTCGCCATGAGCGACGGCAATCGGCATATGCGAACCGGCCATGCCGGCTAGGAAGATCGACGGTGATGCTGGCACTGCCACCAGCGCCGTGCGCGCTTCGAAAACTTCGCTGCGGTTGCGCACAAAACGCGGCCACAGATCAGCGCCAGGAATCAGCTCTTTCAGCTGCGACAGCATCTGGCAGCCGTTGCAGATACCCAGCGAGAAAGTATCCGGACGCGTAAAGAAGGTGGCGAACTGTTCGCGTACGCGCTCGTTGAACAGCACGGTCTTGGCCCAACCACCACCGGCACCGAGCACATCGCCGTAAGAGAAGCCGCCGCAGGCAACGAGGCCTTTGAAGCTGGCAAGATCGACGCGGCCGGCAATCAGGTCGCTCATGTGCACATCAATCGCGGTGAAGCCGGCGAGGTCAAACGCGGCGGCCATTTCGACATGACCGTTAACGCCCTGTTCGCGCAGGATAGCCACGCGCGGACGCACGCCGCTGGTGATGAACGGTGCAGCGATGTTGTCGTTCAGGTCATAGCTTAGTTTGACACTGAGACCTGCGTTTTCTGGCGCAGCGGGGCTTGCCAGTGCCGCGAACTCTTCCTGCGCACAGTCGGCGTTGTCGCGCAGCGCCTGAATGCGATAGCTGGTTTCGGCCCAGAGCTGCTGAGCTTCGGCGCGGTCCAGCGTGAGCAGCTCGGCACCGGCTTTCACAAAGTGCAGCGTGTCATCGCCACTGAGCGTGCCGATGGCGTGGACGTGCCCGGCTAGCGAGGTACCGACAAACGCAGCCTGCACAGCACCGGCATCAGGACTACGAACCTGCACCACAGCGCCCAGCTCTTCGTTGAACAACACGGCTAACGTGTCATCACCTAAACGGGTCAGATCCGCGCGGATGCCGCTGCGACCGGCGAAGGCCATCTCCGCCAGCGTCGCAAACAAGCCACCGTCGCCACGGTCGTGATACGCCAGCAGTTTGCCGGTCGCATTCAGTGTCTGGATACCGTCAAAGAAATCCTGCAATAGCGCTGGGCTGTCCACATCGGCCGGCACCGAACCAGTCTGTCCATAAACCTGAGCCAGCGCCGACGCACCGAGGCGGTTCTGGCCGCGACCGAGGTCAATCAGCAGCAGTGTGGTCGCGCCCTTGTCGGTGCGCAGTTGCGGCGTCAGCGTGTGGCGAACATTGCTCACCGGCGCGAAACCGGTGACCACCAGCGACATCGGCGAGGTCACGGCCTTCTTCTCAGCGCCCTCTTCCCAGACCGTGCGCATGGACATGGAGTCCTTGCCGACCGGAATGGTCAGGTTCAGCGCCGGGCACAGCTCCATGCCAACTGCATGCACGGCATCGAACAGATCTTCATCCTGCTTGCCGGCACCCGCCGCCGCCATCCAGTTCGCCGACAGCTTGATGTCAGAGAGCTTGTTGATACGCGCCGCAGCAATGTTGGTAATGGTCTCGCCCACGGCGAGGCGGGCCGAAGCCGCCGCATTGAGGATGGCCACCGGCGTGCGCTCGCCCATCGCCATGGCCTCGCCAGTCTCGGTCTTGAAGCCGGTCGCGGTCACGGCGACATCGGCCACCGGCACCTGCCAGGGACCGACCATCTGCTCGCGAGCCACGAGGCCGGTCACCGAGCGGTCGCCGATGGTGATAAGGAATTGCTTGGACGCCACCGCAGGCAAGCGCAGCACGCGCGCGGCGGCATCGGCCAGCGTGATGCCCTCGGCATTGAAGGCCGGCTGCGCCAGGGCCTTGCGCTCGAAGCTGCGCTGCATCTTCGGCGTCTTGCCGAGCAGCACCTGCATGGGCATGTCGACCGGGTTGTTGCCGAACTGCGGATCAGCCACGGTCAGGTGGCGTACTTCCGTCGCTTCGCCGAGCACGGCAAACAGCGCCCGCTCACGCTCGCAGATGGACTGGAACAGCGCCAGACTGTCCGGCTCGATGGCCAGCACATAGCGTTCCTGCGCCTCGTTGCACCAGATTTCCACCGGCGCCATGCCCGACTCCAGGCTGGGGATGGCACGCAGGTTCAGCGTCGCACCCAGTTCATGATCGTTGACCAGCTCCGGCATCGCGTTCGACAAACCGCCCGCACCGACATCGTGAATCGCCACGATAGGGTTGTTCGCGCCCATGCTCCAGCAGGTGTCGATGACTTCCTGCGCGCGCCGCTCCATCTCCGGGTTGTCGCGCTGCACCGAGGCGAAATCGAGATTCTCGGCACTGGCACCGCTGGCCATCGACGATGCCGCGCTACCACCGAGGCCGATCAGCAGCGCCGGACCACCGAGCACAATCAGCAGATTGCCGGGCTGAATCGTGCTCTTCTGCACATGATCTTCACGGATGTTGCCGTAGCCGCCAGCGATCATGATGGGCTTGTGATAGCCCGCCACTTCCGCGCCATTAATACCGTTCACCGTCATCTCGAAGCTGCGGAAATAACCGCACAGCGCCGGACGGCCGAATTCGTTGTTGAACGCCGCGCCGCCGAGCGGGCCATCAATCATGATGTCCAGCGCGGTAACGATGCGGCCGGGCTTGCCGTAGGGCTTTTCCCAAGGCTGCTCGAAACCGGGGATGTTCAGGTTCGACACGGTGAAGCCGGTGAGACCCGCCTTCGGCTTGCCGCCGCGACCGGTCGCGCCTTCATCGCGAATCTCACCGCCGGAACCGGTGGATGCGCCGGGGAATGGCGAAATGGCTGTTGGGTGGTTATGCGTCTCCACCTTCATCAGAATGTGCACCGGCTCTTGGCTGAAGCCGTAGGTGGTGTCACCGCCGACGCGGTAGAAGCGCTCGGCATTATGACCGACGATCACCGCTGCGTTGTCCTTGTAGGCAGAGAGGATGTCGGTACTGTAATTCTCGTAGGTGTTTTTGATCATGCCGAACAGCGACTTGGGCGCGGGCTTGCCGTCGATGGTCCACGAGGCATTGAAAATCTTGTGACGGCAGTGCTCGGAGTTCGCCTGCGCAAACATCATCAGCTCGATGTCGTTGGGGTTGCGACCGAGCTGGGTGAAGTTGTCGACCAGATAATCGATTTCGTCCGGGCTGAGCGCGAAGCCCTGTTCCCGATTAGCAGTGACCAGCGCTTCGCGACCACCGCCGAGAATATCGACCGATGCCAAAGCGCGCGGCGCTTCATGCGTGAACAACACGCTCGCTGCTTCAGCCGAATCAAGAACCACTTCCGTCATGCGATCGTGCAGCTTCGCGGTCAGTGCTTGCCATTCGGCGGCGCTCAGTGCTTCGGCACCGGCCAGCCAGTAGGCCGTGGCGCGTTCAATTCTGCGCACATCGGTCAGCCCAGTATTGCGCGCAATATCCGTCGCCTTCGATGACCACGGAGAGATCGTGCCAGGGCGTGGCACTACGACGGCCACGCGCCCCGTATCTGCACCATCGGCTGATAGCGCATCACCATAGGTCAGCAGGGCCTGCAGTTGCGCTGGGGCTTCGCTTAAGTCGGTCTCTACCAGGTGCAGCCAACGCGCGCTTAGTGCTGTTAGCGCGGGAAATTCAGCTTGCAGGTCTTGCAAAAGGCGGTTTTGACGAAAAGCAGACAGCGCAGGCGCGCCAGACAAAATCAGCATGAATGGTCTCGCGGAGCATCGGGAGGAATAAAAGTTGCCGTTATTGTAGCGAAAATCCGCCCGTTTCGGGCGTCGACTTTGCGCTAGCGACGCGTAATTCATCGCGACAAAACCGCCTCTCCAAGCACCATATTGTCAGACAATAAGACACTACTCATCCGGCCAATCTAGACAAAGAAGGCTTGGCTGTCTAAAGTTCAACCAACGGCACTTTAATCAGTGCGCCAAAGCCAGGTCATTAATGACTAACGCCCGCTCCAAAAAGCGCCTGCGACCGCATCGGAAACTGATGCAGCAGCTGCAAAGACTGAATTCACGCCACCTCCGCGTGACGCTAGGCTTATCTTTGGCGGCCGGCAGCATGGCCCTGCAACCCTCCCTCAACACCTTGCAGCAAGTTCGCAATTCGGGCGAATTGCATTTAGTTGGCGTCAGCAGCCCCACCACGTTCTATCAGCGCGATGGCAATGTGCATGGTTTACAGTTCGAATTGGCTCAACAGTTTGCCAACGAACTCGGCGTCAAACTTGTCATTGACCCCGTCAACAATGATCAGCAAGTTTTACACTCGGTGCGTCGTAATCACGCGCAGTTAGCGCTTACTGTTCATGCCGCGCACGACCAGCGCTTGAACCGTTTGCGTGTCAGTGCACCGCTGGTTGAGCTTGAGCAACAATTAATTCAACGCACAGATCGCTTTCAGCCGACCTCTTTAGACGATTTGCGCCAGAGCACCATTGCGGTCATTGCGGGCAGCAGTGAAGCGAAACGATTACGCAGCGCCCTTACCGATGTTGAGGGCGTTCGTCTCGTGGAATTCAAGGAAGGCGACGGCTTGGACCTGCTCACCCTGCTAGACCAAGGCAAAATTGATTACGTCGGCATGACCGATCAGGAATTCGACGCTTATCGCCCCTTATTCCCTAATCTTCGTGACGGCTTGTCGTTTGCTAAGAGCGATGCCGTGGCATGGGTATTCTTGAAATCTGCCGACGAAAGCCTGTATCAAGCGGCCCAAAATTTTTTAACACGCAAGCAGTCTGACGGCACACTGGAGCGTCTCGCAGCTTTTTATGGCACCGGCAATGCCTTTAATCGCTATGGTGCAAAAAGCTTCCAAAAAGATATTTCCGTCAGGCTTCCGCGATATCAGCGTGAGTTTGAAAAGCAAAGCGCGCAGCACGGTTTAGATTGGCGTTTATTGGCCGCCATCTCCTACCAAGAATCGCACTGGGATCAGAACGCGATTTCCCCGACCGGCGTACAAGGCCTGATGATGCTGACGCAAGACACGGCAAAGCTGATGGGCGTCAAAAACCGCACGCTACCTAAAGACAGCATCCAAGGCGGCACCGCTTACTTCAAACAGATCTTGTCTAAGCTCCCCGCCAGCGTGCAAGAGCCTGACCGTACTTGGATGGCATTGGCAGCCTATAACATGGGCCCTGGCCATATGATTGCAGCGCGAAAACTCACGCGTAAACTACAAGGCGACCCCAACAGCTGGCTAGACGTTTCCCGCAACTTAGTGTCCTTAGCGCAACACAATCGTGCCGCCGGCAAGCCAGCTCCCGATGTAAAGCAAGCTTTGCACTATGTTCAACAGGTCCGTCGCTATTATGATGCCATCGCACTGAATCACGATGCCGAGCGCGATCAACAGCGTGTGGCTCAACTCGATTACGACATTACCCTGCCGGGCCGACTCACCCAGTGAGCCTTTAGCCCGCAGGCACTTTAAGGAGTCCCTGTGAGCTTAGACGCCCAAATCAATGCCGCCATTGCGCCGCTATCTGATGCCATTTCATCCACCTTGTTTTATCCCATCGAGCTTGCAGGCACACCCTTCCCCTTGATTCTAGGCTGGCTAGTCATCGCCAGTTTTATTTTCACCGGCTACTTTGGCTTTCTGCAGTTGCGCGGATTAGGCCACTCCATTCGACTCATTCAGGGTAAGTACAGCGCAAAAAACTGCGACGCTGCCGGTGAAGCATCACACTTCCAAGCGTTATCCATGGCACTGTCTGGCACTGTCGGCTTGGGCAATATTGCGGGGGTAGCCGTCGCCATCAGTATTGGTGGCGCAGGCGCTACGTTCTGGATGATTCTTGCTGGCTTCCTCAGCATGGCAACGAAATTTACCGAATGCACGCTGGCCGTGAAGTATCGCAATGAGTACGCCGATGGCAGCATTTCGGGCGGCCCGATGTACTACCTGACCAAAGGCCTCGCCCAGCGCGGCATGGGTACCCTTGGACGTGCCTTGGCGGTTCTTTTTGCGCTGTGCTGTATTGGTGGATCCATCGGTGCTGGCAACATGTTTCAGGCAAATCAATCGTTCCAACAAGTGGTCAATGTCACGGGCGGAAGCAGCAGTTGGTGGGCCGACAAAGGCTGGCTTTTTGGCCTAGTCATCGCCCTCGTTTTGGGCAGCGTCATCATTGGTGGTGCACGCTCCATTGCCCGCGTTGCCGAAAAAATTGTGCCGTTTATGGTCCTGCTTTACGTTAGTGCCGCCTTGTTCGTTATCGCCAGCAACATCGAGCATATTGATTATGCCGTGGAAAAAATTATCGAGGGCGCATTTACTAGCGAGGGGGTCACGGGGGGTGTTCTGGGGGCTTTGATACAAGGCTTTAAGCGCGCAGCATTCTCCAATGAGGCCGGCATTGGCTCAGCCGCCATCGCTCATGCTACGGCTCGCACTAAGCATCCTATTAGTGAAGGCTATGTGGCCTTATTGGAGCCTTTTATCGACACCGTGGTGATTTGCACCATGACCGCACTCGTGATCATCATCACGGGGCGCTTGGATAGCGAGCTCACGGGCGTGCAACTCACCTCCGACGCCTTTGGCAGTGCGGTTTCCTGGTTCCCCGTGGTGCTCGCCGTTTCTGTTGTGCTATTTGCTTTTTCAACGATGATTTCTTGGTTTTACTATGGCCTCAAAGCGCTAACGTACATCACGGGTGAGAGGCCAGGTGTCGAGCTCGCCTTCAAGCTATTTTTCTGCTCCTGCACCGTGGTGGGTAGCAGCATGAGCTTAGGCCCCGTCATTGACTTCTCAGATGCCATGATTTTCTTAATGGCCATCCCCAATGTTATTGGACTGTATATTTTGATGCCCGAGGTGAAACGCGACCTGAAAATTTATCAGGCTAAATTGCGCTCGGGCGAAATCGCTCGCACGCACTGAAGCAGTCCTTCTCTGTTTAAGCTTTCGCCGTGGCTTGTCGCATGACGCCTCGGCGTAAGCTCGCTAAACTCTCACTCTCTTTGAATTAACTAGCTGGCTACTCATGACGCTTTCGCCCACCCTAAAGTTCACCCTCGACCTCATCCGCGAGCCTTCTGTTACGCCTTTTGATGCCGACTGCCAAACCCTAATGATTCGCCGTCTGGAAGCGATTGGATTTCGTATTGAACGCTTACGTTTTGGTGACGTGGATAACTTCTGGGCGCGTCGTGGCGATCAAGCGCCGGTATTTTGCTTTGCCGGCCACACCGATGTCGTGCCAACCGGCCCCATCGAGCAATGGAAGATTCCGCCGTTCGAACCGCGCATTGAAGATGGCCTGTTAACGGGTCGTGGCGCTGCTGATATGAAGGGCTCATTGGCGGCGATGGTCGTCGCATGCGAGCGCTTTGTTGCAGAGCACCCCGATCATCGGGGCTCTATTGCTTACCTCATCACCAGTGATGAAGAAGGCGTGGCTGTCAATGGCACGGTGCGCGTGGTTGAAACGCTAGAGGCTCGCCAAGAGAAAATTGATTGGTGCTTAGTCGGCGAGCCCTCCAGCACGGCTCAAGTGGGCGATGTCATTAAAAATGGTCGCCGTGGCTCACTGGGCGGCATACTCACAGTGCATGGCCGCCAAGGCCACGTCGCCTATCCTCATTTGGCAGACAACCCGATTCATCGCGCCCTGCCCGCCCTAGCTGAGCTAGCCGCGGAAACCTGGGACCACGGCAACGAGTTTTTCCCGGCCACGAGCTTCCAGATTTCCAATATTAACGCGGGCACGGGCGCCAATAATGTGATTCCAGGTGACTTGGAAGTGGTGTTTAACTTCCGTTTCTCCACGGAGCTGACCGAGACACAATTACGTGAACGTACGGAGTCGGTTTTGCAGCGTCATGGCCTGAATTACACGCTGAACTGGAAGCTCAGTGGTCATCCCTTCCTGACCCCTCGCGGCGATTTAGTGGATGCTGCGGTGACTGCCATTAAGCAGGTAACCGGGCGTGATACCGAGCTTTCCACCAGCGGTGGCACATCCGATGGACGCTTCATTGCCCCGACTGGCGCACAGGTTGTTGAGCTCGGCCCAGTCAATAAAACGATTCATCAGATTAACGAATGCGTCAGCGCCAACGACCTCGATACGCTGACCGATATCTATGAGCAACTGCTGAAAAAACTACTCGCCTGAAGCCACGCTTCGTGAGGGAAATGGATTTCCCTCTTAGGCAAAATAACTTTCGAGTCACCCCAATTTGTCTACCTTTTGTCTAATACGCAGATAGCGACGCTAGCGAAATCGGTATGCCCCTGCTTCCTTTCAGTCGCAAAAAGCCAAGACGTAAAGGCTGAATTTACGTCGTACATCAAGGATGATGACATGAGCTCAAATACTGCAGCAGGGTCTGCCGCGGCCTTTAATTACTACCTTCATGATGTTAATCGGTATCCACTCCTCAGCGTTGAGGAGGAGCGCACACTGACGCTGGCTATGAGTCACGGCGATGCGTCTGCCCGAGAGCGCATCATCGCCAGCAATCTGCGCCTCGTCATTCATATCGCAAAACGATACCAACGCAGCTATGGCGGCAAGAGCTCCCTAAAACTCGATGACATGGTGTCGGAGGGAAACCTAGGCTTGCTCCGCGCCGCCAGCAAATTTGACCCTAATATGGGCTTTCGCTTTTCAACCTACGCCACACATTGGATACACGAAGCCATTCGCCGGGGCATGATGAATAAGTGCCGACTGGTGCGGCTTCCTGTCCATATTGCAAAACGTCTAAATGTCTACTTATCCGCGCAAAAGCGTCTTAATCAAATGCAATATCGCCATGCGACCGCAGAAGATATTGCTAGGCATACCGGAGATAGCAGCCACTGTGTACGCGAGTTGATGGTGTGGGATCAAAGCCCCTGCTCGTTGCAAGCTCCGAGTGAGGATGGGCAAAGTCAATGGCAGGATAACCTCATAGACGCCACAAGCCAGACACCCGAGGAAATCATCGTACGCGATGACATCATCTTTCACTTACAACGGTTCATTGCTCAACTGAAGCCAAGGGAGCAATACATATTGATGGCGCGCTTTGGCATGGGCAGTCGTCGCGAAGAGTCCACCTTGGATGCTATCGCCGCAGAATTAGGCGTGACGCGTGAGCGCATTCGACAGATTCAATTGCATCTGCAGCGGCAACTAAAAATCTGGCTAGAAGAAGCGGGTTATGATGCCAGTTGCATCAATGACGTAGGAGAGTCGCACTGACTAGGCTAGAATTGCGGCCCTGCGTGACATGCCTTCGTAGCTCAGTTGGATAGAGCGGTCCCCTCCTAAGGGACAGGTCGGTGGTTCGATTCCACTCGAGGGCACCAGTGATTTAGTGAATCACGCCACCTAACATCGGCACAAAATGCGCGGGCTCAATCACCTCTTGCTGCAAGCCTTCGGCTGTTCGACGGACACGCACCAATGACTGCTGTTGCCCTGCCCCAACGGGCAGAATCAAACAGCCACCCACTGCCAGCAAGTCCGTCAGCGTGCTTGGCACGCCCAGGGCTGCGGCTGTACCAATGATGCCATCATAGCCGCCCTCACCGGGCCAGCCGCCCAAGCCATCCGCATGACGCAAACGGACATTGTTAAGGCCTAAACTATTGAGACGTTCGCGCGCCTTATCTTGCAGAGGCTTAATGCGCTCGATGGAATGAACCATGGCCACGAGCTGAGCCAAAACGGCCGTTTGATAACCTGAGCCTGTCCCGACTTCGAGCACCTTACGACGCGGGCCATCTGCTAATAGCAGCTCAGTCATACGCGCGACGCTGTAGGGCTGAGACAAGGTTTGGCTATGGCCGATGGGCAGCGCAGTGTCTTCATAGGCGCGGTGTGCCAGTGCCTCATCAACAAACAAATGACGGGGCGTTTGACGCATCACGTCCAGTACGCGGGTATCGCGAATACCTTGAGACATCAGGCGGCTAATCAGGCGCTCACGCGTACGCGCCGATGTCATCCCGGAGCCTTGAAGATCAATTGAAAGGCCTGAACTCATGTCATCATTATTCTTGAGAAACGTATGTTTTGGACTCTAGCACGAGCACACTAAACTGCACCAACTTTAGCAAGCCATTGGCCCAGCATGGCCGATGAGCGTCGGCAGGTCATGTCACTATCGAGGGCCGTGACGCTAATAAAGCCTTCCTTGATCGCGTGAAAATCGGTGCCATCGGCATCATCGCTAGGCTCGCCGGACGGACCAATCCAGTAGGCATCTTGCCCTCGTGGGTCACGCAGCTTTAGTACGGGCGGGCTGGGGTTGCGATGACCCAGACGAGTCGTGGCAAAGCCCTTATGCGAAGTTAGCGGGCCTTCAGGCACATTTACATTGAGCATGCAGCGCGGGGGCAGGGCCAGACTGGACCACTGCTGCAATAGCTCTCCCGCTCGAATTGCGGCTGGCCGATAAGCGTCAATACCTAAGGACTTGGCCTGGCTGGCCACCAAGGACACCGCCATAGCCGATTTACCCGTAAAGCGGCCTTCTAATGCGGCTGCGACGGTACCGGAATAAATCACGTCATCACCCAAATTAGCACCGGCATTAATGCCCGACACAATCACATCAGGCACAAAGTCCAGCAGCCCATTGAGCGCAATATGAACGCAATCGGCGGGCGTGCCATTGACCGCGATAAAGCCATTGGCGAGTCGTTGCGGGCGTAATGGGCGATCTAAGGTAAGCGCACTGGAAAAAGCACTGCGCTCAATATCTGGCGCCACCACCGTAACCTCGCCGAGCGTGGCCAGTACCTCGGCCATAGCCAACAAACCTGGCGCAAAAACGCCATCATCATTACTCAGCAGAAATCGCATCAAGCTGCCCTTCTTCTAGAACTGCCAGCGATTGCAGCACGCTGGTCGCGAACGCACCAGCGGTCAGGGCAAACTCAATCACTAAGGTGTCGGGAGTCGTCCACTGCCATTGCGGTGATCGTAAGCGCAGCCTGAGTGCGCGTCGTTGGGCGGGAATACGCAGCGCCGCCAGGTCATCACAGGTCGCCTGCCATGGCGCTAGGATGTGCTGCTCTAGCGCGAGTGCTTCCCCTGAGATCACTTGGGCGCCATCACCGGGCAGTGGGCCTGTGGGGTGTATCTCCCCGCGAGCTAGGCGCGGCGCAATGTCAGCGTCCAATACATCCGGCGCAAATAACGCCGAGCGACCATCTAACTGCAAAACATCACCGGGCAAACAGCTAGCCCATGTCTTGTTGCGCACACGCTCTGCCAAAACTTGATTAAATAAGGCGGAGCGAATCGCAGACATCCATAAATTTTCGCGATTATCGCGCCGACGAGCTCGTCCCGAGCGACGACTGGCTAGCAGAGCCAAACCCTGGCCAATATTGCGCCCGCCATGACCAAATCGCTGCGGCCCAAAGTAGTTGGCAACGCCTTCAGCGGCGAGGAGGTTTAAGCGTGCCTCGATGTCACCGACATCCCCTCGAACGTCACGTAGGGTGATGCGAAATTGATTGGCATCGTGGACGCCTCTGCGCAATTTACGCGCGCCTCGCAGCGCACGCAGAACACGAAAATCGCCATGGTCCGTGCTGAGCCATGCATCATCCAGCGACCACGTAGCCGGGGTATGCACACTGAACCACTGGCGTGTTAAAGCTTGCCTATCCTTCATGCCGGAAAAGCTAACGAGAGCGGCTGATACGTCGAGACGCGCCGCCAGTTCGCGGGCAGCTGCATCGGTATTCATGCCACGCTTCTCGACCCACAGCCACAAATGCTCGCCTTCGCCGGTGGGCTCGAAGCCCAGCACCTCCTCCACCACAAAGTCTTCAGGCTGCGCTTTCAGTCGCGCCTGCGCCACAGGCTCGCCCCACGGCGACGGGCAGGAGCCCGAGGTTAATACTGGCGCTGGAAGATCACTCATCGCAGATTGGCCACAACATCACCACGGCATGAGCCTCAATTCCTTCACGGCGACCTACGAAGCCTAATTGCTCAGTGGTGGTGGCTTTCACGCTGACTTGTGAGGGCAAAATATTGAGATCATCGGCTATGCGCTCACGCATCAGTGCAATATGAGGGGCTAACTTGGGGCGCTCTGCCAACACGGTGATGTCGACATTACCCACGGTGTAGCCTTGATTGAGGACCAGCGTAAGCACATGCCGGAGCAGTGCACGACTATCCGCTCCGGCATAGGCCTGATCGGTGTCGGGAAAGTGCTTACCAATATCGCCCAATGCCAAGGCACCCAGCAGTGCATCGGCCAACGCATGCAGGGCCACGTCACCATCGGAGTGAGCCACCAGGCCTTGGTCATGTGCGATTTTCACGCCGCCTAATGTGACCGCATCGCCGTCACCAAACTTGTGCACGTCAATGCCGTGACCGACACGTGGAAATAATTTACTCATGACAACGCTCCCGTGCGTAGTTGCTCCGCTAACAGCAGTTCTGCCAGGGCCAAATCTTCAGGAAAGGTGATTTTGATATTGTCCCGCGCGCCCTCAACCAATTTCGGTTGATAGCCCAGACGCTCCATCGCAGAAGCCTCATCTGTCACATTGGCGGCTTCGCTTTTAGCGGCCACAAGTGCCTGCCGTAACGCATCCAGTCGGAACATTTGGGGGGTTAAGGCGTGCCAAAGCTGCTCACGATCCACGGTGGCGATAATGCTCTGGGCAGAGCCTCGCTTCATGGTGTCACGAACTGGATTTGCCAAAATGCCCCCGACAGCGTCTTCTTGCAATACCGACATGAGCTGCCGGATATCGGCCGGACGCACCAAAGGCCTGGCAACATCATGCACCAGCACCCAGTCCGAAGGCGCTGCTCCTTGACTCTGCAGCGCGTTCAATCCTGCCAGCACAGAGTCCATACGCTCACAACCCCCATGCACAAACTGCAAGCGCTGTGGCTGTGCGTAAGGCAAGCCATACGCCTGAGTATCTTCAGCAGAAATCGCCACCACCAGCAGCGACAACTCCGGCATTGCCGATAAGCGATCTAGGGTATGGGTTTGAATGCAGCTACCCGCGAGGGCAAGGTATTGCTTAGGCAGGCTACTACCAAAGCGTTTGCCAACGCCGGCAGCAGGGATTACCGCATGAAATGCCATTAAGGCTGACCCGAGGGGATGGGCGAACTTGGCATCAGTGGCGCCACCGTGACCGGCTTTAAGTCGGAGGGCGGCGTTACCACCGCTTTTGTTGCCAGGGCTTTTTGACCGGAAACATGAGCCGGTGTGGCCGGCTTGGGCGTCGCGTTATCAGCGGTGATTGAACCCGCCAGTGCCTTTCCAGTCACCAGATAGAAGGTCTCATCATCTTTAATCATGCCCAAGTCGAGTCGGGCACGCTCTTCAATGGCGGCCTGACCATTTTTCAGGTCATTCACTTCCGCCTCTAAGACAGCATTACGCTGCCGCAGAATCAGATTTTCAGCTTGTTGGACGGCAACGGACTGTTTAATGCGATGCACATCCACAATACCGCCTTCGCCAAACCAGAGCTTAAACTGCAGCACTAAAAAGACGCCCGCTGCCAGCCACAACAATAAACGACCGAGGCTGGAAGTGGGCGTCATACTTAGTTAAGACCCTTGAATTCGGCCTTGCCGCGATACGGTGCGCTGTAGTCCAGTTCCTGTTCAATACGCAGCAGTTGGTTGTACTTGGCGACGCGGTCGGAACGGCAGAGCGAACCGGTCTTGATCTGGCCGGCG
>DDPD01000001.1 GCA_002342025.1 Moraxellaceae bacterium UBA2477 | reverse complement strand
GGTTGACATAGGAGCGTCAACGCGGCGATGGAAAGCTTCTTTAGATCATTGAAGGCCGAGCGGGTGTATTTGACGAAATATGGCAGTTACAACGAGGCAAAAGCCGATGTGTTTGATTACCTGCGGTTCTACAATCAACGACGCCGACACTCGACGCTGGGATATCTCAGCCCGGTAGAGTTTGAGCGCCGAGCAGCAGTGAGTAGTTCTAAATCAACTGTCCACTAAAGCCGGGACATACCAACTTTTTGGTGATCGAAGTCTTACCGGAACCATTCGGGCCTGCAACAACGATCAGGATTGGTATATCACCAGTCACGGGCTAGTTCCTGGCGGCGGACTACCCCTGAATTGATCGCGGCCTTCAGTCGTTCCGAGTGAGTTGCCATCGCCTGCGTACGACGCTCGATAGCTTCAAGCCTAGCGTTGCGCATAGCCGCACCTAGTGCGCGCTCGCCCTGACTTTCGGGAGGTGATTTTTTGATCATATTTTCCTGCCTTAGACAAAAGCTATGTGTGACAGTATAGCTCTCGGATGAGCTTTAATCGGGCATTTTCGAGCTTTCGGGTGTATGGCGAGCCTGTGCAGCCTTCAATATTTGCTCAAGTGAGGTCGTCCCTTCGACATAGCGGTGTAAATTTTCCTGCAGTACTTTGGAGGCGACCAGTCCTTCCAAGGCTGAGCTTGCCATCGCATTGCGGGCGGCGCGTTCGCGTCGCTTTCTGAGTTCGAGTTCAGGCATGGCTGGTTGCTCTGTTGTGCACAGCGGGCATTTTCAAACTTTAGGCTGGAATGCGGCGGCCGTCCAGATCATAGCTTGGGTAATCCCCCCATTTTTAACGGGATCCAGAAGTAGAACCTAGGCCATCATGGCCAACTTCTGTTTTGGGGTGATGCCACCCAAGCCCATATTCGGGCGCTCGTTGTTATATGTCCACAGCCATCGTGCTCCATGCGCCTGCATTTCTGCCAAATCGCTGAACAGATACTGGCCCAGCCACTCGTAACGTACCGTCCGGTTGTAACGCTCCACATAGGCATTTTGCTGCGGCTTGCCCGGTTGGATATGCGCGATCTCGATGCCCCGCTTTGCCGCCCAGGCCATCAACTTGCCACTGATCAGCTCCGGTCCGTTGTCTCAGCTAATCACCTGCGGCTGACCTCGCCACTCGATGACTTGATTCAGCGAACGGATCACCCGCTCGGCCGGCAGCGAGAAGTCCACCTCCATGCCAAGACCTTCTCGGTTGAAGTCATCCAGCACATTGAACAGCCGCACGCTGCGGCCATCACTGAGCTGGTCATGCATGAAGTCTATCGACCAGACTTCGTTCGGCTGTTCCGGTACAGCCAGAGGCTCCGGCACGGCGCGCACCAAGCGTTTATGCGGCTTGATGCGCAGGTTCAGCTCCAGCTCACGGTAAATGCGATAGACCCGCTTATGGTTCCAGCCATAGCCTTTGACATTGCGCAGGAACAAAAAGCACAGGCCAAAGCCCCAGCCTCGTTGATTGTGCGTTAACCGAATCAGCCAATCGACGATCTCGGCATTCTCTGATAACAACTTGGGCTGATAGCGGTAGCAGGTCTCGCTGATGCTGAAGGCGACACAAGCCAGCCGGATGCTCATGGCTTGTGTCGCCACAGCGCGCTGGGCCATCTCGCGTCGGCGAGACGGCCTCACCACTTTTTTGCCATAGCTTCCTTCAGCACATCAGCCTGCAGCTGAACCTCAGCGTACATTTTTTTGAGCCGGCGGTTCTCGTCTTCAAGCTCCTTGAGCCGGGACATCATGGAGGCGTCCATGCCGCCAAACTTGGCGCGCCATTTGTAAAACGACGCCACACTCATGCCGTGCTCGCGGCACAGATCAGGCACCGGCGTGCCGGCTTCGGCTTGCTTCAGGATAGCCATAATCTGGCTGTCGCTGTATCGGGATGTCTTCATGTAGAACTTCCTCAAATCGTCTGGAGAAAATTCTACTTCTGATCACCATCAATTTCTGGGGGGATTACCCTTGGTCCTGCGAATTGTCCCTGCGCTAGTGCTACAAGCCGTACTTGACGAGGCTGGCTATCGCGAGGGTCTAATTTTTCTGGTTTGGCATGGGGTGCTAAGTGTAGGCATTATTGTGGGTATGATTGCTTTATATTTATGCAAGTCATTGATTTTAAATTGCTAGTGAATCCCTCCTTCTCCTCCAAATTAAGCCTAAGCACATGGCTAACAAAGAAAACCCTCGCTCAGTCGCTGACTGGCGAGGGTTTTTTATGTCGAAAGCTTTTGCATTGCGCAATGCCAACCAGCGCTATAAATCACACTGACGGTGAAGCGCCTCAAGATCAATGGCGTCGGCCATTAACTTAAATCCAACGGCGTTTGGGTGAAGTAAGTCCGGTGTGAAGAGCACTGGGTTGGGCACGCTAGGCAAGCCTGGCATGGCGAGCACGTTGGCAAAATCGATGACGCCATCGACCTTTGCTTCTTGTCGAATCCACTCATTGATTTTCACGCGCTCGGGCTCTTTGACGGTTGGGCCATCCGGAAACCATCCGAAGGCAACATCCATTCGCGGTGCAATAGTGGCCATAAAGACACACAGGCCAGCACTTTTGGCACGGCGAGCCATGTCTTCCAGGCCAGCAATGACGGGCTCTGCCTTAATGCCGCCACCCAAGTCATTGGTGCCTTCGAAAATGATTACGCCGCGAACACCGGATCGTTGCAGTACATCGCGCTCAAAACGAAGCACGGCCGGACTGCCACGGTTAGGGTCATCCTTGGGCATTTCTGTCACCGTGTTGCTGTTTAGGCCTTGATTAAGAATGCCGATGTGCTGACCTGAGTCATTCAGCCGCTTTGCGAGCCAATCTGGCCAACGCTGATTCAATACTTGATAAGCGCCGTCGGTGATGGAGTCGCCAATCGCAACAAGGGCTCCTGGAGATGCTGTGTTAACGACATCGAGACCCGTTAGGAAGAACCAGCCAATCGACAGTTCAAGGAAGGAACGTCCGGTATTGTCTTGGGTCACATCGCCACTGCCAGGGGCACTGATGTATTGCGGGGCGAAGCTTACGGCATGCCATGTCATAGGCCCTGATTCGCCTGGAATGTAAAAGCTAACCGCCAGATCTTCTTGCGCATTCAGTGTGAACACAACGGGGTCGCTGATGACCTCTTCGCCGGGCTGGGCAACGACAAAGGGTTTTCCAGCAAAGCTCAGAGTGACGCTAGCGCCATTGAGGATCGGTGTCTGTGGCAGTACGCGGGCAAGACTGACGGACTCAAATCGAATAGGGCGGTCGCCTTTCAAATTTGAAAG
>DDPD01000015.1 GCA_002342025.1 Moraxellaceae bacterium UBA2477 | reverse complement strand
CCCAAGACTTTAGTCTTGCAGTCAAGGCAATGAATTTGGCGGGAAATCACAAAATTTAGGCTATGCCCTTGCTAAACCAAGAGTATCTATTTTTTAACTTTTGCCATATGAAAATTATCGCTAATAGTATATTCCTAATATTAATTGATAATTAATATTAGGAATATAATGACCGTTAAAATTAAATAATATTTAAATTCATTAATAATTTAAATATTATTTAATTTTTTAATGAATTTAATCGGAAAATTTTAAGATTATGAGTAAAAGCTTATTTATAATCTTCATCGCTGCTATGCAATTGTTAGGCCTTTTACTGTTTCAATTGCTAATAATTAGACTAGTTGGTGTCGGCCCGCAAACAGATGCATACATAGCTGCGCAGGCAGTTCCATCTGTTGTTAACGCGATCATTGCCTCCTCACTACAGAGCGTCTGGCTTCCCCGTTTCTCGCTTCTGCGCCATGATGTCATTGCTTGGCGCGAGGAGCAGTCACTTGCACAAGGTCAGGCAGCGGTTTTAGTCGGTACAGTAGTGCTGCTGCTGATGGCTGCGGCGGCATGGTGGGTGCCCGCACTGTACTCGGGCTTCAGCGAAGTTCTGCACCAGACAACCACAGCATTCAGCATAGTGTTGCTTGGTGCCACAGTGCTAAACACTCAGGTGACACTGCTTACTGTGGCGCTCAGGGCCAGCGATCGATTCCTGACGGCTGAGGTTATCGCGCTCGTCGGTACCATTTTGGCGTTGGTGGCGATTTGGTTCCTTGTGCCTACGTGGGGAGTTTGGTCTGCGGTTTTGATTTGGCTGGCAAGGTCATTCGTGATTTACATTCTGCATATGTACATTGCCAACTGGCCTTGGCCTGCCATAAGAGGCGGCCTGCGTCTTGCCGAAACTTGGCATATGGTCCGACCGCTCCTGTTCAGTGCGTCACTGTCGAAAACTTCGCCCCTCGTTGACAGATACTGGGCGTCACAGGCCCAGGCCGGGAGTATGACTATGCTGGGGCTGGCTCAGCAGGGCATCGGTGCTCTAGCGACAGTGCTCGAGCGAGCCATCAGCATGCCCTTGATCCCGACTCTCGCTCGCCTGCTCGAGCGCGGCGAAGTCCACTCAGTTCGTACTCGCTATCGGGGGCGTATAGTCGTGGCGCTGCTCGCCACAGTCGTAATCGCCGGTGTGCTCTTTGTCGGGCGCCCTTGGTTATTAGATGCATTAGCCCTAGCGCTGGACTTTTCAGCCGAAAATGCCCTACTGATGTGGAAACTTATGATGGCGCTTATTGGATTTCTCTTTGTGTCAATCGCCGGCACGATTGTCATTTCAGTGCTGTATGCGCTGGGTGAAATGTTGCTTGCTGCGAAAATATCAACTGGTGGTTTCCTGCTTGGTCTAATACTCAAGTGGATTTTTTTCGAGGAGGCCGGTGTGGTTGGTCTCGCTATCGCGATCACAATTGCCTACTTGATCACGTTCGTGATGAGCATTGTTATTGTAGAACTTAAATTGCGCAGAATGGAGACACCCCCTTGATTAGTAAATTTTTCAGGAGGTTCAGGTATCTTAGGCGGCGCGCGATGAACCTGAACCGCGACTACCGTCACTTTGCGATCGGTAAGTACAGTTACGGCACTCCTAAGATACACTTCACAACGAGTGGCGCGCGTCTGACAATTGGCAGTTTCGTATCCATCGCCGATGGCGTTACAATTTTTCTGGGCGGCGAGCATCGGCATGATTGGATCACTACCTACCCGCTAATGCAGTTGTTCGATTCGCTCGAGAATGTACAAGGTCATCCGATGACCAAGGGTGATGTGGTGATAGGCAACGACGTATGGATTGGCCGGGGTGCCTTTATAGGCTCCGGTGTGCACATCGGTGATGGCGCAGTCATCGGAGCGCAGGCCGTGGTAATGAAGGACGTGCCGCCGTATTCGATCACAGCTGGAAATCCTGCCCGGCACATCAAGTACCGCTTCGATGAAGCGACAATTTGTAAGTTGTTGGAGATCAGGTGGTGGGACTGGACTGATGAGGATATTGAACGAGCAGGCAAGCTCTTGCTCAACAACGAAGTTAACGAACTACATGCGTTCGCTTGCATTGATCTGGATAATAAATGAGTAAATCTTTACCACCAGGCGTAGTGCTGGAGTCAGTTGATTGCCCTAACGGTTGCCTTGCAAAAGACGACCTCGTCCTGAACGGCAGCGACCTTCTTCATCATATTCCCGGAGAATTCAGCATTTACCGCTGCCGGCACTGCGGTCTGGAGAGAACCACCCCAAGACCGACGCCAGACTCCATCGGAGTATACTACCCAGCAGACTATGGCCCGTACCAACCAGAGGCCATCACCGGCACGGGATCGAAGAAGGTCGCCAAGAATTGGCTTCGTGGCATTCTTGGGTTACGTAGCCGCACCCTTCCTCCGGTGCTTCCCGGTCGCATGCTTGAGGTTGGCTGCTCTACAGGCAACTACATGGAGGAGGCCCGCAGTGCTGGCTGGGATGTCGAAGGCATAGAGTTCTCAAGTGATGCTGCTGCAGTTGCGCGAAGCAAAGGCTTTGCAGTACACATCGGTGCAATCGAACAGGTAGAGTCTTTCCGTCGTGACTATGATGTGATTACAGCGTGGATGGTTCTCGAACATTTGCACGAGCCCGTAACTGCATTGCGGAAACTCCGCAGCTGGATTAAGCCTGGCGGATATCTCGTCGCACTAGTGCCGAGTGCCGAGTCGCTTTCTAGGACAATGTTTGGTGCGCGAAGCTACGATCTGCAGTTGCCTACGCATTTGTACCACTACACGCCAAAGACGATTGGTATTTTGCTCGATAAGGCAGGTTGGCGGCTCGAACGAGTCTTCTGGCAGCGTAATTGCATGACCATATTACACAGTTTTGAGATCTGGGCGAACGAGCGTAAAAACTCAAAATTGGCCATGCTGGCGCGCTGGATTCGAATTGGTAAGCTTAGTATTCCGATTCGTATACTCCTAAATCTGCTCCTTGGTTTGATGCGCCAGAGCGGACGTATCGAGATATGGGCTAGGCCCATCAATACTCTCGAATAGCAGTAAATTGCCTGAAGCATTTAGCACACTATGAAAGAGAGTAACAGAGATTCACGTCTGGGAAGATTACTTTACCAAATGTGAAATTCGTTTTGATCATGTTATTTACTCCACTAAAGCTCGACTTAGTCCGAAGTTCGTCAGAGGTTTTGAGCTTAACATTTAGGATGAAGTAAAATTTTTGGAAGTTTAAAAAGACATCACACATTGAGCATTAAAATGCAGATGTCAGTGACTTGTAGGAGTAGGCATTATGGGTAGCGTGCTTATTTATTCAACGAATTATCACCAAGATCAAGCAGGTTTGATTGATGGTCCTCTTGTAGCAAAGTTCAGAATTGGATTCAAAGAGCAATCGTCCCTATCTCGTGGTTTAGAACTATTGTATTGCATCATACAGATTTTTGCTAAGTTCAAAAAATGTAGAATTTTTATTCCGCGTTCAGGTGCTAAGGATAATTGGATTGTATATAGGCTTTTTAAGCGACGCTGCACTCTAATATCGGACGGCCTATCGGACTTGCTCGAAATTCTTCCGGTATTAAGTACGGGGTGGCTAGTGCTGGGCTTTAGTGAACCGGTCGGATCTTCCTTTCACGTTATGCAACGCTCACTTAAACAGCGATCAATATTTTTCGATGCCAACGGTCCAGTCGCTATTTACAACAAGCGTGGCCGAGATCCTGACTATGTGTCGGACTACGTTTGCAAATATTTAGGAGTGCAGGCAGTTGTAAACCCATTGGCGGGTGGTTTTTCACGGATCTTCGCAGCACCATCAACCGTGCTATTTGAGTTGCCGCTCGAATTTAAGCATCATTTAACAATTATTAGCCAATCGAATTGTATCTCACTCGATGCAAATAGACGAAGTATTCTAGCATCCTATGAGAACACTCTTTCTGGCTTTGGCTACACGGTCATATAATATATTGAAAAATTTAATGTTAAATCATCTACGTATCGCTTGGATTCCTCCTTCAAAAAATTTGAAATCAGCATCTTTTCGACTCCGCGTCGAAGAAATCATGAAAGGTCTTAGCGAACGAGGTCACACCTGTAGTTTTTATGATCAATGTGATGACCCAGATATTCTGATAGTTTCTAAGAGATACGACCTAGAAACACAAATAAAAATTAAGCTTTTTCGCACGAAAAATCCGAAAGGAGTGATTATATTTGATATTTGCGACAATCACTTTTATACAGATTCAAAAAGTCCGAGTGGTTTAAAGCAGCATGAGGCACGCGTGAATTTACTTCGAGATGCATTGCTCCAGGTAGATGCCATAACCACGGCTTCAGAGTATTTGGCGGGAGTGATTGAAGAGCAATGTGTAATTGATTCATGTTCAATATTCACAATCGAAGATTGCTATGAAGAGAGTCAGCAAGTATCACGGCCGGAAGGATATATAAACATATTGGCAGAAATTCGACTTAAGTGGCTCGAGTGGTGCTTAAATCGAACTAACGATCCTGATGACCGCTTCGTTTGGTTTGGTACACACGGAGTATCCTATGCTGAGGGCGGCATGTTTGATTTGCTTGAAGGAAGAAAAATAATCAATGATGCTTTTCGTGATGGCAATAAATCACTTACTATAATCAGTAACTCGTACAGAAAATATCGAGAAGTGTCTAAAGCACTTAGTATAAGAACATATTATATGCCATGGAATAAAAACACCGTAGATCGTGCGCTAAGTCTTCATACTTTCTTGCTTTTGCCAATAAAACCTTCTCCCTTTACATTTTCCAAATCGACTAATCGCCCTGTTACAGCGATACTTAATAAGCTGTTAGTAGTTTGTGATATGATTCCATCTTACGAAAAATTGCAGGATTATTTAATTGCTCCTATACAAGCCAATTCATTAGAATATGCTTTAGCAATGCCAAAAAAAGAACGCATTGAGCGTGTTCAAGCAGCATTTAAACAGGTTCAAAATGAGTATTCACCGAAAATAATTGCTGAGAGATGGGAGTCAGTTCTAATTTCTATAATAAATAGAAAATATTAATAGTGTGTGCACTCGATTACCACATCCGTTCTCCAGAACCAAGAACAACATAATTCATGTCTGTTTAGGTATGTTGTGCAACACTTCCTCATAATGTACAGTATCTGCGCAGGCCACACCTTGACTCAGGCACTTTAGAAGACATCGCCTGCGATATGTAGATTAGTGGTTTAACTGTGCATATTTCGCTAGTTCATTATATCGTCGCACAGTACTACGAAGCAGGAATAGCTGTCGACTAGGGAGGTAATTGCCTGCGTGCAATACGATAAGGTATCAAATACGTACTCGCCTCTCTGCCGTGACACATACATGAAAAGAATTTACGTTTTCGCTGGTTGTCATAGCAGATTAACGGCAAATCTTGAGTTTTTATCCAAGCCAGCCCGAGATGCAGGGTTACACAAGAGCGTTTATGTCGCGATCTACGCCATGCCTAGTTGTGAGTTGCGTAGCGAGATGATGGATGACCTGCGTCGTGCCAAGAGCGGCTAGAATCAACAATCTGCAAGCGATCTTTACCGCGGCAAGTTGCTCAACTGTAGATGATTCACAAGTGGGTACCTGAAGTGGAGAGCCGCTTGGCGACAAGCTATTGGGGCTAGCTGATTAAGGGCGGTCAATAAATGATTTGTGGCGGCGCAAGTGGATCGCAACACGCGCTTCCTAGTTTTGGCTTGAAGCAAGTTTGACCTCAAAATTAGAGGGCCAAACGACAGCGGTGAATCGTATTGAGGCACTTTTTCGCATTGCTCTGATCTTTGATCTGGACAAAGGAATGATCCATAATTTTGACATTCACTCAATGTGTAAGAATGCATGTTACTAGCTCGTATCAGCAGGTGCGTAAGGAAATATAAATGGATTGATTTATCAGTGTTGGCCAAAGGTGCATATTGTTCATTAATAGCAAATCCTATTAGGGTGAGATTTAATGAGCTGTTAAAATAGTACCCTGCTTAGGGCAATTTTTTAAGCGCCACTCGATTCAAACACTAAAATTAGTATTCGTATTGCTTAATAAATTTAGCGTTAAAAATAACTAACAAAAACGCGTTAATATTTAATTTTCCCCGAAAAATAATATTTATTATATATATGTATAGAATCGGCGACGTTGTTGCGCATATAATATTATATATTTTATAATTTTTTCCTAAATAACTCCGCAGCCTAGCACATGCGCGGATTTAGGTCTGAAATCTCTGTGCTTCAACTGCCAGAAACCGATAATATCAGGCTCACGTTCTTGTGGTTTTCGTACACATTCATTCGCTTCAAGAAAGTTGCTGTCGATACCCTCGCTGCCAAGGCTGATGACTTGTTCCAATCCCGTATCGGTGGTCAGATTGACCTCAAGCACCCGCTCATCATACTCGGCTAACGCATGGATTGAGCGGCACTCGATGATGCCATGGCACCGACCTGCCGCAGGCGGGTGGTGTAAGACCTGCTCTGTCGTGTGGCCCGAGCTCACTGACGAGCTGGCGTCAGTGCTTGGACGAGGCCGGCATTGAAAAACTGCTAGAGTAAACCATTGCTATCGCGCGCGTAATGAAGGCGGTCAGTGCTCGTGACTAGATCGCGTGATCATCTACAGCACCGTGCAGGAGAAGGCGATAGCCTTCCCCATGGACAGCCGCTGACTGGAGGTCGGTCGTAGCAAGCTGCTGTTGGTGTCCCAACGGCAAGGCATGAGTCTGCGCCAGAACTATGAACGTTAAGGCACGAGTCTAAGCGGTCAGGCCGGGCGCTATGCTCATGCGCGGGGCGATCAAACTGCAACGCACGATCCTGGGTCGACAAGCTACTCACGGTCAGCGAGGCGGATAAGGCGTCCTTGCAGCTCTGGCTGGAACGGCCAAACAGGGCTTGATCCTAGGTGCACGCAACTTCCCGGGCAATCCGTATGACTGTGAAATGTTGGCTGAGCAGATTGAACAGGCGAGCATCCTCAGCGGCCGTCAGCGCAGGGTGGAGATTGTGGATCTGGGTTATCGAGGCCGCACGTTGGATGGCACGGAGATCCTGCATCGTGGCAAGGCGAAACGGCTGATGCGGCGGCAATGGGGCTGGATTGAGCGACGGCAAGCGATTGAGCCGATCATCGGGCATGTGATAGATAATTGCGGAGTGCGTCGGGATCGCTTGAAAGGAGTGGGAGGTGATGCGATCCACGCGGTGGTGTACGGCGAGGTATAACCTAAGGCTGTTGCGGCGGTGGATATCGACTTTTTGGGCTATTTTTTATGCGGCGTGGCTGCCGGCTTGAGATGGGATTATTCAGGTACGACTAATTACGGGTTGAGCATATAATAAATTGAATATTGTATTATATTTTTTAAGTGCCGGGGCAATTTTTAGATTTGGAGAAGATAGCAGTATACAGCCAAATTATTTAATAATGCCGATTGTAACTATTGCAATGCTAATATTCGCTTTTTGTAGGAGGTCAATATTTAAATTAAACTCGACTTATAAGATAGCGATTGTGTGCATTATATTTTTCTCCCTGAGAAATTTATTTGAGGTAGCATTTGCTCAGCAAGCAGATCTTATAACAAATTCATTTTATTGGATTAATTATTTTATACTACTTGTTCTAATGAGCAATGTAATCAAAGAAAGTGAGTGGGAGTTTCTGCTTAAAAGCTTGATGTTCAACCTATTTCTAAGTTCGTTAGTTGCAGTTTATCAATTTGTCACAAGCTTTCCAGTACGTGCATATGGCTTGTCTGGTACAGAGAATCATTTGGCGATGCAAGTTGTTCATGTCTCACTAATATTTATCATTTTTTATGGAAGATCAAATTATCTTATCAATGCTTTAAGGGTGATTGGGTTGGTTACTTTGTCGCGTGCATACTTGATTTACCTAGGAGTGGCATTTCTCCAAAAAAAAATATGGTTTGGTCTTTTGGGTTTGTTAGTAATATTTTTTTTGCTAAGTGCCGGTCTGCAAAAAATTGATAACGAAATGCCAAAGACTGATTCGATTGATTTTTTAATAGATAGGTTAGATTTCATGGAAAACAGTTCGGACCAGGATGGAAGAGGATATTTAAGAGTAATACAAAGTCCTCAGTACTTTATTTATGGATCAAGTGAAGTTGTACGAAAATTTGATGGCGATCCATTTTTTGGGCAAATACACTCTAATTTCTTGTCCTTAGCATTTTGTTTTGGGATTCCCGGAATTATATTTTCAATATTGATTTTATGGAAGGTTTTTTCCAAGGTTGGATTTATCTTATTTCTAGCATATTTTTTGTATAGCCTAAGTTTGTACTACTATTTAAATCCGATATTCTTAATTTTTACTGCATTTTTGTTTAGAAGTTATGCGAGGCGACCTAAAGAACTAAGTGCAACGCCTAAGTTAATGTTTGATCGCTGATATTTATTCGGCGATCTCGCTAATAATTTCATTACAGGCTTCGAGTGGCATCTTAAGCTGCGACGCCGCGTCCCCCGCGACTAATGGTGCTGGGCGAGCAGCCTATCGATCGTGCAACCTGCGTAAGAGTGTGGCCTTCGTTGATGCTGAGCATGATGAAGGCACGTTCTTCAGGACCACGATGGTGATAGTGTCTGTTCATCGGCGCAGCGTACCTGATTAGATATCAGGCGTTGCACTTGGTTCTTGTGGCCACCTACCCTAACCATAATATTTGGCAGTCTACTAAGACTTTGTGATTATTTTTGAGATAAATTTAGTGACTACTATAGCTCTCATCTCTCACTGCGCAACTTCTCTTACAAATTTTCGAGCACCATTAATTAAAGTTCTTACTCAGCAAGGTGTTCGTGTATTTGCTTTGGCTCCAAACTTTGATGATAGATCGCGCGCTTGTGTTAAGTCGCTTGGGGCAGAGCCTATTAATAGCCCTATGAGCCGCACTAGCATGAATCCATTGCTGGATGCTCTCAATACTTTGCGACTAACATGGCGGCTCAGGCAGCTTAGTCCTGACATCACTCTGGGCTACACTATAAAGCCAGTGATTTTTGGCTCTATCGCGGCTCGATTGGCCGGGGTGCCTAGACGCTTCGCCATGGTGGAGGGATTAGGCTTTGTGTTCACTCCGGGAAGAGAGGGCTTTTCTATCAAACGCCGGGCGTTAAAGCGGTTGGTAATTTGGCTTTATCGTGTGGGGATGGCGCAGGCTAATCGTATTATTTTTTTGAATCCTGATGATTCTGCGGAACTTGTTGCTGCGCGGGTCTTACCTGCTGGTAAATGCTTTTTACTAGGTGGAATAGGCGTTGATTTGAAAGAGTGGGCTGTGCTGCCGCCAGTACTTACCCCCGTCACCTTTATACTTGTAGCACGTCTACTGCGTGAAAAAGGTATTGAGGACTACGCTGCGGCCGCGCGTATTGTAAAGCTACGGTATCCACAGGTGCGCTTCATTCTTCTTGGAGGTTTGGACTCTAACCCCGGCTCAATTACCCAAGAGGATGTCTTGGTTTGGGTTAAAGAAGGTATTTTGGAGTGGCCTGGTCATACGGAAGTGCATCCTTGGATGGCACAAACTAGTGTATTTGTTTTGCCTTCTTATCGCGAAGGAGTACCCGCCAGCACACAAGAGGCAATTGCTATGGGGCGGGCAGTCATCACTACTGATGTGCCTGGTTGTCGTGAGACTGTGAATGATGGTGTAAACGGGTTTTTAGTACCTGTTCGTAACCCTCAGGCACTTGTAGAAAAGATGCAGCTTTTCATTGAGAGCCCAGATTTGATTGTGTCAATGGGTCAGGCAAGCAGACGCTTGGCTGAGGAGCGTTTTGATGTTCACAAGGTTAATCTACGTCTCATTAGCGTGTTGTTAGGCGGAGTGCAAGATGAGGTTGCCTCATCATGATTGCAGGCAATATTCTGCTTACAGGTGCTAGTGGTTTTTTAGGACGTGCCATTATGCGTGCTGCATCATTGCATGGCATTTCGATACGCCCAGTGTTTCGCAATGAGGATGCTATTGCCGGTGCTCCGGCACTTTCTGTCGTGATTCAGCCTGCTCTTAATTCAGATGTCGATTGGGCAGCGGCTCTGGCCGATGTAAATGTCGTTATTCACGCTGCAGCTCGTGTGCATGTCATGGATGAAACTTCTGCCGACCCTTTGGCTGAGTTTCGCAAGATCAATGTGGACGGTACACTGAACTTAGCAAAACAAGCAATAATAGCTGGTGTACGACGATTTGTGTTTATCAGCTCGATCGGTGTGAATGGTAGTGAAACTACTGATCAACCATTTAGATCAACAGATGTGCCTGTTCCTGTGGGGCCTTATGCTATTTCTAAATTTGAGGCAGAAAAGGGCTTACAGTTGCTGGCAGAACAATCGAGCATGGAGCTGGTAATTATTCGACCACCATTGGTCTATGGGCCGGGAGCTCCGGGCAATTTCGGTCGTTTGGTTAGCGCCGTGCAAAATGAACGGTGGTTGCCTTTAGGTGCCGTGCATAATCGTCGCACATTGGTTGCGTTAGATAACTTAGTGAGTTTGATTTTGCTCTGTACTCATCACCCGGCAGCGGCAAATGAGGTATTTTTAGCAGGCGATGCAGAGGATATTTCCACGACGGATCTACTGCTTCGCTTGGGTATAATAATGGGGCGGCCAGCACGATTGCTTCCTGTGCCGGTGAAGTTGATGGAGTTTTGTGCGGGTGTCTTTGGAAGGCGTTCTATGGTTAACAAGGTTTGTGGCAATTTGCAGTTGGACATTACCAAAACCCGTGATTTGTTAGGCTGGGCACCGCCAGTTTCGGTAAATGAAGGTTTACGGCGAGTTGTGAGGCTGGGAGTGTGATGGTGCGTGTATTGGATGTAGTGTTGTCCGTCGTTGGGCTTGTGCTGTTCGCACCAATATTGGTGATTATTTATGTAGTGGGCTTGTTCGATACTGGATCACCTATCTTTCGACAAGAGCGAGTTGGACGAAATCAAAAGCCTTTTATCTTGGTCAAGTTTCGCACCATGCGCATTGGCACTGCAGCGGTGGCAAGTCATCTTGCCGATGGTGACGCGATTACGCCGATGGGGCGCTTCATGCGCAGGACAAAATTGGATGAGTTGCCGCAGCTGTGGAATGTGCTCACGGGTGATATGAGTCTCGTTGGGCCCCGTCCTGGCCTGTTCAATCAGCAAGAGCTGTTGGAGGCGCGGGCCCGTTACGGCGTTTTTACTGTCCGGCCGGGCATTACTGGTTTGGCGCAGGTCAATGGGGTTGATATGTCCACGCCAGAGTTGTTGGCTGAAACAGATGCACGAATGTTGGCAGAAATATCGGTAAGGAACTATTGCCGGCTCATTATCCATACGGTGCTGGGAGGTGGGCGTGGCGATGCGGTTGGGGGATTATAGCGAGAGCCAGTTAAGTACAATCTATCAGAGATTACAAAGACCTGTGCCGTGCTCACTGAGATCATGACATATGCCACTGCGTAACAAAAAGGCTGAGCCTGCAGCCAGCCACTGGTCCGTTTGGCTGCAAGAAAGCCCGCGTCGCTTTAAGCAAGCGGTGCTTTTAGCGATTGACTGCTTGGCGCTGCCCTTAATTCTGATGGCCGCACTCAGTATTCGTTATGGTGATTGGGGCCTTCATGGCCTCACGGCGCACACCATATTTTTGGCGGGCGTACTCATGACGCTGTGTTTTGTGGTCTGCCACATTTACAGCGCGGTAGTTCGAGCCTTCGACGAGCACTTTCTGCAGTCTGTGTTGCTCGCCTGCGTAGGCTGGTCGGTCTTGTTTCTGCTCTGCGTGACCGGCGGCTTCATGCAGGACTTGCCGCGCAGTATTCCGGTCATGAGTAGCTTTTTGCTGTTGCTCCATGTCTGGGTGAGTCGCGCTGCTATTCGAGGCTTTATTGGTCATCGCTTGAGTCAGCATGAGGAGAAGTTGCGGCTCATGATTTACGGGGCAGGCCAAGCGGGGCGCCAGTTGATGGCCGCTGCGGGTGGCATGCCCAAGTACCGAGTGTTGGGTTTTTTTGACGACGATGCCCAACTCATTGGCACACAGGTGAATGGCCTGCCGGTCTTTGCAGGACTTTCGGCGACTCATCATCTGCACATGTTAAATATATCTGAAGTGATTGTGGCCATGCCCTCCGTAACCCGGCAACGCCGCCGTGACATTGTGGCGCAGTTGGAGGCGGCGGGCGTGCATGTGCGCTTGCTGCCGGGTTTAGATCAAATCATGGCCGGTGACATTAGTCTGGGCGATGTGCGTGAAGTGGATATTCTGGACTTGCTCGGCCGCGACCCTATGCCCCCCGATCTCTGTTTGTTTCAGCATCACATTAAAGATCGTGTGGTCTTGGTCACTGGGGCCGCGGGCTCTATTGGGTCCGAGTTGTGCCGCCAACTCCTGTCCGCCGATCCGGCATCGTTAATTTTGTTTGATCACAGCGAGTTTGGGCTTTACAGCATTGAGCGTGAATTGCGCGAGCGATTCCCGGAGGCCTGTTTAATTCCGATATTGGGCACCGTATTGGAGCAGGAGCGACTACAGCGCGTGATGCAGTATCACGGGGTGGAAACGGTCTACCATGCCGCGGCCTACAAGCATGTGCCACTGGTCGAGGCCAACCCGTTTGAAGGCATTCGCAATAACAGCGTAGGGACCTACTGTGCCGCCTTGGCAGCGCGCAAAGCCGGCGTGGAAGTGTTCGTGTTGGTCAGTACCGACAAAGCCGTGCGTCCGACGAATGTGATGGGCGCTTCTAAACGGCTCTCGGAGTTGGTGCTGCAAGCCCTCGCGGCTGAGCCTATCCAACCGAATCAGCTCGGTACCTGTTTCAGCATGGTGCGTTTTGGCAATGTGCTGGGTTCATCCGGCTCGGTGGTGCCCGTGTTTCGGCAGCAAATTGCCGAGGGTGGTCCCATTACTCTTACGCACCCTGACATTACCCGCTACTTCATGACCATTCCGGAGGCGGCGCAGTTGGTGATTCAAGCCGGTGGCATGGCCAAAGGCGGCGAAGTGTTTCTGCTGGAAATGGGCGAGGCGGTGCGCATTCAGGATTTAGCGCAGCAAATGATCCGCTTATCGGGCTTAAGCGAGCGCACCTCGGAGAACCCGGAAGGTGATATTGAAATTATCTGTACCGGGTTGCGGCCAGGTGAAAAGCTCTATGAAGAGCTGCTGATCAGCGATGGCGGTGAAACAGAGACTGACCATCCGTTAATTTACAAAGCTCACGAGGCTTTCATGAGCTTGCCTCAGATTGAGGCCTTGTTCGCGGAAATCCGTGCGTTGGCTGAAGAGCGCGACACCCAGGGCTTGAAACGCTTGCTCATGCTGAAAATTCCCGGCTATAAGCCCGACTTCTCGGCGCAAGATTATTCCGCCTGCTTGCGTGCGCGCCGTGAGAACCAAGAGTCAATTCGCTTGTTCGAGGCAGCGCTGCAGGAAGGGGCGGAGGAACTGTCTGAGAACTAATCGCACACTGCTGAAACTACTCTGGTGTTTTCAGGTGCTGGTCATTTGGGCGCTCTTGCTGATTCCTATCACCGTCCCCGAAAACCTGTCGTTTAGTTGGGCCGACAAGCTTATCCATGCCGGTTTATTTTTCTGGCTAACCGCCTCCGCGTTTTGGGTATGGCGTCTTGAGTCTGTGGCGTGGTTTTTGTTGGCGCTGGCGGTGTTAACGGAGTTGTCCCAAGCAATAACTCCCTGGCGCAGTGCCGAAGCCTTAGATTTACTCGCCGATGCCATCGGCATTGGTTTGGCGAGGTGTATTTGGCGCTGGAAACGGCAGCCCCCCGCTTAATGACCCGCTTCGGCGGGTTTTTCTTTTTGTTGGGCCTGTACTAAGCCCAACTCACAAATAGGTGATAAACGACCATGGTTACTCGTTTTAGGCGTATCAGTCCGTTGCTCTAGCTGATTCAGGCCGGTGCGCTGTGGTTGCTTTTGCTGGTGCCGTTGGCGGTGCCGCACGCCATTAGTGTGGCAGGGTTGGACAAAGTGGTGCACGCCTTGCTGTTTCTGTGGCTGACGCTGACGACGCTTTGGATCCGGCGCAAGACGGCCGTGGTCTATGTGCTGCTGATTTTTGGCGCACTGATTGAGCTGACCCAAGGCCTTACGCCTTACCGCAGCGCTGAAATGCTGGATTGGCTAGCCGATGCCCTAGGCGTACTGCTGGCCTGGTGGTGCTGGCGCTATGCGCGCATCAGCACTGCTTAATCGCCCGCAATTGTTCCAGTGTGGCTCGCCGTTTCACCAAACCCGCTTGATGAGCCGCTGCTTGGGCTTGGGCATTTTCTGTTTGTGCCGTGGCCAGGCTGCTGGCTTGGCTATTCTGTTGATAGATGCTCGCCATGGTGGGGTCTGCCGAGCTGCCGACCGCAGTCAGAATGGCGGTGACTGAATCCATGCTTTGCATGAACGATGCCTGACTCTGCATGTAGGTATTCATTTCGGCATGATGTTGCTCCCAGGTGCTCACCGCGCCCAGCTCAAGGTTGAGTTGGTCGCAATTAAGGTAGCTGTAGCTTTGTACGGGGCGCATGGCGATGGTGGGCGCTGGGGGTGCACTGGCACAACCGCTGAGTGTGAGGGCAAGCAGTAACGGCGAGAGCTGGTTTTTTGTCATGATGATTCTGCCTGATGACTAAGAGTTAAGGGCTTATTGCGAGCGTACCCGCTTGCTGGGGGTCTTTTTGGCGGCATCGGCTTTGGCTTGCGCCAAGATGCGTGCCATTTCTTCGTCTTCGCTGCCATAGCTGGCCACGACCTGTTCCAGCTGGCTGTTAGCTGCAGCCAAGGCTTGTTCGCTCTGTTGCGTTGAGCTTTGTAGCAGTGCGCTGGTCATGTCTACGGTTTGCTGCCATTCCATTTGCCGGCGCTGTTCGGCGGCGGCTTTTGCTGCCGCCTCAGCTTGGCGGCGCTGCTCGGCTGCCTGGGCGGCGCGTTGCGCAGCTGCTTGCTGAGCCTGCCATTCTGCTTGCTGGCGCGCTGCTTGTGCGGCAGCGGCGCGGTTGTAGTTTTCTCGCTCGATCTGTCCGCGTGCCATCTCGGCTTCCACGCGCCTACGCTCGGCTTCGTATTCGGCATTTTGCCGAGCCCTGCCGGCCTCGATGTGACGCATTGTAGCCTCGCCCTCTCTGCGGGTTTCCTCCATGCTACGCTGCATGTATTGCTGATGCTCCTGCTGGCGCTTATTTTTGGCCTCTGCCTCCAAGCGAGCAGTTTCCGCTCGGCGCTGGGCTTCGCGCTCTCGGGCGCGCTGGCCATTGGTGTCTTCCAGGCCGCGACCGATCAGGTTGCCTAGGGCGCGGCGCTCAGCACTTTCATTGCTGCTCACGCCCGCATTGTGGGCATCTACATTATAAGTGGTATACGAGTAGTCCACGTGTTGTGAGGTATTGCAGCTGACTGTGGGGCTGTTGTGAACACTGACACGAGTTTCAGCGCCAGGCGCCAGGCCAGTCATGTAATAGCCGGTGTTGGCTCCGCCATTGAAGGTGCCGCCGCCGATGCTGGTGGAGCTGGAGTAATAGGCACCATTAGTGCCCTTGATGACATAGTTCAGCGTGACTTGCAGGGTCTTCGAGGTCAGGTTACGGACCAAGGCATCCTTGCAGTGCGGCCCGATACCCATGGCGGGCACCAGCACAATATGCAGCGGCTGTGCCAGTAGCACGCCGGGCAGCATGGCCATTAGCGCCAAGCCTAGAGCGTTATTGCGCAGGCCGTGGCGTGTTTTTGGCCGAATCGGTTGGGCTACCATGCTCAACTCCTGTACGAACACATAACTTGATTACGACGAAGCTGGGTTGCTGGACGCAACCGGTGAAACTGTGCGCAGTTTGCGCAATTTCTGCCAAACCAAGGCCTTCGGCGTTGTGATGGCCAGCGCATTTAGGCAGCGATCTAGCCAGCCCTCACGCCGCTGCAGAGTGTCCAGTGCTTTCTGCAGGTCTCGGCGCACCCCTCAGTTCATGTAAAGCCTGTAGGCTGGGGGCAGGGAGTGGCGAATTTTTGGCTGGTATGTCTCAAATTTTGAGCTAAAGCTTATTTTTGTCAATAATGTGAGATACAAAAGCTGTCTATTTAAGCAATAGGATTGCTGATAGACGCAGCCGATATTTCAAGCATAAGATCCGCGCACAATTCCATGCGCATGGAGATAAATATGCCACCTGCACAGTTTGGTGCCGGACAGCATCCTCGTTCACTGGGGAAGCGCGCGACTAACCTCAGCCTCAGTGCCGATGTGGTAGATGCTGCCAAGGCGTTGCAAATTAACCTGTCACAGGTATGCGATAGCTACCTGCGCGAGTGGGTTCAGCGTGAGCAGGAGCGTCGCTGGCGCGAGGAGCATGCGGCGTTCATGGCCGCTTACAATGCCACGATAGAGGCTGAAGGCTTGCCACTGAATGCGTGGAGAAGCTTTTGATAGCCAAGCACGAAATCACTCGTGCACTGGATTTCTTGTTTAACGGCTATTAAGTAGTCCATCAAATCTCTATAAGGAGTGGTAATCGCGTGATCTCCACCGTTGTGTTACCCGTTGCCGGTCTCGGCACCCGTTTCCTGCCCGCCACCAAGTCGGTCCCCAAAGAGTTGCTGCCCGTGGTCGATCGCCCCTTGGTGCAATATGCCGTGGAGGAGGCCTTTCGTGCCGGTATTCGCCATGTTGTGCTGGTGAGTTCGCCGGTGAAGTCGGCGCTGGAAAGGCATTTGCAGCCGGCCGATGCCGCGCTGGTGGCTGAGCTGGAGGCCAAGGGTAAGCACGACTTAGTGGCGGCCCTGCAATCGGCCACACCACCCGGCATGTCGGTGACCGTGGTGTATCAGGAACAGGCCTTGGGGCTGGGTCATGCCGTGCTGTGCGCGCGTGATGTGCTGGCGGCCTTGCCCGGCGGTGAGCAACAAACCTTTGCCGTGATGTTGCCCGATGACTTTATTGATGCGCCCGTGGGGCATGCCGGTTGCTTGGCCGACATGGTCGCCCTGCATCGCGACACCGGCGCGTGGTCCCTAGCCGTTGAGGAAGTGCCGCGCGCACAGACCGACAAATACGGCGTGGTGAGCTTGGCCGAGGGTTCGCTGCGCATGACTGCCATGGTCGAGAAACCGAAACCCGCCGATGCCCCGAGTAACTTGGCCGTGGTGGGGCGCTATGTGCTGCCCGGCGCGGTCTTTGCCGCTTTGGCCGACGTTAAGCCCGGTGCCGGCGGTGAAATTCAGCTCACCGATGGCATTGCTGCCTTGCTCGCGAGTCACGACATTCGCGCCCACCGCTTTGCCGGTGTGCGCTACGACTGCGGCAGCAAACTCGGCTATGCCAAAGCCAATATCGCCTTAGCCCTGCGCGATGCCGACATGGGGCCGGCGTTGAAGGCGTGGATAGGCAGCGGAGTGTTGGCGTGACGACAGCGCCAAAACCTCGCGAACTACGCCATCAGCTTCCTAGTTGGCAGCACCTGCGCTATGCCGAAGCACCGCGCTGGCAGGCCTTGCACTTGCGCGAGGTCTGGGGCGATGCCACGCAGGCGGCACAGCGTGTGTGCGACTTATCGCGTACCCACGACGGCTTGCACCTTGACTTCAGTAAGCAGCGCATCGACCCGCAAACCTTGGAACATTTGCTCTCGCTCGCCGAGGAGGTGCAATTGCCGGAGGCCATTGCCGGATTGATGCGCGGTGATCGCGTCAACCTCACCGAAGACCGTGCAGCCTTACACACGGCACTGCGCTTGCCCAAAACTGCCGATCTGGTGGTGGAGGGTGAGGATGTGGTGGCACAGGTGCATGCCAGTTTGGCGCGCGTGCGCGGTATGGTGCAGCGGATTCATGAGCGCCAGTGGCGCGGCGTGACCGGCGAGGCCATGACCGATGTGGTGTGCATTGGCGTGGGCGGCTCAGACCTAGGCCCGTATTTGGTGACCAACGCCCTCGCGGAGTTTGCACCGCCCATTGCCCAGGCTTTGCGCATTCATTTTGTCAGCTCGATTGACGGCACCCAAATCGCCGATTTGCTCAATACCCTGCGCCAAGACAGTACGCTGTTAGTCATCTCCTCAAAATCGTTTACCACGCTGGATACCTTGTCCAATGCCGAGACCGCGCTGACGTGGATGCAGTCGCGCCTGAAACAGCGCGAGCGCATTTTGCAGCACCACGTGGTGGGCATCTCCGCCAAGCCGGAGAAAATGACCGCTTACGGCATTCCCGAAGCGAATCAAATCCGTTTGTGGGACTGGGTGGGTGGCCGCTTTTCCTTGTGGAGCGGCATTGGTTTTCCCATCGCCCTGAAGCTAGGTATGGCCGGTTTTGAGCAGCTGTTGGCCGGCGCGCATGCCATGGATGAGCATTTCCGCACAGCGCCACTGGCCGACAACCTACCGGTGATCATGGGCCTGCTCATGGCCTGGAACTCGACGTTTCTCGGCATTAACGGTCAGGCCATTTTGCCCTACGACGCTCGTTTGAAACTGTTCCCCAGCTATCTGACGCAGCTGGAAATGGAAAGCAATGGCAAGTCGGTGGATCGCTATGGAGACCCCGTGCCTTACGACACCTGCCCGATTCTTTGGGGCGAGGTCGGCTCCAACGCGCAACATGCGTTTTACCAATTGCTGCATCAGGGCACGCAACCGGTAGCCTGCGACTTTATTGCGCCGATTCGCCGCTACCAGCGTACCGACGAGTCGGGTTTGGCCTTGCAGCATCAACACGAGTTGTCGTTAGCGAACTGCTTTGCCCAAGCGCGTGTGCTTATGCTTGGTGACGACACCGGTGTGGCGCACCGCTATTACCACGGCAATCAGCCGTCCAGCACGCTGCTCATGGATGTGCTCACCCCGTATCGGCTGGGTCAGCTCATTGCACTGTATGAGCACAAAGTGTTTGTGGCGTCGGTGATTTGGGACATTAACCCTTTTGACCAATGGGGCGTGGAGCTCGGTAAGCAGTTGGCCAGCAGCACGCACGCGGCCATGACCCAGCGGCAGCCAGATCTTTCCGTGTTTGATGCCTCCACACAGGCGCTATTGCAGGCGGTGCGCTCATGAATTTAGTCATTCACGGCAATACCTTGTTTGCCTGGACGGCCGCGGCGCAAATGGCCGCTCAGGGCCATTCGGTGCTGCTCTGCCCAGCGTGGAGCGTTCTCATTACGGTGCCCGACGACGAAGTGCTGCGCGAGCCCGGGTTGCGCGAGGCGGCGTTGGCGCAGCAGAGCGCGGGTCGCTTGCGGCTCGGCAAAGGCGTGGATGTGTTGTTGCCAGTGCCTGATGCGCCGCTTGTGCATCAGCATTGGCTGGCGCAAGATGCCGGCCCGAGACGCTTGCAAGATCACTGTGAGGCCTTGCTCGTGGCTGCATGCCAGCAGGCTAGCGCGTCCAGTGCCATGGCGCTGCCGGCGTTCGCCGTGCTCACACCGTACCCGATTGGCACCTTGGTGAACCTGAACGCGCATTTACAAGCCGTTTTTGCCTATCAATGCCAGCAGGCCAAGGCCGATCAGCGACCTGTGCCATCGCGGGCGCCCGTGCTCTATCACTTTCCGCTGTTCGTGCGTGGCGGTTTTGCTTTGCACGATTTCATGAACCCGTCGCTGCTGCTCTTAGGCTGCGATGAGTCCGATGCGGAGGCGTTTTTGTTGGAAGGCCTGCGTCCGATTTTGCGTCGGGCTCAAGAAACGCTGTGGGTATCGTTAGCGGCAGCCGAGGTCATTAAGAGTGGTGTCAATGCCATGCTAGCCACGCGGGTGAGCTTTATGAATGAGCTGGCCGAGCTCTGCGAAGTGTTGCAGGTAGATGTGGAGGATGTGCGCCAAGGCTTGGCTGCCGACCCGCGCATTGGCAGTGCGTATTTGGAGCCCGGCTGTGGCTTTGGCGGCCCCAGTTTTGCCGATGAAGTCATCGATTTTTCGCGGACCTTGGAGCAATCCTTGGACAGGCCGTCGTTGCTCGGCACCGTCATGAGCATTAACCAACGCCAGCGTGAGCTGCTGTTCCGCAAAGTCTGGCGCTATTTCCAGGGTGATTTAGCCGGGCGTTGTTTTGCTGTTTGGGGCGCATCTTACAAGCCGGGTTCTTCGAGCGTGCAAGGTTCGGCCGTGCATCCCTTGCTGCAGGCACTATGGGCACAAGGCGCCAGCACGGTGGTGTATGACCCCATGGCCGGTGCCAATTTGGCCGCGCAGTACACGGACCAGCCCTTGCTGACCCTGGCCAGCTCTCAGACTGAGTCTTTACGAGGTTGTCGTGGCCAGGGCGTGGACGGTCTGTTGCTGGTCACCGCCTGGGACGAATTTAGTGCGCCGGATTACGCCCTGCTCAAGCGTGCCTTGCGTACGCCGGTTATTTTTGATGGCCGTAATGTCTACGATCCTGAGTTTATGCAGAGCCAAGGATTTACGTACGTAGGCATTGGACGCGGCGAGATTGTCTAGTATGATTTTGTTCTGCTTTTGTATAAAAAGGACTTCATGCACATGGGCTATCGAGTCAAAGTTAAGCGCGCCACTGGCCTATCCTTAGTGATGCTGCGTGTGTTCCAGCAGCCGTATCGCTTAGTGAATTCGCGAGAGCTGCACATCTTGCCTGAGCTTTATCGTGAAGCTGAGGTGATTGATCAAGCCATGGATGCCTATATTTTGCGGCGTCAGAAAGGGTGGTTGGCGTTTTGGCTAGACCAACTGCTGGTGCTGTTGCATCTGCGCACGCGTGAGCCATCCAGCCCGTCTGCACACTAAGCGCGTTGCAGATTTTTCCACGCCGTGTGAGTAAACTCACACGGCGTTTTTATTGGAATTTCACCTGGAAAATCAGCTCATGACACACCCTGCCAAGCTTCCCGCGTTTAAGGCCTACGATGTGCGTGGCCCGGTGCCGGCACAGCTGCACATTGATATGGTCTATGCCATTGGTCGTGCCTATGCGCGTGTGATTCAGCCGCAAGGCCCCGTGGCCATTGGCTACGATATTCGCGATACCAGTGCGGCGTTTGCCCGTACGCTGGCGGCGGGCTTAAATGCCGAGGGCGTGGCCACGCGTGATATTGGTCTGGGCGGTACGGAAATGGTCTATCACGCGGCAGGTCAGCCCGGCATGGGCGGCGGACTGATGGTCACCGCCAGTCATAATCCGGTGGGCGATAACGGCATCAAGATGGTCCGTGGCGAAGCACGGCCCATCAGCGGCGATGATGGCTTAGCCGAGATGGAGGCGCTGACGCGCCAGCTACTGGCAGAACAGGCGCAGGCGTTGGGGCAGGGCGAGGGTGCTGCCGTGGGTTATGCCTTTGGCCCGCTGACTGATGGCAGCCAGTATCAACCTCATCCTGCGTTGCATGCCATGCTAGACTTGCACGCGAGTTACATCGAAAAAGTCCGTTCATTTGTGAATTTCCCGGCCTTGCAGCAGGCCTTGAAGGCGCGTACCGACGCAGGCCGCCCCTTGAAACTGGTGGTCAACGCCGGTAACGGCTGCGCAGGTCCGACCTTTGATGCGCTGGTGGATAGCTTGCCGCTCAGCATCACCCGGGTTTTTCACACGCCTGATGGCCAGTTCCCGAATGGTGTGCCCAACCCGATGTTGGCCAAATGCCAAGAAGATACGGCCAGTGTGGTACGCGCAGAACAGGCCGACGTGGGGATTGCCTGGGATGGCGACTTTGATCGCTGTTTTTTCTTTGATGAAGCCGGTGGCTTTATTGAGGGCTATTACCTCGTGGCCCTACTCGGGACGCAATTGCTGCAGCATGAGCGCAACGGCGCCGTGGTCTATGACACGCGCTTAACGTGGAACACCATCGCGCAGGTGGAGGCGGCGGGCGGTCGCGCCTTGGTGAGCAAATGCGGTCATAGCTTTATTAAAGCGGCTTTGCGTAGCGAAAATGCCGTGTACGGTGGCGAGATGTCGGCGCACCATTATTTCCGCGATTTCCATTATTGCGACTCCGGCATGATTCCCATGTTGTTACTGCTGGAGCGCTTAGCGCTGAGCGAACAACCGTTGTCGGCCTTGGTCAATGTGGCACAGGCGGCTTATCCCTGCAGTGGCGAGATTAACTTTAAGGTCAGTGACGCCCGCGCGGCGATTGCGCGGGTGGAGGCGGCTGTGCAGGCCGAGCTGGACGCAGGGCGTGAAACGCTGGTGGCCGAGTCTGCGCTCGATGGCCTGAGCCGTGAGTTCCCTCAGTGGCGTTTCAATTTACGCATGAGTAACACCGAGCCGGTGGTGCGCTTAAACGTGGAGTCCCGTGCCGATGCTGCCTTGATGCAGGCCAAAACCGCATGGTTGCGAGAGTTGCTGACCGCATGATTTGCGATGACCGGCGTTGGTATGTCTTGCAGTGCAAGCCACGGGAAGTGTTTCGCGCGGTGGAACAGTTAGCTAATCAAAATTATGAGGCGTTTGCGCCTTCGTTTCGTCGCGAGGCGATCCGCAAAGGTAAACGCGAGGTGGTGGTTGAGCCCCTGTTTCCGCATTACTGCTTCGTGCGTCTCAGTGATATCGCCGATAACTGGGCGCCGATTCGCTCCACCCGCGGCGTGAGTAAGTTAGTGCGCTTTGGCGATTTGCCCTTGGCGGTGCCAGACGCCATTGTGACCGCGCTGCAGGCGCGGGAGGCCGCACTGGATAATCCGCTTTCGCAGCCGGAAGTGCTCTTTATGCCTGGCCAAACGGTGACGATTACCGAGGGCCCGCTGGCCGGATTGTCGGCCGTATTCGATGCGCGTGATGGCGATGAGCGCGTGATTTTGCTGCTGAAATTGCTGCATCAACAGCAGCGCGTTCATCTGCCCATTAGCCATGTGCAGGCCGTAAAGGATTAAACTACGCGTCTGTTTGGCCGCGCTCACGAGAAGTCAGTTATGACCCGCTATTTGCTTTCCATCGACCAAGGTACGACCAGCACCCGCGCCATCGTCTTCGACGAACTGGGCAACAAACGCTCCATGGCACAGGTCGAATTGCAGCAGCATTTTCCCGCGGACGGTTGGGTCGAGCACGATGCCATGGACATTTGGTGGGCCACCGAAACGGTCTGTCGCGATGTGCTGCGGCGCGTCGGTTTACATGCTCGTGACCTCGCGGCGATTGGCATCACCAATCAGCGCGAAACCACGGTGCTATGGGATCGTAGCAACGGCATGCCGCTGCACAAAGCCATTGTCTGGCAGGATCGTCGCACCGGCGAGGCCTGTGCTCAGCTGAAAGCGGCGGGGCATGAGCCGATGGTGCAAGCCAAGACCGGCCTGCTGCTCGACCCCTACTTCTCCGCCACCAAACTGGCTTGGCTACTCGACAACGTACCCAACGCGCGTGAACGGGCTGGCCGCGGCGAACTGGCCTTTGGCACAATTGATAGTTGGTTACTCTGGCGTCTCACCCACGGCCGCCAACATGCCACCGATGCCACCAATGCCTCACGAACCTTGCTGTTCAATATCCATACCCAGCAATGGGATGACGAGCTGCTAACGCTTTTCCGTATTCCGCGTTCCATACTGCCCGTGGTGAAAGATTCCAGCGATGATTTTGGCATTTCAGCGCCCGATTTCCTCGGTGCCAGCGTGCCGATTTGTGGCATGGCGGGCGATCAACAAGCGGCACTCATTGGCCAAGCGTGTTTCCAGCCGGGCATGGTGAAAAGCACCTATGGAACTGGTTGCTTCATGGTGCTCAACACCGGCTCCACGGTCGTGCAGTCGAACAACCGTCTGCTCTCCACCGTGGCGTATCGCTTGAACGGTCAGCCCACCTATGCAGTGGAAGGCTCGATTTTTGTGGCTGGTGCCACGATTCAATGGCTGCGTGACGGCCTCAAGCTCATCGGCTCCGCGTCCGAAACCCAGGCGATTGCTGAGGCCACCGGCGATAGCCGAGGCGTGTATATGGTGCCAGCCTTCACCGGCCTTGGCGCACCGTACTGGGATCCCCGCGCGCGCGGCGCTATTTTTGGTCTCACCCGCGATACCGGCATTGGCGAAATTGTCACGGCGGGCCTGCAGTCAGTCTGTTTCCAGACACGTGACCTGATGGAGGCCATGACGCGCGATGGTGGCGATCCTGTCATTACCCTGCGTATTGACGGTGGCATGGTGGTGAATAACTGGGTCGCTCAATCGTTAGCGGACATCATTGGTGTGCCTGTTGATCGCCCCACAGTGACCGAAACCACCGCGCTGGGCGCAGCATTTTTGGCCGGCTTGCGCGTTGGCGTGTTCGCGTCTTTAGATGACATCACTGCGCTCTGGCATTGCGATCGCCGCTTTGCGCCAACGATGCCAGCAGATAAACGCACCAGCCTCTATGCGGGCTGGCTCGATGCGGTGCGCCGCGTGGCGTCGCAGCCGCCCGCGACGGAATAACGTAGGGATTTTTTTGCTGGTGCGGGGCTATGTTCTTACTGACGCGTTTAGAACCCCAAAATGCGGTGATTAAAATTTGCTCACCGCATTTTGGGGTTCTAAACGTGTTCAAAACAGATGTGTCCTCCTAAGGAGCTTCAAATGTCGACGTATTTAGTGACTGGTGGCGCAGGCTATATTGGCTCACACACGGTGCTGCAGTTGCTGGAGCAGGGCGACCACGTGGTGGTGTTTGATAACCTCAGCAACAGCAAGCCCACTGCCTTGCGCCGAGTCAGAGCCATCGCCTCGACTACCCTTGGCTGTGCGCCAGCGGAGGTGCCACTGACCTTTTGCCAAGGTGATATTCGAGATGCCCATGCGTTGAGCGATGTGTTTCAAGCTCATCCGGCGATTGAGGCGGTGATTCATTTTGCGGGATTGAAAGCCGTAGGTGAGTCGGTGCAACAACCCTTGCGCTATTACGATAACAATGTGGTTGGCAGCGTGCGACTTTTGGAAGCGATGGCAGCGGCCGGCGTGACGCGTTTGGTCTTTAGTTCATCGGCTACGGTGTATGGCGACCCGCATGAGGTGCCGATTCGTGAGCATTTCCCATTAAGTACGACGAATCCTTACGGTGCTAGTAAGTTGCATATCGAGGATATGTTGCGCGACTTGCATGCATCAGCGCCGGAGCAGTGGCAAATTGCGATCCTGCGCTACTTCAATCCAGTCGGTGCCCACGCGAGTGGTGAGATTGGCGAGGACCCGAACGGTATACCGAACAATCTCATGCCGTATATCGCGCAAGTCGCCAGCGGCAAGCTGGAGCAGTTGCGTGTGTTTGGCAGTGATTATGCAACGCCGGATGGCACAGGCGTGCGTGATTACATTCATGTCGATGACCTTGCGCGCGGTCACTTGCTGGCCTTGCAGCGTTTGGCTCGTGGTACGGCAGCGTTGACCGGTGAGGCCACCGGCAATTTGGTGACAGTGAACCTAGGCACTGGGAAAGGCTATTCAGTAATCGAGAAGTTGGCGGCGTTTTCAGAAGCGGTAGGACGCCCCATTCCCTATGTGCTCGCACCGCGTCGCCCTGGGGATGTGGCTCAGTGTTTTGCTGATCCGACCTTGGCGGCTCGTGAATTGGGTTGGTCGGCGACTAAAGATCAGCGCGATATGTGCCAAGACCATTGGCGTTGGCAATCTAAAAATCCGCAAGGCTATGAAGACTAAGCGGATCACGAGGCTGCCTAGGTAGTAGGCAGCCCCACCAGTAAGAACTCCAGCAGCGCCTTCTGAGCGTGGAGCCGGTTCTCGGCTTCATCCCAAACCATCGCGCGCGGGTCGTCGAGCATGTCTTCCGAAATTTCTTCGCCACGATGTGCCGGCAGGCAGTGCATGAACAGGGCGTCGTCTGCCGCTAAGTCCATGAGGCGCGGATTGACCTGATACATGGCGAAGCGCCGCTTGCGCACGCTCTGCTCCGACTCCTGGCCCATGCTGGTCCAGACATCGGTGGCAACGAGGTGTGAGCCTTCAGCGGCTTCCTCAGCGGTTTTTACCAGTTCGGCGCAATGAGCGTACTGTTCGAGCAGTTCGGGGTCTGGCTCGAAGCCGTAAGGGCAGGCGATACGCAGCTTGAAACCGAACTGATGCGCCGCGTGCACATAGCTGTTGCACATATTATTGCCATCGCCAATCCAGGCAAATTCACGGCCTGCCAATGCGCCGCGGTGCTCGACGAAGGTCTGCAGGTCAGCGAGCAGCTGGCAGGGGTGATGATCATCGGTCAGCGCGTTGATGACCGGCACGCGTGAGTAGGCGGCAAATCGCTCGATGGTGTTGTGTTCGAAGGTGCGAATCATCACGGCATCGACCATGCGTGAAATCACGCGGGCCGAATCTTCGATGGGTTCGCCACGGCCGAGCTGAGTATCACGAGGCGACAGGAAGATGGCCGAGCCACCAAACTGCGCCATGCCGGCCTCGAACGAGACGCGGGTACGCGTCGATGATTTCTCGAAGATCATCGCCAGCACACGATTTTTCAGCGGTTCATGCACCACGCCATCGCGCAGCATTTTCTTCAGCTCGATGGCGCGGTCGAGCACGGCCTGCAGTTCGGCCGGCGTTAAATCGAGCAGGGTGAGGAAGTGACGCGTGCTCATGCCGCCACCACGCCTTCGGCGGTCAGGAAGTCGCGCACCAGCGTGCTGATGCGCTGCACCAGCTCATCGGCTTCGGCAGCATTGATGATCAGTGGCGGCAGCAAACGAATGCGATTTTCTGCGCTGACAATGAGTAGTACGCCGGCCTCACGGGCCAGTGCCACCAGCGGTGCAGCGGAGGCGACGGGCAGAATCACGCCGATCATCAAGCCCGCGCCTTCAACACACACACCATAGGCACCAAGCTTGTCACGGAAACCCTGCATGATTCGCTCGCCCATCGCAGCGGCATTGGCGACTGGGCCTTTCATGAGCTCTTGCACAGTGACCAGCGCCGCACGCGAGCCCAGTGGAGTGCCGCCATAGGTGGTGCCATGTTTGCCCGGGCTGAACAGGCTGGCAGCCTTGCCCGCGACCAACGTGGAGCCGATCGGGAAGCCGTTGCCCAGACCTTTGGCCGTGCTCACCACATCGGGCAGGATGCCAGCGTGCTGATAGGCAAAGTATTGGCCGGTACGGCCGTTGCCAGTCTGGATTTCATCGACCATGAGCAGCCAGTCGTGCTGATCGCAGATATCGCGCAGATCCTTCAAATACTGAAATCCCTTGCGGGCCGTGCGCACGCCGCTCTCGCCTTGGATCGGTTCGACCAACATAGCCACGATGTTCGGGTTACTGGCGGCGACAGCGCGGATGGCGTCTAGGTCATCAAACGGTACGCGTACAAAGCCATCCACCAGCGGGCCAAAGCCTTCTTGGATTTTTGCATTGCCCGTTGCGGTCAAAGTGGCCATGGTGCGGCCATGAAAGCTGTTTTCCATGACAATAATGGTGGGTACGGCAATGCCCTTTTTATAGCCATGGAGACGCGCCAGCTTGATGGCCGCTTCGTTGGCTTCGGCACCGGAGTTGCCAAAAAATGCGTGCTGCATCCCTGAGACTTGGCAGAGCAGGTCGGCCAGCTCCTCTTGCAGAGGGACACGATACAAATTCGAGGTGTGCACCAACGTCGCGGCTTGGTCAGCAATCGCCGCAGCAACGACAGGATTCGCATGGCCAAGACCACAGACCGCGATGCCTGCGGTGGTGTCTAAATAGCGCTTACCGTCGGTATCCCAAAGCCACACGCCTTCGCCGCGCACAAAAGCCACCGGCTGACGAGCATAAGTCGGCATCAGGGCGGGCGTGATAGGAGGCAGCGCAGGCGTGGTCATAACAAATCTCGACGGCAAGTCTTGGGGTGAAAAGGCTCAAGGCCAGCAGGGTAATCGCGGAGTGTAGCGCGGGTGCTGTTGCACGCCAAGAACGCGCAACATCTGCTACCATTTAAAATATCCTGCCACGGGTTATTTGGAGAGCATCATGGACATCGAAACCCTTATTAAGAAACAAATTGCCGACAACAGCATCATTCTTTACATGAAGGGCACGCCGCAGTTCCCCCAGTGCGGATTTTCTGCGCGCACGGTGGAAGCATTGACGCAGGTTGGCGAACCGTTCGCTTATGTGAATATCTTGGAAAACCCTGAAATTCGTAGCACGCTGCCGCGCATTGCCAACTGGCCGACCTTCCCGCAGCTGTGGGTGAAGGGCGAGCTCATCGGTGGCTGCGACATCGTCATGGATATGGTTCAGAAGGGCGAATTGGCCCCGCTCATTAAAGAAGCGGCTGTTAAAGCCTAACGCGGTAATTTCACCATGAGCCCGGAGGTTTCCATGCTATCCATTGTCATGATGGCACTGCTGTTTCTTGCAGTGCTGGTTGTTGTCCTGAGTGTTAAGCAGGTTCCGCAAGGTTATGAATGGACCGTGGAGCGCTTCGGGCGCTACACCCATACATTAGGTCCAGGCCTGCATTTCATCATGCCGTTTTTCGATCAGATTGGTCGCAAACTCAGTGTGATGGAACAAGTGCTGGATATTCCCGCGCAGGAAGTGATTTCGCGTGATAACGCCATGGTGCGTATTGACGCGGTCTGCTTCTATCAAGTCATTAATACCGCGCGCGCAGCGTATGAAGTGCAAGGCCTTGGCTACGCAATTCAAAACCTCGCCATGACCAATATGCGTACCGTCATCGGTTCGTTGGATCTGGATGAAATGCTGTCGCAGCGCGATCAAATCAATGGCCGCTTGCTGGCCGCCATTGACCAGGCCACCAGTCCGTGGGGCATCAAGATCACTCGCGTTGAAATCAAGGACATCACGCCACCGACCGATCTGGTCGAGGCCATGGCCTCGCAGATGAAGGCTGAGCGTATGAAGCGCGCCTCGATTCTGGAAGCTGAGGGCCGTCGTCAGGCGGAAATTCTCACGGCTGAGGGCGAGAAGGTCGGTCAGATTTTGAAAGCAGAAGGTGAGCGCCAGGCGGCTTTCCTTCAGGCGGAGGCGCGTGAGCGTCAGGCGCAGGCGGAGGCGAATGCCACCACTGTGGTGTCGGATGCTATCGGTAGCGGTAACCTGCAGGCCATTAACTACTTCATTGCACAGAAGTATGTTGAAGCCTTTGGTCAGCTGGCTGCGTCAAACAACACCAAAGTCATCATGATGCCGGTCGAGGCGACGCAGCTCGTGGGCAGTGTGGCGGGTATTGGCGAACTAATGAAAGCCATTCAGGGCGGCAACGACGCCGTCACGAAGCGCTAATCATGACCGCCTCGCTGTGGTGGATTTTGGCCTTAGTATTGGGCGGCTTAGAGTTGCTGAGCGGCTCTTTCTATCTGCTTATGTTAGCCATCTCGGCTGCGGTGACGGGCATTGCAGCGTTTCTTGGCCTAGCAGATACGATTGCGCAAGGTGCCCTGTTTTCGCTCTTGGCGCTGTTGCTGTGTGTGCTTTGGTCGCGTCGCAGACCGGCTGTACTGAAGTCACAGGCCAATGTCATTAATCGCGGCAGTGCCCGTTGGCTGGGACGCGAAATTACCTTGGCCGAGGGTATCGTGAACGGAATAGCCCGCGTGCAACTCGACGACAGTCATTGGACGGTTCGGGGCTCGGACTGCCCGCCAGGAACGCATGCTGTGATCACGGAAGTAGACGGTAATGTCCTCGTGGTGACGCTGAAGGATTGAAAAACAACGCTGCGCCAAGCATGCTTAGCGCAGAAATGATTAACCCCCCACTCTTATAGGAGATGCCTCATGGCCGTTCTCGTTGGCAAACCAGCACCAGACTTCACCGTACCCGCCGTTCTCGCCGATGGCACCATTGTTGAAAATTTCAGCTTCAGTGCAGCCACTAAGGGCAAGTATGCCTTGGTGTTTTTCTATCCACTGGACTTCACCTTTGTTTGCCCATCCGAGCTGATTGCTCTGGATCACCGCATTCCAGACTTCAAAGCTCGCAATGTGGAAGTGGTTGGTGTGTCCATCGATTCTCACTTCACCCACAATGCTTGGCGCAACACCGCTGTGAACGACGGTGGCATCGGCCAGGTGAAGTACACGCTCGCCGCTGACATCACGCACGAAATTGCCAAGAACTACGACGTAGAGTCCGCTGGTGGCGTGGCTTTCCGTGGTGCTTTCCTGATCGATCCAGAGGGCGTTGTACGCTCGCAGATCGTAAACGACCTGCCGCTGGGCCGTAGCATGGATGAAATCCTGCGCTTGTTTGACGCCCTGCAATTCCACGCTGAGCACGGCGAAGTCTGCCCAGCAAACTGGAAGAAAGGTGATAAGGGTATGGACGCATCGCCAGCAGGTGTTGCCAAGTACCTGTCTGAGAATGCAGATAAGCTCTAAGTTCGGGCTGTCTGTAGCCTGAGTTTAAAGTACAAGGCCCCGTTTCGCCGGCAAGATGAGTTGGCAAAGCGGGGCCTTTTTATGTCGGCAGCAAGCAACGGACTATCAAATTTAAGTCTGATGATGGCGTCAATTAATCGCTGGTGACATCGTCGCTAACGGATTCAGCAAACGGATACGCCTTCTCCCACCGATTCACGATGCCGCAAAACAATTCCGCTGTGATGTGCGCATCGTAGAGCGCCGAGTGCGCCTCACTTTGATTGAATGCCAAACCTGCCGCCTCGCACGCACGAGCCAACACCGTTTGGCCATAGGCCAGCCCTGCGAGAGTGGCCGTGTCAAACACAGAGAACGGGTGAAAGGGTGATTGATTTTTTAGGCTTTGGCGCTCAATGGCCGCATTGAGGTGGGCTAAGTCAAAGTTGGCGTTATGACCAACTAAAATGCATCGCTTGCAGCCTGTGTCTTTCTGTACCTTTTTGAGTGCATTAAAAATATCGCGAAGGCCATCTGCCTCGCTCACTGCCAGTCGAAGCGGATGGTTGGGGTTAATGCCGTTGAACTTCAGCGCTGCAGGGTCCAGTACCAAGCCTGGCTCGGGTTTCAGATGGGCATGGAAGCGTTGTACTGGCTGCCATTGCCCCTCTGCATTAGGTAATACCACGACGGCAGCGACTTCTAGCAGGGCATGTGTTCCCGCATCGAAACCGGCGGTTTCAACATCCACCACCACCGGCAGAAAGCCGCGAAAGCGCGCTTTAACTGCCGGGTTACTGGCGAGTGTGGCGAGGTCGGGGGCCGTCTCAAACTCACTCACGCGTGCACCTGCCAGCTAATACTTTCACCAGCGCGCACGGGGACAACTTCCGTAGTGCCAAAGGGGTAGCTGGCGGGGATAGTCCACGCCGATTTAACCAGCGTGATGGTGTCTTGATGGCGCGG
>DDPD01000079.1 GCA_002342025.1 Moraxellaceae bacterium UBA2477 | reverse complement strand
TCGGCGCGCATGATTTCGTAAGTTTCACGATGCTTGAGCACACCATCCTGATGAATGCCTGATTCGTGCGCAAAGGCATTTGCCCCGACAATGGCTTTGTTCGGCTGCACCGGAAAGCCGGTAATGGACGACACCAGACGAGAGGCCGGCACAATTTCAGGCGTCCAAATGCGTGTGCTGACCGGGAATAAATCCGCGCGGGTATTCACCGCCATCACAATTTCTTCCAACGCGGCATTACCGGCACGCTCACCAAGACCATTGATGGTGCACTCCACTTGGCGCGCCCCCTGCAGGACGGCGGCCAGCGAGTTAGCCACCGCTAAACCCAGGTCGTTATGGCAATGCACGGAGAAAATCGCTTTGTGCGCATTCGGAATGCGCGTTAGTAGCTGCCCAATAAGGTCGCCGTACTGACCTGGAATGGCATAACCGACCGTGTCTGGGATGTTGATGGTACTGGCACCGGCATCAATCGCTGCCTCAATAATACGGCAGAGAAAATTCACTTCCGATCGTCCGGCGTCCTCGCAAGAGAACTCCACATCATCGACCAGATTGCGCGCGTACTTCACCGCACGCACGGCATTTTCCACCACCGCGTCTGGCTCCAGACGCAGCTTGTACTTCATGTGAATCGGTGACGTAGCGATAAACGTATGGATGCGGGCAGCATTGGCCGGCTTTAGCGCCTCGGCAGCTCGGTCAATATCCTCAGCACGAGCACGAGACAGCGAACAAATTCGCGAATCTTTTACCGCCGCTGCGACCGCGCGCACTGCCTCAAAATCGCCCTGTGAGGCCACCGCAAAGCCCGCCTCAATGACATCCACACGCATGCGCTCCAATGCTTTGCCGATGCGCACTTTCTCTTCCAAAGTCATCGAAGCGCCGGGGCTTTGCTCGCCATCACGCAGGGTGGTATCAAAAATAATTAGCTGATCTTTGCTCATTTCACGGCGTCCTGATTCGTGTGATACCCAAAGGCTACTGCTGTCTATTATTCGCCAGTTTAGCCTTGCTCGGCCAGCGCTTAACGCGGCATCTCACGAAACAAGAAGCTTTCCAGATGATCCGCGACCGGCACGAACATGGGTCGCGGTAGGAACTGACCGAGCTTGCGAAGGCTACGATTCGACAGCGCCAAGGTCACAGAAATAACCCCATTTAGGGTCTTGTCTACCACGAAGTTGAACTTCATGCGCTGCTTTGGCACATAGAGCAACGGCTCCAGCGCCTCATCAATCACACGGATCAAAATCTCGATGCCGGCCTTGGCATCCGGTGCCGAACCATCACGCAGAGCATCCAACGAGGCCTTCGCCTCAGCCGCCAAACCGGGGCTGATGCTGAAGGCCAGATGCGCCAGCGGCACACCCTCCACCGGCAGCGGTGTCATCAGCGAGCGATAATGCGACACCACGGGAGCCAGACGCTCATTGCTGAAGAAGCCAGTAACCCAACCCAAGTAATGACGCAGCTTACCCTTAATGTCTTCGACCACCGCCACTGCCTCACGGAACACCGGCGAACCGGGGTCTTTGGCTTGCAGCGAGAGCATGAGCTGACCAAAGAAAGCATCAATCAAATCGCAAGATGCTTCGGTGATGAGCTTGCCAGCCAGTTCCGCCTGCGACTCTTTCACGCGTTGCTGCAAGGCGTTATCGAGTGAGGCCACGGCATCGGGTAATGAGCCAGAAATACGGCAAGCAATAAACGGAGGAGTTAACGACACGATAAAATTCCCTTTGAGCAAAGATAGGACAAACAGTAAACGAATACGCGCTCGCGGGGTACGCTGAGATGACCACAACAGCAGTCATTACGGCTAATGCCTTGTGCGGCTCACTCGCCTGCATGACTCATTTGAATGCCCATAAAAAAAGCCCGGAACGAATCCGGGCTTTTTAACGCTAACGCGTTGTTACATCATGCCGCCCATGCCACCCATGTCCGGCATTGACGGGGCTGAACCCTTGTCTTCCGGTGCATCTGTGATCATGCATTCAGTGGTCAGCATCAGCGCAGCAACCGAAGCGGCGTGCTCCAGTGCCGAACGCGATACCTTGGTTGGATCCAAGATACCCATGGCCAGCATGTCGCCATATTCACCCGATGCGGCGTTGTAACCGAAGTTACCCGAGCCTTCTTTGACCTTGTTCAAGACCACCGACGCTTCTTCACCGGCATTGGTCACGATCTGGCGCAGTGGGGCTTCCATGGCGCGACGTAGGATGTTGATACCGGCAGTTTGGTCATCGTTATCGCCCTTGAGGGTTTCCAAGGCTTTCACCGCGCGAACCAAGGCAACACCACCACCCGCAACCACGCCTTCCTCAACCGCTGCACGTGTGGCGTGCAGGGCGTCGTCTACGCGGTCTTTCTTTTCTTTCATTTCGATTTCGGTGGCTGCGCCAACCTTAATCACGGCAACGCCGCCAGCAAGCTTAGCAACGCGCTCCTGCAGTTTTTCTTTGTCGTAGTCCGATGTGGCTTCTTCGATCTGCATGCGAATTTGCTTCACACGGGCATCGATTTCATCCGACTGGCCGGAGCCATCGATAACAGTGGTGTTTTCTTTCGATACGATGACTTTCTTGGCATGGCCCAGATCGTTCAGGGTAGCGTTTTCCAAGCTCAGACCGACTTCCTCAGAAATGACGGTTGCACCGGTCAGGATAGCGATGTCTTGCAGCATGGCCTTACGACGATCACCAAAGCCTGGCGCCTTCACGGCACACACTTTTACGATGCCGCGCATGGTGTTAACCACGAGTGTCGCCAGTGCTTCGCCTTCAACGTCTTCCGCGATCAGCAGCAACGGCTTGCCCGACTTTGCCACGCCTTCCAGCACCGGAATCAGTTCGCGAATGTTGGAGATTTTCTTGTCCACGAGCAGAATGAACGGATTGTCCAGCTCAGCGGTCATGGTGTCTTGCTTGTTGGCGAAGTAAGGGCTGATGTAGCCACGATCGAACTGCATGCCTTCCACGGTGTCGAGGCTGTCTTCAAAGCCCGAACCTTCTTCCACCGTGATCACGCCTTCTTTGCCGACTTTTTCCATGGCCTCAGCAATCAAGTTGCCAATAGTCGTGTCGGAATTGGCGGAAATGGAGCCGACCTGAGCAATGGCCTTGGTGTCGGTGCAGGGCTGCGAGTTCTTCTTGATCTCGGCCACGGCCACGCGAACGGCCTTGTCGATACCGCGCTTCAGGTCCATCGGGTTCATGCCGGCTGCAACAGCCTTCATGCCTTCGTTGAGGATAGCCTGAGCCAACACGGTTGCCGTGGTAGTGCCATCACCGGCAATTTCGGCCGTCTTGGAAGCCACTTCCTTAACCAGCTGAGCGCCCATGTTTTCGAACTTGTCTTTCAATTCGATTTCTTTGGCCACGGACACGCCGTCTTTGGTGATGTGCGGCGCACCAAAGGACTTATCAATCACCACATTGCGGCCTTTAGGGCCGAGGGTTACTTTCACGGCGTCGGCCAGGATGTTTACACCAACAATCATGCGAGCACGGGCGCTATCGCCAAACTTTACTTCTTTAGCAGCCATTTTCTTTTTCCTCTAATAAGTTTCATTCAACACGAGCAGGCTTTGCCTGCCCACCGGCGACACTCAGGCTTCGAGTACCGCGAAAATTTCGGATTCTTTCATCATCAACAGCTCTTCGCCGTCGACCTTAACGGTGCTGCCGGCATACTGACCGAACAGAACTTTGTCGCCCACTTTCACGTCTAACGGGCGAACATCACCGCTTTCTTTGATAATGCCGTTGCCTACCGCAACAACCACTCCTTGCGATGGCTTTTCAGCGGCCGAACCCGGCAACAAAATACCGCCAGCCGTCTTGGTTTCTTCTTCAACGCGACGAATGACTACGCGATCGTGCAAAGGACGAATTTTCATCTGAACCTCCTAGGTTTGTTGCAAAAAAGGGGTGTCGGCTTAATGCACCGACTTGTCATCACTAATGGGGGATGGAATACCGCCCTTCAAGGGCAAATCGATAAAAAAATGAAATGTCGCGACCGATAGGGTCGCTGTTGACCGGCGGACTCGCTAGAGTAGCGTCAGCCGATCAGAGAAGTCGCCATGTCCGCCGCCCGTTCCACCTCATTTTTTCACGCATTCACCCAGCCTGCCGCACTGACCTTATTTTTGTTTGGGTTCGCATCCGGGCTCCCATTCCTGCTTGTCGGCGGCACGCTTTCGGTGTGGCTAAAGGAAAGTGGCGTTTCATTAGAAGACATCGGCCTCATCAGCTTGGCCGGTCTGGCCTATGCTTTTAAGTTTGTATGGGCACCCTTGGTGGATCGCTTTCGTCTCCCATTCATAGGCCGCCTTGGCCAGCGTCGTAGTTGGTTATTTGCGGCGCAGTTGTTGCTCGCCCTAAGCCTGCTCGCCATGAGTATGGTGACGCCGATGGGCTCGCTCAGCAGCTTCGTCATGATTACGGTAGTAGCCGGATTTGCTGGCGCCACACAAGATGTTGTGGTTGATGCCTATCGCATTGAAATCGCCCCTGCCGAACAACAAGGCGCCCTCGCCGCGACCTATACCCTAGGATACCGTTTAGCTCTACTTGTATCGGGCGCATTAGCTTTGCTGTTAGCGGACCACCTGCCCTGGGCGCTTATTTATCAACTCATGGCAGCGATCGTGGCGCTCGTCCTCTGTGTCACGCTCTGGGCACGCGAGCCTGAACGCCCAGCAGTGATTGCAAGCCATGAGGCCTTTTGGCCTGCGCTCGCACACAGCGTCGTTGGCCCCTTCAAGGACTTCTTTTCGCGATATGCCGGCGGCCTAGGCTTAGCCTTGCTGCTCTTTATTGGCCTGTTCAAAATCTCCGATCAAATGCTCGGCGTCATGGCACTACCTTTCTACTTAGACTGTGGCTTCAGCAAAACGCAAATTGCGGCCGTGTCGAAATTGTTTGGCGTGTGGGTAGGCATTGCCGGCGCATTTCTGGGGGGCGCCGTGGTGGTTCGCTGGGGCGTGCACAGGACTTTGCTAGTCGCCATGCTATTGGGCGCGATCAGTAATCTGCTGTACTTATTACTCTCCCAGTACCCTGCCAACGTGAATGTCTTTGTTGCGGTGATTGGCGGCGAAAATCTGTCCGGAGGCTTCTTGGGTGCCGCGGCAGTGGCGTGGCTTTCTAGCTTGGTCAACCAACATTACACCGCAACTCAATATGCCCTTTTCAGCTCGTTAGTCACGCTACCGGGCAAATTAGTCGGTGGTTTCTCAGGCTTTATGGTGGCCGACATGGGCTATAGCGGCTTCTTTATTTTCTCCACGGTTGCCGTCATACCTGCGCTGATCCTGTTCGCTTGGATAGTGCCTCGTCTGCAGCAGCGCATAAGATAAACCTTGCCGTTCGTCATTTTTGACAGCCAACTGTCTGGATAGACACAATTCATAAACAAAACGTTATACAACTTCCCTCGAGTGCGCCGCTTTGTATCAATAGGCTACGCACATCACTAAAAGAGAGGGAATACCATGAAAATCAACCAACTAGCTCTCGCTATTTTTTCCGCCAGCGTTGCAGGAAGCGCACTAGCCGGTGGCTTCTCACTTTCCGAACAAAGCGTTTCCGCCATGGGCACTGCTAATGCGGGCCGTGCCTCGAATGCGCAAGATGCTTCTGTCGTTTTCAATAACCCAGCCGCGATGCATCAACTAAAACAGGCACAGTTCACGCAAGCAGTCGCTTTTATTGATGCGCAGACGAAGATCAAGAATGCTGTCGGCGGACTGCCAGGTGGCACAAACGAAGGCGATATTGTGCCGCACACCTTTATTCCCTCCGGCTACTTCACCTCAGGTGATAAAGGTGGCTGGGCTTGGGGCGTTGCTGCTTACGGTAGCTTTGGCCTGAAAACCAATCATGAAGATACTTATGCTGCTCGCTATTTGGGCGACAAGAGCTCTGTCAAAGTCACCACCATTCAGCCGGCCGTAAGCTACAAATTGAATGATAAAGTTAGTGTAGGTTTTGGCCCGACTATCAACAAAGTTGAAGCATATTTAAGCAAAAACACCACAGGCCTCCCTGGTGGAGCTGGAGCGCTGGGTAATGTGGAAGTTGAGGGTGACGATTTAGGCTACGGCTTTAATATCGGCGCTCATTTCTCGCCTTCGCCATCCAATCAAATAGCCATTGTTTACCGATCCAAAGTTAAGTACAAAATTGATGATGGGAAATTCACGAGTAGTACAATCGGCTCGCGTAACGCTTCAACAAGCTTAAGTACACCAGAAAGCGTTGAGTTATCTGCAAGCCATCAAGTGAGCTCAAAGCTCAAGGCCCACGCAGGCGCAACTTGGACTCGTTGGAGTCGATTACAAGACCTATTGATTACTACCAGCCCTGCCCTACCGCTACCTGCGGAAGAGTTCCATTGGAAAGACTCCGTAGGTTACGCAGTGGGAGTGACGTATTCTCATTGTGAGAAAATCGATCTACGCGCAGGCTTGGCTTACGATAACACCCCAGTTGCGCCAGCTGATCGCTCCGTTCGCTTACCCAGCGGTGATCGTCGTGTAGCCAGTTTAGGTGTTGGCTACAAAATTAACCCTACACAATCGATTGATGCTTCTTATACATACTTAGACGAAGAAAAGGCTGAAGTACGCCAAACTGCAGCAGGCTACAATGCCGATTTCCACAACCGCGCCAGCGTGTATGGCCTGCAGTTCACGCAGAAGTTCTAAGCGCTTTAATAAGTCCGCTGAACGTTGCAAAAAGCCCGACCAAGTGTCGGGCTTTTTGCTTAAAGCGAGTTTTGCAGACTGTTCAGTCATGGCGGTCCTTGCAATACTCCAAAACACCTAAAAACAATTTCGTCGCTGCTTCCTGCCAGCGCACAACCTGACCGGAGACCAACATGCAAGGCCAGATGCAAGAACGCCCCCTGCTTATTTCGCAACTCATTGACTTCGCTGAACGCTTCCATGGCGATGGTGAAATTGTCAGTCGGCGCGTGGAAGGTGACATACACCGATACACCTATGCAGGTGCCGCGCTGCGCTCTCGCCAAGTCGCCAATGCACTGGATCGCCTGAGTGTTCCTATTGGCGAGCGAGTGGGCACTTTGGCGTGGAACGGTTACCGCCACTTTGAGCTTTATTACGGTGTTTCTGGCAGTGGCCGCGTGCTCCATACCATCAATCCCCGCCTGCACCCTGAGCAAGTCGCTTGGATCATCAATCATGCGGAAGACGAAGTTGTCTGCTTCGACCTCACGTTTGCGCCCATCCTAAAAGCCATTCACACCCATTGCCCGAAGGTGCGGCAATGGGTAGCTCTGTGCGACGCCGATGCACTGCCCAGCGACACCGGCATCCCGAATCTAATCAGCTACGAATCGTGGATCGCGGGTGAGGCCACAACCTATGCTTGGCCTGAGCTTGACGAAAGCGTCGCTGCCTGCCTGTGCTACACCAGTGGCACCACCGGCAACCCCAAGGGCGTGCTCTACAGCCATCGCTCCAGTGTGCTGCACGCGTACGCAGCCGCCATGCCTGATGTGATGTGCCTGTCCGCGAAAGACAGCGTGTTACCCGTAGTGCCGATGTTCCACGTCAATGCATGGGGCATCCCCTACACAGCCGCCGCAACAGGCTGCAAGTTGGTATTTCCAGGACCCGCCCTCGATGGCAAGTCCATCTATGAGCTGCTAGAAGCCGAAAAGGTCACCTTTGCTGCGGGTGTTCCCACCGTCTGGCAGATGCTGCTCGGCCACTTACAGCAGAGCAATTTGCGCTTCAGCACCTTGCAGCGCACCGTCATTGGCGGCTCAGCTTGCCCACCGGCCATGATCCGCATGTTCAAAGACACCTATGGCGTCACCGTATTACATGCTTGGGGCATGACCGAAATGTCTCCACTGGGCACGCTCTGCACGCTCAAAAACAAGCACCTGTCCCTGCCGGCAGATGAACAACTCAAAATCCTCTGCACGCAAGGCCGCCCCGTTTTTGGTGTCAGCATGAAAATCGTTGATGACGAAGGCCGTGAATTACCGCATGACGGCAAGGCACAAGGAGAACTACTGGTCAGCGGTCCGTGGATTGTGCGTTCCTACTTCAAAGGCGAAGGCGGTGACCCACTGATCGATGGCTGGTTCCCCACCGGCGATGTCGCCACCATCGATGCCGATGGCTATCTGCACATTACCGATCGCAGTAAAGATGTGATCAAGTCAGGCGGAGAATGGATCAGCTCTATTGATGTCGAGAACATCGCCATGGCGCATCCTGCGATTGCGATGGCCGCCTGCATCGGCATGCGCCACCCCAAATGGGATGAGCGGCCAATTGTGGTTGTGGTAAAAAAGCCAGGGGCCGATGTGGCACGCGAAGAACTGCTGAAGTTCTACGAAGGCCGTATTGCGAAGTGGCAAATTCCAGATGACGTCGTTTTTGTCGATGCCATTCCCCTGGGCGCTACCGGTAAAATGCAAAAAGTGAAATTGCGCGAAGAGCTCGCGGGATACACCTTACCAGGGCTATAAAACCAAGATGAGACGCTCACCCAGTTACACCTTGTATGCTGTTTTCTGGGTGAGCACACTCAGCTCAAATAGCGTGATGGCATCACAGCCATCACACTCCGATGAAGTTGGCACAGCTTCTTGGTACGCTGACTCATTCCATGGCAAGCGCACTGCTAGTGGAGAACAGTACGACAAGTTGGCGCTTACCGCTGCTCACCGCACACTGCCCTTGGGCAGCTATGTGATGGTGAAAAATTTACGCAACGGACGCAGTGTGCGCGTCAAAATTAATGATCGCGGGCCTTTCCACCGCTCACGCGTCATTGACGTGTCCAGAGCTGCCGCTGAGCGACTTCGCTTTATTCAACAGGGTCACACCCGCGTCAGCATTACGCCCGAATCTCCGTAAGCTCACACCCTAATTTTCAGCCACAAAAAAGCCCTACGCCTTCCCAAGCTGCTAAACAGCAACTCGAGAAGGCGCAGGGCTTTTATATGTTCGCTTAGGCGGACTTTTTGTCTTTCACCAAGAACGCTGCAAGCGCTGGCAAAACAAAGATCGCGCCGAGCATGTTCACCATGAACAGGAACGCCAGCAGAATACCCATGTCGGCTTGGAACTTCAGTGCCGAGAACGCCCAGGTGCCAACCGAGATACTCATCGTCACGGCGGTGAACATCGCAGCAGTACCACGCTGTTGCAGCGCCTTGTGGAAGGCATCCTGCAGCGACTCACCATCGGCCAGCGAGTGCTTCATGCGCTCGAACAGGTAGATGCCGTAGTCCACGCCCACGCCTACACCCAAGGCAACTACAGGCAGCGTCGACACCTTCAGACCAATGCCCAGCGTCGCCATCAGCGCGTTGCAGAGCACGGCCACAATCGCCAGCGGCACAACGATGCAGAGCACGGCAGCCACCGAGCGGAACTCGGCGTAACAGAGCAAGCTGATCGAGGCGAAGAGCAGAATCAGCATGATGACTTCGGCTTCATCCACGGCTTCGTTGGTCGCAGCCATTACACCAACTGGGCCACTCGCCAACTTGAAGTCGATCTTCTTCTGCGGGTTCGCCGCCACATAGTCCTTAATTTCTTGGATGATGTGGGTAATCGATTCGCCTTGGTGATCCTTAGTAAAGATCAGCACCTGCATGGCGCTACAGTCGGTGTTGAGCAGGCCGGTGCCGGTATCGATTGGTGTTACCGCTTGAGCCAGTACATCGCGGTTACGCGAGTGAACACGCCAGCGGGGGTTACCCTCGTTCCAGCCTGCATTGACCACTTTCGAGGCGCCAGCCAGCGAGATCGTACCCTGCACACCATGCACGTTCTTAATGTGCGCTTCGAAGCGATCAACTGCGTCCATGACCTCGAAGTCTGTACAGGCACCATCGATATTCTTGCCCTGCACAATGACCGAGAGCAGATCCACGCCAATCGAGAAGCTGTTAACAATGGCATTGATGTCTTGGTTATACACCGAGTCATCACGCAGTTCGGGAATACCCTTACCGAGGTCGCCAGTCTTCATGTCACGCGACTTGATGGCGGCACCGGCGAGCAGCACTGCCGTCACCGACAGCACAACAATAGCCGCCTTCGGGGTTGCAAATACCTGAATGCGCTTCCACAGCCACTCGCCACGATCTTCGCCGCCCTGCTTGCGCAGTTTTTCAGTTTCCGCAGGGGTTAAGTTCAAGTAAGACAGCAGAATGGTTAGCAACATCTTGTTGGTGACGATCATGACCGCCACGCCCAAGCTCGCGGTTACCGCCAGTTCACGCACGATATCAATGGCGATGTAGATCATCACCATGAAGCCGACAGCATTCGCTAACAGCGCCATTGCGCCCGGAACAAACAAACTCGAGAAAGAGTTCTTGGCCGCGGTGAAGCCATCCGCACCGGCAACGACTTCCAATTTCCATGCATTCGTCATTTGCACCGCATGACTGACGCCAATGGAGAAAATCAGGAACGGTACAAGAATGGATAGCGGATCAATACCAAAGCCGATCAGTGGCAGGATACCGAGCAGCCAAACCACAGGCACAAAAGCACAGATCAGCGCCAGGCCCGTGAGCTTGGCCGAACCGGAGTACCAGAGCAGCAAGAGTGCCGTGATAAAGAACGCCACCACGAAGAACACGAGTACGCCAGCTGCGCCATCTGCAATGTCACCTACGGCCTTAGCAAAGCCGATAATGTGAACATTAACTTTGTCGTTGCCGTACTTGGCACGAATCGCTTCGAGCTTCTTGGCCACGGCTTGGTAGTCGAGTTTCTCGCCCGTGTTGGGGTCCACTTCGAGCAACTCAGCGCTCACCATCGCGCCCTTGAAATCGTTGGACACTAAGCGACCGACATGACCGGACTTGAGCACGTTTCCGCGCACCAATTCCAAGTCTTCGGGTGTGCCAGAGAAGCTGGCCGGAATGACGTTACCGCCGGAGAAGCCCTCTTCCACTACTTCAATAAAGCGCACGTTCGGCGTGAACAACGACGTGACTGTCGGACGATCAATGCCCGGCAAGAAGAACACTTCATCCGTCACGCCCTTGAGCGTCTTCAGAAATTCAGCGTTATAGATGTCTTGGCCATCTTTGGTTCGCAGCGCAATCAATACACGGTTAGCGCCACCGAATGTCTTTTGATATTCGGTGAAGGTCTTCATGTAAGGGTGTTCAAGTGGAATCATCTTGGCAAAGCCAGCATCCACGCGTAACTGCGAAGCCGAAATCGCAAGCAAAACCGTAATGGCAGCAAATAAGCCGAGGAAAAATTTGCGTCGTCCGAACAGCAGATCAGACAACGACTGCACAAAACTTTGCATCTTCATGGTCATTAATCCTGATCAGTTCGTGGCAGCAGCGTGCAGGCCTTTTTCGCCAAACACATCCGCACCGGTTGCCGTTGGCAGTACCGATGACAACATGGGTCGACCATCAACCTTGGTATTGGTAAAGGTCTGAGCGCCGTCGCGGCTGATCAGCAGCTCGCCATTTTGCCCGGACACGAGCACACGCCCATCCGCGGCAATAGCTGAACCAAACAAAGAAGTGGCAATAGGCACGGCGACCTCAACAAAAGATGCGCCATTGTCGTCACTGCGTAGGAGCTTGCCACGCATGCCATACATGATCACTTGGGTGCCGCCCAACGGCTGCACACCGAAAAAGGAACCGGCATAAGGTGAATCCACCTTCTGCCAGTTAGCACCTGCATCCGAAGAGCGCAGGATCGTGCCAGCTTCACCAGCGATCATCAGCGTGCCATCGGCCAATTTGGCAATCGCATTCAAATGACGATCCTCGCCTTCCGGTAGGATGAAGCGGGACGCCCAAGTCGCCCCGCCGTCTACGGATTCCAAGAACAATCCGTAAGCACCAATCGCAATAGCTCGGTTGGCATCCAATTGCACTACGTCGAAAATCGGTGTCTCTGCTTCAGCATCAATGAAGACTTGCTTCCACGTTTTCCCGGCATCTGTGGTGCGCAAGATCACCTGATCGTGACCAACGGCAAGACCCTGTTGCGCATCCAGAAAATGCACGCGCGTCAGTGTGGACTCCGTAGGCGACTTAACCGCCAGCCACGGCGACTTGGCATCGGCCTGGCGAAAAATCCGTCCACGCTCACCAACGGCCACACGAGCATCACCGACGGATGCTGCAGACATGATCATGGTGGTCTCAATGCGCACTTGCGTAGCTGGCTTTGGATCACCTGTGCGATGCGCAAAGGCATAGCTCAGAATGACTGCTACAAAAGCCAGAAACAGTGCCGGAACCGCTTTCGACATAGTGGTCTACTCTTTTATTGTAAGGATCAACGTGTGCCAGCACCGCGCAGGCTAGACGGTGAGAAGTCTGCAGCACTGCGGTTAGTACGGACATACACCGTGGACTCTTCGTTGGTCATACCCATTGCAAGGTAGCGGCCAGACTGCAGATCATGATGCACTTCAACACCCGGGCCAATGCCTGGGATGTCGTAGAACTGTTGCGAGTGCTGCTCAGCCACGCGCCAGAGTTGACCGCGGGCATCGTACTTATCTACCGCCAGGATGTTCCAAGAATCTTCATCGATGTAGAAAGTACGACGATGGTAGATATGGCTCGTGCCCGACTTCAGGGTGGCATCTACGACCCAAACACGGTGCAGCTCGTAACGAGCATGCTCTGGGTTGATGTGGCCAGGACGCACGATGTCTGAAATTTTCAGTTTGCCGCTATTTAGGCGATAGCTGTTGTAAGGAACATAGATTTCTTTCTTGCCCACCAGCTTCCAGTCGTAACGATCGGTCGCACCGTTGAACAGGGTGAAGTCATCGTTAGTGCGCAGACCATCGGCAGCCACACCGGGGTTGTCATAGGCCACGTTGGGCGCCAAACGAACACGACGCTGGCCAGGGTTGTATGTCCATGCCGAACGAGGGTTGGCGATTTGATCTGCGTATTCATGCACGAGCAGAATCTGGCCAGCCAAACGCGCTGGTGCAGTCACCGTCTGCATGAAATTAGTGACTTTGTTCTTTTCGCGCTGAGCTTCAGACTTCTTCAAGTTGTTGTAATGGAAGTCGTAGGAATACTCGAAACGCACAGGGGTGTAATCGCCTTCGCGCGTCACAGCCACCTGAGTGGTATTGATATCAAAGGTATCGCCACGATAAGCCACAATGTGGTTCCAAATTGGCTCTACACCTGTTTTTGGAATTGGGAATGGCACACCCACGGAAGTGCCGGTAAAACCATTACCCCCACTGACCAAGTTCACACGCGTTGCGTTTGCTTTAGACGCATCGTAAATGGCTTTCGGGTAACCGGCGCTACGCTGAGTCGGGTACACCTTCATTTTCCAGGTCGGGTATTTTTTCAACAAAGCCTGTTGGCCTGGGGTCAAGTTGGCCGCGTACTGCGCCATGTTGCCCGCCGAGATCTCAAACTTTGGTTTATCTCCGGGATAAGGATCTGGATAGTGGCCACCCGCCTTGAAGCCAGCAACTGGCGTGGTGATACCACCTGTCCAGGCGGGAATCGTGCCTGCAGCATTGCCTGCCTTCTCTGCACCCATAGGGGTCAGGTCCGCACCCAGGCGTGCAGCTTCAGCGCCAGAAACAGCGGCCAGTGCATTTGCACTGAGCGCCATCATGGCTGCAGTTAAAAATAGGGGTTTGAGGTTCATAAGTTACTCCACGTTGTTTTAATTAGAACGAATAGCTCAAGCTGGCCGCCACAAAATCACGGTCGATGCTTGGATTCGCGATACTCTCAAACTCTCTGGATTGCCCAGCAGGCAAGGCAGTAGGACCACTTGGTGCATTACAAAGTTGATCCCCAGTCCCTACAGGAAGCCCGGGAATCCCTGTGAGTGGACCGACTGAGCTGGTAAGCCCAACAGTACAGTCGACGCCCTTAAAGACACGGCCACCAAAGAAATTGGTGTACGCGATGTCAAAGTTCCAAGCTTGGTTATAGGTGCCGTTTAAGCCCAGTGAAACAGCCTTCACATCTTCAGTGAAGAACTGACTCACACCTTTAACATCGTGCGAGAACACAACACGAGGCAAAAGGTTCACACCGGCAAAGGCATCGGTGTACTCAAAACGAGTAATTAAACGATAGCCAAAGGATGACTTAGTGGCATAGCCCTCGTCACCCGGCTGCACAGAGCCATTGGCAATCAACGGGGTTGGATAATTCAGTAACACACGATTCTGAGCGGACGGTAAATACGTCGCAGGACCCGCAAACTTCAAGTTATCTGGCAAATCCTGAAAAAAGTAGGCCGCTTCTGCCAGCAAAATAACTTGCTCAGCACCGAGTAAATTCGGAATAGATTTTGTACCAGTGAACTGCACCTGATGCGCTTCTACCCGCTTGAAGCCTGTGATTTTTTCGCCAGGCGCTTTAGCTGCACCATTAGAGTCCGAAGGCACATCGCTTCCAAAACCGGCTTGGTTTGGCAAGCCGAGAGCAGCCAAGGTTAGCTCCACTGTGGCTAGCTGAACAGGCAGATTGGGGCGATAGGAATATTCACCCTGCAGAGCAATGCCAAAGGGGCCCGGGGTATTCATACTGACACCAAAAAGCTGAATATCTTCCGGATACTCCGCGAACACACTCGCTTTAGTTGCATCACGCTGACTCGGCACACAATCCAATGCGCCACCAGGAGGCGGATTTTTACATGGCGCCTGTAGAAGACTCGCTAACGGCAATCGTGAATGGTAGTTGATGCCGTACAACGCCATTTCAGAGTTGTTCAGCCATGGCAAAAAGAAACGCAATGCACCACCAAACTGGCCATCATCACGCGCATAACGATCTGGCCCGCGTGGAATAGTTGAGTTTTCGACTGCAGCACCACCATGGGCATTATCTGGCGTGCGCCCGAAGCCCGTAAAACTCTGCGTACCGCCCGGACTAAATACGTCTGTTGAACTAAAGAACGTACCTAGTGGGTCAATTCGGAAGGGCTCAAACTTGAACTGATTGAACGCTTCCAAAGTGATGTTGTCAGTAAGCTGCTGAGAGATATACAGCAATGGAACCGGAATGAACGCTTCTTTTAACTCTGCACCCGGAGTACGCAAGCGCGTCAAATCTACTGGGTTAATCACGTTAATACCGCCCTGAATCAGGGTGCTTTCACCCCAACTCAAGACCTGGCGACCCAAGCGAATATTCATGGCGCGACCAGCGATATCAAACTGGGTACGGAAATAGGCGTCAAACAGCTCCGCATCGAAATCCAAACGCTTATGCGGGATAAGACCTAAATCCCGATCTGCGGCCGCTTCTCCACTAAACTCAGGACTACTGAGGCGGAAACCAAAGTCTTTTTTGGCAGCAGCAATGTCGGTGAAGTAACCAAAACGAGCGAAAAAGCCCGTATCTCCATAAGAGATATCGAAATCATGACTACCCTTAAGAACACCCGAAAAGATTTCGCCCTTCTCGTAGTTCAAATTGCCATTATCTTCGTTGACGCTACGTGACGTTCCGCCATTAACGATACCGATAACGCGCTTGTCACGATCTTGAGTTCGAACTGAAAGTCCAGCAGAGAAAGTAGAGTCGAAACTAATCTTGCCCTCCCCATCAGCAAAGTCCGTAGAACCCGCGTGAGCAACAGGGAGCATAGCTGACAGCGCAATTGCCAACGACAAGCGATGAGGAATGAATCGAAGCGTGCGAGAACAACGCGTATTGGAGGAGAGACTTCGCTGCAGCATAGCGCACCCTTAATTGTTATTTTATGTAAACCTTAGGCAGGCTTATCTTTTAAACTTTTCGCGCCAGTCACGCAAGAAGGCAAAACAAATTTGCAACAAGTTGTTCAATTAAAACACATTTTAGCTCATATAAAGGCAATAAAGAACAATTTTCGCCTGAATGCTGTATTAGACATCCCACTAGAAAATCGCCACAATTCTACCGTTCTTGAGTGTCCAGCTTAAACGCTGGTCTGCTTATATGCAGACGGGAAGTTGGTGAAAGCCCAACGCTGCCCCCGCAACGGTGACCCTGGTAAACGTGCTCATCCGCCACTGTCTTTTGATGGGAAGGCGAGCGCCTGAGGCAACTAGCCCGCCAGTCAGCCCGGAGACCGGCTCAAGTTCATACGGCCAGCGCGGTGGGCGCTCATCCGGAGCATGCGCTCGCCCTCGCGGCCGGCGCAGTCTTCGTGCTGGCATTTCCCGAACGACTGTTTGCGGGGATGCAAACAGCATTGAGACACGACAGATGAAGTTTTTACCTTTCGCCTTAGCACCCGTGGCACTAGCCATCTCCGTATCTGCCCACGCTACAGACACCACTTCGGCCCTAAACGAAGTCGTGGTGACAGCCAGTCGTGCTGCTGAAAACACCTCGGAAATTTCTGCCAGTACAACCGTCATCACTCGCGAGGACATTGAAGCCCGCCAGTCGGTTTCTCTCGCGCAGCTACTATCCTTGGCAGGTGGCATTGATGTCGCGTCAAATGGCGCTCCCGGCGCATCCACTTCAGTATTTATGCGTGGCACTAATTCCAATCATGTTTTGGTATTGATTGATGGCGTGCGCGCAAACACTGCCAACGATGGGCGCTTTGATTTCTCCTTGCTTCGCCCAGAAGATATTGAGCGCATCGAAATCGTACGTGGCGCACGTAGTGCTCAATACGGCTCCGATGCCATTGGTGGCGTCATCCAGATTTTCACGCGCAAGGCCAGTCGCAACTTTGTCGCTATTAGAGCGGGTAGCTTTAAGACGCAAGAGCTTCAAGCCGGTGTAGGTATTAGCAAGGACCGTGACTATTTATCACTAACGGCCAGCTATGCAGATCTCGACGGCTTCTCTGCACGCAAGACGCCATCCAACCAAGATCGCGATGGCCAACACAGCAAAAGCGCACAAATTAATGCCAGCAAGCAACTGGGTGAAAAGTCCATGTTGCAATTCAATGCTATTTATCAAGATCGTCAGGTTGAGTTCGACCAAGGCCTCTCGGACGAACAACTCAGCAATGCTCGCGTCGCCTTCAGTCACGCCACCACGGCGAATTGGCAGCAAACCCTCGAGCTAGGCTACAACCGAGTTGAGCGCGACAACACATTAGACGCTAGCCGCTTGCAAGGTTCTTGGGTAAACCAAGTCAACTTGGGCAAGGCTGGCAATCTCATTGCTGGCATTGACTATCAGCAGGAAGAGATCAATACAGGCGATTTTGGTTACGACAAAACCATTCAAAGTCATGGTGGCTTTGTCACGATTGAGTCCACGCTTCAGAAGTTAGGTATTAATGCCAGTGCACGCCGCGATGAGCATGAGCGCTTTGGTGGGCATAATACCGGCAGCCTAACACTGACCTATCCTGTGGCCACAAGCTTGCGCGCTTATGGCACTGTGGCCTCTGCATTCAAAGCCCCAACCGCCGAACAATTATTTTCATTGGGCTTTAATGGCTTCTGTGAAGAAGATGGCGATTTTGATTTTAATGACTTTGGCCCTTGCTTTGTTGGTAACCCAGCGCTTCAGCCTGAAAAATCCAAGCAACGTGAACTAGGACTGCGCTGGCAAGTCGCTCAGCAGCACACCCTCACCACGAATGTTTATGACAACGAAATTCGTGGTCTGATCACCAATGATTTTGCCTTCCCCAACAACTACATCAACCTCAATCGTGCGCGCATTAAAGGAGTTGAACTTACGGCACAGGGTAAGTACGGCATCTTTAACTACCAAATCAATGCCAATAGTTTAAAAGCCAAAGATGATAATGGTGACGACCTGCTCCGCCGCCCGCGTGGCGGACTCAATGGACTGTTTATGCTGCAGCCAAGCTCACGCTGGAGCGTGGGCACGGAAGTGATTGCACGTAGTCATGCTAAAGACTTTGGCAACTCTGGCATCGAGCGCGTACCCGGCTATACCCTCGTCAACTTGCTCGGCCAGTGGAAAGCAACGCGCCAACTGACGTTGGGCCTTCGTGCCGACAATGTGACGGACAAGCAATATGCTCAAGTGATCGGTTTTAATACTGCAGACCGCAGCGGCTATGTCACCGCACGCTACTCGTTCTAAGCAGGAGCATCCTCATGGGCAACCGCCTTTCCAAAATCTATACCCGCACAGGCGATGATGGCAGCACGGGGCTAGGCGATGGCACCCGCGTTAGCAAGGATGCCATCCGCGTTGAGGCCTATGGCACGGTGGATGAAACCAACGCTCAGGTGGGTCTACTGCGTGCAGGGTTGCCGGCAGATCATGAGGCTCAGGTCATGTTGGAGCATATCCAGCATGACTTGTTCGATGTGGGTGGCGAGCTGTGTATTCCAGGCTATACGCTAGTGACGCAGGCCTACATTGAGCGACTGGAAACGGCGATCGATGCCATTAATGCTGACTTGCCCGCGTTGAAGGACTTCATCCTGCCTGGCGGCTCGCTGCCGGCAGCTCAGGCCCATGTGGTGCGAACCATTTGTCGCCGAGCTGAACGGCGCACGTTCACGCTGAGTCAGGTGGAGAGCATTAATCCGTTAGCGCTGCAGTACTTAAATCGTTTGTCTGACTACTGCTTTGTGCTGGCTCGACAGCTCGCACGAGAAGGCGGTGGACAGGAAGTGCTCTGGCGCAAACGCAACACATAGCGCTGACTTACTGAACACGCTGATTCGTTGGCGTGTTCACGTAGGAGTGCAAGTTACCGTCGTCGGTAAACAGTCGCCGAGCCCTGTCGTAATAGCGCATCCAGTAACGGTTATCGAGCTTATCGATCTGCACATTCTTGCCCGTTCTTGGCGCATGCACAAAACGATCTTCACCAATGTACACACCCACATGATTAATGCGGGACGACTTACCTAAGCGGAAAAACAGTAAATCCCCAACAACCAGCTCGCGGGTTGTTACATCTCGCCCAGCCAAATTAGCCATTTCAGCAGCTGTTCTTGGCAGCGTAACCGTACTGATGTCGCGATAGATGTACTGCACGAGGCCGCTGCAATCAAAGCCGGTCTCAGGCGATGTGCCACCAAACTTATAGGGAGTGCCCATCAGTGTCAGCGCTGTCATGGCCATATCGTCTGCCGCAGCGGGAGGCACAGCTACGCGCACCGTCTCCGCCGGATCTTTATCCGTAAAATAGGAGAACGCTGCTGCACCTGCACCTGCACTGGCGCTGGATACGGTGAGGGCAAGCAATAAGCGCCCAAGCCAAAGTTGAATCATGCTGCTGAACTCATTTTTATCGTGAATATATGCAGCATTCCATGCTGAATGGATCATGTTATTTCAAAAAGGACGCCTAAGGTCAACCATTCGTTGACCTCGGTCAGTGTTTCAGCATGGATTTTGCTGGTTCAACCCGTTATGTTGCGCATCAGTTTGCTGTTCTCGGAGTACACCATGCATCCCATCGCTCAACAACTTATGAACGCTCAACTTCAATTTGTTTTAAAGGAGCTTTCGGGCGATGCACTCAGTGGGCATTTGCAAAAGGAGGCTAACGCCTATTGCGATTTGCTCGAGCGCATTTCAGTTCGCCAGTTGTTTAGCGAAGAAGTTATTGCAGGCTGGATTGAGCGCAATATTTTGGGCTACGAGCCCACGGAAGCGCTTCGCCAACAAGCAGTAATGTTAGTGGAGATGGGTCTTAACAACCCTAATCATCAGCAAATGCCGATGCGCCAGCTGATCAACCGCCAAATTTACGACTTTATGGTGGAACGCCTCGTGTCCCGCCCGGCGCTGCGGAGTGAAGTCATACATTCGGTCTTGGGCAGCCCGATTTACCATCGAATGCTGTCTGATTTGCTCTTTCATGCCATCCAAGATTACCTACTCACAGAGAACCCCCTGTCTCGGAACGTGCCCGGCATGTCTTCGCTGCTGAAGGCTGGCAAAGGCATGATGGGCAAGATCGGAAATCTTGAACAGACCATGGAAACCACGCTGAAGAAATATCTGCAGGCGAATGTGAAGTCGACTGCTGCCTTCAGCGAGAGTTTGGTAAACAAAGCGCTGAATGAAGATCAACTGCGCGCCTTTGCCGATCAGTTGTGGCCACACCTAGAAGCTTATGAGCTGGGTCAAGCCAGCCGTCATCTAGAAATTGAAGGCCTGAGTTACATGGCGATGGTGTTTTGGAATCAGATTCGACAGACCGATTTCATGCGCCAGCAAGTGGCCTATCTGATTAAAGGCTGGTATGCGCACGCGGGCGACCAAAAGGCCATGGACGTTTTGCTGAGCCTAGGGATTACGCGCAAACAGATCGTACGTGAAGTAGTTGCCGTGGGCACGCCGCTGGTAAATGCCTGGGTGGAGTCAGGTTATTTCGAACGTCGTATTGCTGAACACCTCGAGAGTTTCTTTAATTCACCCGAAACCACTGCTTTGCTCTCAGGATCTTCCGTATGACCTCAGCGAATTTAGCCGACATCCGTCTTGATTATGGCTTACGTGGCCTAAGCCCAGAGGATTGTCATGCAGATCCGCTCATACAGCTTCAAGCGTGGCTAAATGAAGCACTGAGCGCTTCTGTACAGGAAGCCACCGCCATGAATTTGGCGACTGTGAACCCAGAAGGTCGCCCGAGTTCGCGCATCGTTTTACTTAAAGGCGTAGACGACGGGCAACTGTGTTTCTTTACGAACTACCTGAGCCGAAAAGGTCAGGAGCTGGCAGAGAGCCCCTTCGCCGCGGTGACCTTTTTCTGGCCCGAATTAGAGCGTCAAATTCGCGTAGAGGGACGCATTGCACCGCTGAGTGCCAGTGCCTCTGATCAATACTTCGCATCGCGCCCTTACGCCAGCCGGATTGGCGCTTGGGCCTCTGCACAAAGCCAGCCACTGACGCATCCCGACGCATTGCGTACCCGGGAGCAATCGTTGAGGGAGCAATACCCCATCGACGTGCCACGACCACCGCATTGGGGCGGCTATGGCCTCACCCCTGATCGTCTGGAGTTTTGGCAGGGTCGGCCCAGTCGCCTGCATGATCGCGTGCTGTATTTACCGGATGACAAAGGTCACTGGCAACGCAGCCGCCTGCAACCTTAAGCCGGGTTATCGATATCGATAAATTGGTGGGTGAGCCCCAGCTCTCTCGCACACCAATCGCCTAAGGCCTGAACGCCGTAACGCTCGCTGGCATGATGACCCAACGCCCAATAATGCAAGCCGGACTCTCTCGCCGCATGCACTGTTTGTTCAGATATTTCGCCACTTAAGTAAGCGTCAACACCCAGGGCAATGGCTTGATCAATAAAGCCCTGCGCCCCGCCGGTACACCACGCAACACGCGAAATGGGTTTATCACTGCCCGCAATATGTAAGGGCTTTCGTTGCAACACGCGCTCGATGTGCGCGGAGAAATCCGTCGCCGACAGCGGGCTAGCAAGCTCACCGACATCACCTACGGCACGGGCATCATCGGGAAAGAGCGGGCCATTTCTGAGCAGCCCAAGGCGCAAGGCAAGTTGCGCGTTATTACCCAGCACGGGATGTGCATCCAGCGGCAAATGATAGGCCAGCAGCGAAATGTCATGCGCTAACAACTTCGCTAAACGACGACGCTTCATGCCGGTGACTTCAGGGCGCTCACCTTTCCAGAAGTATCCGTGATGCACCAAAATCGCATCAGCATTAAACGCGATGGCGGCATCAATCAAGGCTTCACTAGCCGTCACCCCCGTAACAATTCGATTAACCTCAGCTCGCCCCTCGACTTGCAAACCATTAGGGCAGTAATCATGAAACTTCTTCGCTTGAAGTTGGTCATCGAGTGCTCGTACAAACGCGTTAAGTTGCATCATTAACCTCTGTGCTGCCCACTTGTTAGTAACCCAGTGCAGCCCCATATTGAATTCAGTGTTTTAACACCTGAGCATAAACCTCAGGTTCTAAGGGAGTTTTGATATGCGTGTGGCAACCGCCCTACCTTGGCTCGCGCTTGCGGG
>DDPD01000091.1 GCA_002342025.1 Moraxellaceae bacterium UBA2477 | reverse complement strand
TCGGTGTTATCACCCAACAGCTCGCCCGTTGCCGTCACACTCAGGGTGTTGACCGCGCCCGCCAACCTTGCGCGATGACTCAACTGCTGACACAGCGCCCACGCTTCTTCTTTAAATGGCACCGTGACATTCGCACCGCGACCACCTGCCGCACGAAAGGCCTGCCATGTGCCAGCGAAGTCATCTAACGGCGACAAAAGAGTGTCATAACGAAGATCCTGCCCCGTCTGCGCAGCGAAGGCCTGATGGATCGCGGGCGATTTACTGTGGGCAATCGGGTGGCCGATGACGACATAACGATCAGTCATGGGATTTGGCCTCTGAGCCATCCAATGCCAATCCAATGGCTGGCCACCAAGGGCGCGGCTTTAAATAGCGTGAATACAGCATGGCTTCCGCCGAGTCCGGCTCAGGCTGCCAGTCATAACGCCAGCTCACTGCCGACGGCAACGACATCAAAATAGACTCCGTACGACCGCCGGTTTGCAGACCGAATAAGGTGCCACGGTCATACACCAAATTGAACTCCACATAGCGACCGCGACGAATGAGCTGAAACTCGCGCTCGCGCTCACCATAGGGCTGGTCTTTGCGACGCTTCAAAATGGGAAGGTAAGCGGGCACGTAGGCGTCACCGATGCTACGCATAAAGGCAAACGCAGAATCGAACCCGCCGCGCTGCCAATCATCAAAAAAGAGTCCGCCCACACCGCGCGGCTCCTGCCGGTGCTTGATGTAGAAGTACTCATCGCACCATTGCTTTAAGCGCGGGTAAACATCTTCGCCAAACGGCTGACACGCCATGGCGGCCGCTTCATGCCAGTGTTGGCAATCGCTGTCATTACCGTAATACGGCGTTAAATCGAAACCGCCACCGAACCACCAGACCGGTTCCTGGCCCTCAGCTTCGGCAATAAAAAATCGCACATTGGCATGCGAGGTCGGCACAAATGGATTGCGTGGATGAATCACCAATGACACGCCCATCGCTTGGAAGCTACGACCCGCCAATTCTGGCCGATGCGCCGTGGCAGAGGCGGGCATTTTTTCACCCATGACGTGTGAAAAATTTACGCCACCCTTCTCAATGACTGCGCCGTTTTCGAGCACGCGACTGCGGCCACCACCGCCTTCTGCACGAAGCCACGTGTCCTCTCGAAATGCTCCGCCATCTACCTCGGCTAACGCAGCACAAATACGATCCTGCAATTCCATCAAGTAGCTTTTTACAGCCTCAATATGTGTGGCGTTCATTTACGTTCCTTCAGCCTGCACGAATAACCCGCAGGGTGGCTAAGTCTCGAATTTCAGTGGGGCGCGCCAACTTGCCGGTGGTGCTCGGCAAAATATAATCCAGTTCGGCGCCGAGTCTTTGACGCACATCAAACAAGCTGCGGGCAGCCGGAGCGCCTGCACGATTGGCACTGGTGGACACCAGCGGGCCGCCAAATTGATCACACAGGGCTTTCACGCCAGGGTGTGCACTGACGCGCAAGGCTATTGAGTCATGCTTACCTCTCAGCCAGACCGGAAAGCTATCCGAAACCGGCACCAACCAGGTCACCGGGCCCGGCCAACTGGCCTGCAAGTGCTTTAGCTGTTCAGCACTGAGTTGAGAGAGCAACGGCGCTACGTGCTGCCATTGAGAAGCAATTAAAATGAGGCCCTTGCCCGGGTCACGACGTTTAATTTGCCATATTTTCGCGACCGCCTCGGCGCTCCACGGGTCACACCCCAAACCCCAGACGGCTTCCGTGGCATACGCAATAACACCGCCTGCGCGTACCGCATTAACGGCTTGTTGAAGATGAATAGCTGATGGCGAGCTGACCATAATTCACCGCTTAATAAGGACGTTTTCAGTCTATCACGCAGTGTAAAGATGGTCAGGAGGCCAAACGCTGATATCCCCCGGGTACAGCCGCAATCCAACCCAGTATCTCTAATTCCCCGAGTGCCATTAGGACGTGATCAGCAGGCTGAGCGGATTCAGCCATTAGGCTATCGACCGTCATGACCTGCCACTCCATTGCGGCCAGTATTTGCTGGCCAAAGGTACTGGGCGCAGGCGGCTTGACGCTGCCCGTTAGTGACTTAGGCTGAATCTGCTCTGGCGCATGCCCATACCAATCGCGCAGAACGGGCAGGGCATCTTGCAAGATGTCTTGCGCAGACTCGACCAAACGAGCTTGCTCGTCTCGAATGAGCCGATGACAACCGCGCGACTGCAAACTGGAGATAGGGCCTGGGACTGCCCATACACAGCGACTAAGCTGATTCGCTGCCTGCGCCGTAATGATGGATCCACTCACCGGTCCCGCCTCAATCACTGCAACGCCCATACTCAAGAGCGCAATCACTTCATTACGCCGTGGGAAGCACCAAGGCTCGGGCGCACTGCCGGGCGCAAACTCAGAAACCAATAAGCCACTTTCCGTGATGCGCTCGGCAAGCGATTGATGTCGTGCTGGATACACACGATCCAAGCCGCAGCCCAACACGGCGATGGTTTTTCCTTGTACCGACAGTGCCCCAGCGTGGGCGGCACCATCAATGCCGCTGGCTAGACCACTGGTCACCACCAAGCCTGTTTGTGCGAGCTCAGAGGCAATAGTCTGTGCGGTCGCCAAGCCTGTGCGCGTGGCTGCGCGGCTGCCGACCACGGCAATTTGTGGCAGGCCCATTACTGTTTCATCACCCTGCCAGAACAACAGGGGAGGACGTTTAGGCACTTCGGCAAAAGCCCTTGGCCAAGCGACTTCAGGCAACTGATTGCGCTCGGAATCCAGCCACACACCGCGATGCTCACCCTCTAACCAGCTCAAACTCTTGCGCCACTGATGGCGTATATCTTCGCAAGCCGTGCCCTGAGGCCAGGCAGCACGAGCATCACAATGCCTCGGGTTTATGCCCAGCGCTCGCCAAACCCCTGCACTGGCTGCCAATGCCAAGGCCGCTGATCCGAACTCCGACACAAGTTTTCGATACGCGCCAGGCTGCTGCTCTACCAACAAATACAGCGCGATTTCATCCCCAGCTTCCATACCCGTCACCTCCTGTGACACAACGAAACCCTTGCGCTGCGTTAGCGGGCAGAGGCATCCATGGCTATAATGTGGTCAACGGCCAAAATGGCCCTGCTATAGGTCTAGTACCGGTTCGCGGTTTTCGCTAGCAGCCGGAGGAAAATAATGGCACTGCTCCCCATCTTAGAGTTTCCCGATACACGCTTACGCACGGTGGCTAAGCCCGTTACCGTATTTGATGACGCGCTGGCGCAACTGGCTAAAGACATGCTGGAAACCATGTACGCAGCGCCCGGCATTGGGCTGGCCGCGTCACAGGTCAATCACCACATTCGTATGCTGGTGTTGGATTTAAGCGAAGATCAGTCGGCGCCGCAGATTCTGATTAATCCGCAGATTGAAAAAGTCAGTGCCGAAACCAAGACCTATGATGAAGGCTGTTTATCCGTGCCCGGATTTTACGAAACGGTTGAGCGCACCGACGTCATTCGTGTCACGGCGCAGGACCTGCAAGGCAAGCCCTTTACATTAGAGGCCGATGGCCTGCTGTCGGTTTGCATTCAGCATGAAGTCGACCACTTAGATGGCAAATTGTTTGTCGACTATTTGTCGTCGTTAAAGCGCAATCGCATCAAAACTAAACTTGAGAAACTGCATCGAGCCAACGCTTGAGCATCTCCCAGCAGGTTTATCGCTTTGGATAGTTCCTTACGTATCATCTTCGCCGGTACGCCCGATTTCGCTGCCGAAAGTCTGCGTGCGCTGCTGCAAGGCCAGCATGAGGTTGTAGCGGTTTACACCCAACCCGATCGCCCCGCCGGTCGCGGCCGTGAGCTAAAAGCCAGCCCCGTAAAGCAGCTCGCGCTGGACCATGACCTACCGGTGCGCCAGCCCAGTTCGCTGAAAGATGCCGATGCGCAAGCGGAGCTGGTCGAGTGGCAGGCCGACCTAATGGTTGTTGCCGCGTATGGTCTGATTTTGCCACAGCGCGTGCTAGACATACCGCGCTTGGGCTGCATCAATGTTCATGCCTCTTTGCTACCCCGCTGGCGTGGGGCGGCGCCCATTCAGCGCGCTATCCTTGCGGGCGATCGCGAAACAGGCATTACCATTATGCAGATGGACGCCGGCCTAGACACGGGCGACATGCTCTACAAAGCCATTTGCCCGATTTCCTCCAGCGATACCGGCGCCAGCCTGCATGATCGCTTGGCCCTGCTGGGTGGCGATGCTTTACTTGCGGTAGCCGATGCCCTGCGCGATGGCGAGCCACTAACGGCGGAGCCGCAAGATGCGTCATTGGCGACCTACGCCGCTAAGCTCAGCAAGGAAGAAGCCCTGATTGATTGGCAGCTACCGGCACAAGACATTGCTCGGCGCACGCGGGCGTTTAACGCCGTCCCGGTCGCGCACAGCACCTTAGCGGGTCAAACCGTGCGCATTTGGTTGGCGCATGCGAGCAAAGAAGAAACCACCACAGCCCCGCCCGGCATGATCTTGCGCGCCGACAAAACCGGATTGGCGGTGGCTGCAGGCCAGGGCACCGTATTACTCATCGATACTTTACAGATGGCGGGTGGCAAAGCCATGTCGGCATCCTTGCTACTTAACTCTCGACCGGCCGCTTTACAACCCGGCAAAGGCTTTGGCTCATGACCGCTCCGCGTCACTACTCCAACACACGCTCGCGTGCTCCTGCTAAACCGCGCTCATTGGGCGTACGTGCGCTTGCCGCTCAAGCCTTAGCGCCGACGCTCGCGGGTGAGCGCTCGCTGAGCAGTACCTTGCCGCCGGCGCAGAAAGCCTGCCGCAGCGAAGATGTGGGCTTGCTGCAAGAATTGGTTCAGGGCACCGCTCGCCACGCCATTTATTACCGCACGCTGATTAAACCGCTGCTGGAGCGCGCCACCAAAGATCATACGGTTGAGGCGCTGCTGCTGCTTGGCGCTCACCAGTTATTGGGCATGCGCATTCCGGATCACGCTGCGCTGGCCGAAACCGTGGAAGCTGCCCGGCAACTCGGCATGGATAAGCTCACTGGTTTTATTAATGGCGTTTTGCGTAACCTGCAGCGTCGCGAAGCGGAGCTGGTGCATGCCGCCAAGCTGATGACCCACGCGCATCCGGCCTGGTTGCTACGCGCGCTGGAAAAAGACTGGCCGGCACAGATGGACAACATCATCGCCGCCAACAACAGCCCAGCCTCGACCACGCTGCGTGTGCACCGGGGTCGTCAAGCCCGCGAGGCAGCGCTCGCACATCTGGTGGATGATGGCTTGCCCGTCGTGGCAACGCATTTCTCGCCAGATGGTTTGCGCCTAACCGAACCCGTGCCCATCCATAGCCTTCCGGGTCTGGCCAGTGGCGATTTGTCCGTTCAAGACGAAGCCGCCCAACTCGCAGCCTGCTTTCTCGCGCCGGCGGCCGGTGAGCGTGTCCTGGATGCCTGTGCGGCACCCGGCGGAAAAACCGCGCACCTGCTGGAAATTCAGCCGGCCCTGCATAGCCTAATCGCGCTCGACAATGACCCGCAGCGTCTGGTGCGGGTGGAAGAGAACTTAGCGCGTGCTGGCTTTGCAACCGACCACCCAACATCCGGCGTGAATATTCGCGTAGCCTGCGCTGAAGCAGCTGATCTGGACAGCTGGTGGGATGGCGAAAAATTCGATGCCATTCTGCTCGATGCCCCCTGCAGCGCCACGGGCGTGATTCGTCGTCACCCAGACATCAAGCTGCTGCGTCGCGCCACTGATATTGCGCAAACCGTGGCCATTCAGGCCGAGCTGCTAGAACGACTTTGGCTCACGCTGAAGCCGGGTGGTCGTTTGCTGTATGCCACCTGCTCATTGCTCAAGGCCGAAAACGAAGATCAGATCATCGGCTTCCTCGCACGCACGCCCGATGCGCAATGCATTCCGCTGCAACTGCCGGGTGGCGACATGCCGGGCCAATGGCGTCCGCAAGGTCGGCAGCTACTGCCCGAGCCCGATGGTTACGACGGCTTCTATTTCGCGATGCTGATGAAGGTGCCACAGCGCTAAGTCGCCATAAAAAACCGGGCTAACGAGCCCGGTTTTTTTATGCATCACAACTGCGGATTAGCGGCCCAGAATCTCGCGCGCTACCACTTCCTTCATGATCTCGCTGGCGCCACCGTAGATGCGCTGAATACGCGCATCTACATAAGCACGGGCAACACCGTACTCCAACATGTAGCCATAGCCACCGTGCATCTGTAAGCAAGCGTCGGCGACGCGACCTTGCAGCTCAGTGGTGTAGAGCTTAACGGCCGCACCGGTTGGGATATCCAACTTGCCTTCAGCGTGCAGATCAACACAGTTATCAACAAAGGCACGGGCAGCCAGAATATCGGTCTTGCAGGTGGCCAGCGTGAAACGGGTGTTCTGGAGCTGAGCCAAAGGCTTGCCGAATGCTTTGCGCTCTTGCACGTACTTGATGGTTTCTTCCAGCGTGCCTTCGGACGCGGCAACCGCAATCACGGCAATGTTCAAACGCTCACGTGGCAGCTCATTCATCATGTAAGCGAAACCCTTGCCTTCCTGACCCAGCAGGCAGTCGACGGGTACGCGAACGTTATCCATGAACAACTCAGAGGTGTCTTGCGAATGCAGGCCCATCTTTTCCAGCTTCTTACCCTTATTGAAGCCGGGCAGGCTGGTATCGATCAGCAGCAAAGACACGCCTTTTGCGCCACTGGCGGGATCGGTTTTCACTGCCATAACCACGATGTCGGCATGTTGGCCGTTGGAAATAAACGTCTTGGAACCGTTCACCACATAGTGATCGCCATCACGAACAGCGGTGGTGCGGATAGCGGCCAAGTCCGAACCTGCGCCCGGCTCCGACATACCAATGGCACATACGGCCTCACCGGACGCCATGCGTGGCAACCAGTAATCTTTAATGGCTTGTGTACCCAGATGCTCTACGTACGGCGCGCAAATATCGGAATGCACGCTGACGCCGGTGGCCAGCGAAGCCAGGCCCATCTTGGCCATTTCGTTGAGGATCACCATGGAGTATTGGAATGGCACGCCTACACCACCGTATTGCTCCGGCTGGTCAACGCAGAGCAGGCCATTCTCACCGAGCTTGTTCCAGAATTCGCGAGGCATCCAACTGTCTTTTTCCCACTGAACATAGTGAGGTGCAATTTCGTTTTCGAGAAAGCGCTTGACGTTATCGCGAAAAAGTTCGAGTTCGGCGTGATCAATAGACATGGATATCCCTCTTATTAGCGTATGTACGGGTAAAATCGTATTTTATGACAGAGACTGTCTTAACCGATAGAACAAATGTCATCCAATTTTACCCGGTGGCATCGCGTGCTATCGGCAATACACCGACCCTACGCAGAGACACCACCATGACATTGGCTGAATTACTGACCGGCTTACGCGCCGAGACTTTAGACTTTGAAGATACGCTGGCCTTTATTGCTGAACATTATGTGTATCAACCCAGCGCCTTCAAAAATGGTCTGGATGCTCACGCGGTGTCGAATGCCGCCGGGCAGAACGAAGGTGCGTGTCGCGTGTTCGCTCTCGGGATGCTGGAGCAGCTTAGCCCTGAAGACACGCTCTGCCTTTTTGGCCGGCATTTGCGCGATGTCTTAAACGACCCACAGGGGAGCAGCCATGCCAATATCCGCCACTTCCAGCGTCACGGTTGGAGCGGTATAGTATTTGACGCGGCGCCATTGAGCAGAAAAGTTTAACGTCTGCGTAAACCGCTTTATAAAAGACGCGTTTTTATCGCCACTAAGATCACATCATAGGATGACATTTATGTTCCGTACTTTAGTTATTACGGCTGCCGTTTTAGCCGCCTCCCTAGCCACTTCGGCTCATGCTGCAGACGTTCAAGCCAATGCCGCTGTTTCTGCACCCAGCACTAACGTCAATGCAAGCGCTTCGGCTAATGCTGCTTTTGACCTCAAAGCCAGCAAAGAAGCTGCTGCGAAAGCCGCTGCCAGCTCCCGTGATGCGGCAATTTCTGCAGGCGTAGGCGCCATGGTCAGCGGCAAGTCCAGCGCTGAAGCTGCCAAAACCGCTGGCGCTGCTGCCTCTGTTGAAGCGAAAGCCGCTGCCGAGAAGGCACAAGCAGACGCCGCCGCTCGCATGGGCACGACTCAAGCCACTGTTGCCGGCTACAAGCAAACCGCTGAACAGAAAATCGCGCTGAAAGACCGCGTTGCCTTGGGCAAGCACTTTGGCGTGAGCAAAGCCACGAACAAAGCCTTTGGTGCTGTTTTCGGTGCCAGTGCCAACAGCAATGACCTGCCTAAGGGTTATGAAAAGCAGCTCGTGATTGGCGCTAAGCTAGACGCCAAACTGGCCACCAAGGCTACTGCAATTGACGTCAGCCTCGTGAAAGAGCTAAGCGCGCAGCCCAAGGGCACTGAGCTGGTTAAAGTCGGTGATCGCGTTGTACGTTTAGACAGCAAGACTCGCGTTGTGCTGGACGTTTCCAGCATCTAATCAGGTATCGCGGCGCTAACGCGGCGAACACTTGTTTTGAAAGAAGCCAGCTTTTGCTGGCTTTTTTCATGTTAAGGCTCAGCTATACTCCAGCGTTCAATTTTAAAGCGCAGGCAGACTTGTCCGCGCCTCAGCGGATGCTAGCCAGAGCTGGCGGCTTGGGGTTAACAACATGAGTGAAACATCACAACCCATCCAAACCTTTCAAGGTTTGATTTTGGCTCTGCAGAGTTATTGGGCCGAACAAGGCTGCGTACTGCTGCAACCCTATGACATGGAGATGGGCGCCGGCACGTTTCACACGGCAACGTTTCTACGCGCCCTCGGCCCTGAAACGTGGAATGCTGCTTATGTTCAGCCTTCTCGTCGTCCTGCGGATGGCCGCTACGGTGAGAACCCCAACCGTTTGCAGCACTACTATCAGTTTCAGGTGGTGTTAAAACCTAACCCCAGCAACATCCAAGAGCTGTATTTGGAGTCCTTACGTCGCATTGGCGTGGACCCCACGGTGCATGACATTCGCTTCGTTGAAGACAACTGGGAATCGCCCACGCTGGGCGCCTGGGGTCTGGGCTGGGAAGTTTGGCTGAATGGCATGGAAGTCACTCAGTTCACGTATTTCCAGCAAGTAGGCGGCATTGAGTGCTACCCCGTCACCGGCGAAATCACCTACGGCCTTGAGCGTTTGGCGATGTACCTGCAAGGTGTCGACTCGGTTTACGATTTGGTTTGGACAGATGGACCCTTCGGTAAAGTGACCTACGGCGACGTCTTCCATCAAAACGAAGTGGAGCAATCGACCTATAACTTCGAGCACGCCAATGTGCCGGAGCTCTTTAAGCTGTTTGATTTATTTGAAGCCGAGTCCAATCGCATTATGGCGTTGAAGCTTCCTCTGCCGGCCTATGAATTTGTCTTGAAAGCCTCGCACACCTTTAACTTGCTTGATGCCCGTCGGGCGATATCGGTGACCGAGCGCCAGCGCTACATCCTCCGTGTTCGCACCTTGGCTCGCGCTATCGCACAAAGCTATTTAGATGCCCGTGCGGCACTCGGTTTCCCACTGGCCACACCCGCCTTGCGCGATGAAGTTTTAGCTCAGTTGGCTGCATCGGCCGCTCAGAAGGAGGCGCAAGCATGAGCGCGCAAGATTTCCTGTTTGAAATTGGTGGCGAAGAACTGCCACCGAAATCACTATTAACGCTGGCAACAGCCTTACAGGACAGCGTCACTGAGGGCCTAGCAAAAGCCGGACTCGCCCACGCTGGCGTCACGTTTTTTGCCGCGCCGCGCCGACTCGCCATCTACATCACTCAGTTGATCGCGCAGCAACCTGATCGCACGATTGCTGTTGATGGCCCCCCGGTGAAGGCTGCGTTTTCGGCCGATGGCCAGCCGACGCAGGCCGCCCTGGGCTTTGCCAAGAAAAATGGCATCGACATTAGCCAAGTGGATCGTAGCGGTGAAAAACTCCGTTACGTTCGCGAAGTCAAAGGCGAAGCCGCCATCGACTTACTGCCCAGCATTTTCGACCATGCCTTGAAAACCTTGCCGGTGGCCAAACGCATGCGCTGGGGCGCGAGCCGCGTGGAATTCGTTAGACCCATGCATTGGCTGGTCATGCTCTACGGCACCGACGTAGTACCCGCTAAATTGCTCGATATCCACAGTGGACGCACCAGCTTCGGCCATCGCTTTCATCACCCCGAGGCCGTTGCGCTGAAACACGCGCAGGACTATCGCGACGCAATGCGCGGCGCCCATGTTGTGGCGGATTTCGCTGAGCGCCGCAGCTTAATCGAGCAGCGCGTTAATGCTTTAGCAGCTGCGGAGGGCGGCATTGCCCTCATGCCCGCCAGCCTGTTGGATGAAGTCACTGCGCTGGTTGAATGGCCGGTTCCGTTGGTGTGCTCGTTTGAGCAACGCTTCTTAGCCGTACCGCAAGAAACCCTCATCTCCACCATGCAGGACAATCAAAAGTATTTCTGTCTGGTCGATCAGCAGGGCCAGCTCTTGGCGCGCTTTATCACGGTGGCCAACATCGACTCGCCCTCGCCGGAGAAAATTGTGGCGGGCAATGAGAAGGTGGTACGACCACGCCTCACCGATGCAGAGTTCTTTTTCAATCAAGACAAAAAGATCACCCTCGCCGAGCGCAATGAGCGCCTGAAAAATGTCGTCTTCCAAGCCCAGCTCGGCACGGTTTACGCCAAAGCGGAGCGTGTCTCGGCACTGGCCGCACTAATTGCTGCGCAAATCGGCGGAGATGTGGAGCAGGCCCGACTCGCTGGCCTGCTCTGTAAGTCTGACTTGGCCTCTGAGATGGTGAGTGAGTTTCCTGAGCTTCAGGGCATTGCCGGATATCACTACGCACGCCATGAAGGCCTGCCTAGCGAAGTCGCATTGGCCCTGAACGAGCAATACCTGCCGCGCTTTTCCGGTGATGTGTTGCCCACGGTTAAAACCGGCCAAGCCGTTGCCCTAGCAGACAAACTCGATACGCTGACCGGCATTTTTGGCATCGGCCAACCGCCTACCGGCTCGAAAGACCCGTTCGCGCTGCGTCGTGCCGCCTTAGGCGTGCTGCGTATTTTGATTGAGGGCGAGCTCGCCATTGATTTAGAAAAGCTGGTTCAGCTTGCCAGCGACGGACACGGCAGTGCGCTCAGCGTGAGCACGACGGCCGCAGATGTTTTCGAGTTCTTGCTTGCCCGTTATCGCGCCATGTATGAAGAGCAGGGCATCTCGGTGGATGTAATTCAGGCTGTGCAAGCCTGTCGCCCCACCGTGGCGCGTGACTTTGACCGTCGCGTTAAAGCCGTTGCGGCCTTCCGCACCTTACCCGCCGCTACGGCGCTAGCCGCTGCGAATAAGCGCGTCTCCAATATTTTAGCCAAAGAAGCTGCCTCTGCAGGCGAGATTCAGGATGCGCTTTTGCAGAATGGCGCTGAGCGAGATCTGGCTGTTGCCGTAAAAGCCCTGTCTGCTCAGGTAGCGCCACTGTATGCCGCCGGTGATTACGCTGCTGCACTCACCGCATTGGCGAGCTTGCGTGAGCCGGTGGATCGCTTCTTCACAGAAGTCATGGTGATGGCGGACGATCCCGCTGTACGTGCCAACCGTTTACGTCTACTGTCTTGGCTGCGAGCGCTCTTTTTACGCGTAGCTGATATTTCGCAACTGTCTTAAGACTTGGCCCCGGATCGCTGCTTTAACAATGCAGCGATCCGGGCAGATCACGCCTCATCTGATAATTAGCGTTTTAGTTGAACAAAACGTCTTTTTTGTCCAATTTACCGAATTGCCGCGCCATTCATCGCTTTGTGCCAATGCACATTTGCTTACAATTCCGTTTAATAACGCTGTTATCGACAAACCTCTCAGGTGATAGACCATGCCAGCTTACAAGGCTCCATTACGCGACGTCCGCTTCCTAATGAACGAAGTGTTCGATTATCCGAAGCACTATGCCAGTCTGCCGGGTGGTGAAGACGCTACGCCCGATCTGATCGATGCCATTCTGGATGAGTGTGCCAAGTACTGTGAAGAAGTGCTCGCGCCCATCAACCAGTCCGGCGACCAAGAAGGCTGCCACTTCGAAGACGGCGTAGTTACCACGCCAAAGGGCTTCAAAGAAGCCTACGACCAATATGTTGCTGGCGGCTGGCAGGGTCTGAACTACCCAACCGAATTCGGCGGCCAAGGCCTGCCCATGTCCTTGGCGCTGCTCAAGGCAGAAATGATGGGTACGGCCAACTGGTCGTTCACCATGTACCCTGGCCTGTCGCTGGGCTGCATGAACACCATCATGCTGCACGGCACAGAAGAACAGAAAGCTGTTTACATGCCACCGCTGGTGGAAGGCCGTTGGTTAGGCACCATGTGCTTGACCGAGCCACAGTGCGGCACTGACTTGGGTCAGGTAAAAACTAAGGCCGAAGCTCAGGCCGATGGCAGCTATAAGCTCTACGGCACAAAGATTTTCATCTCTGCCGGTGAACATGACCTGTCAGAAAACATTGTTCATATCGTTCTGGCTCGCTTACCGGATGCGCCTGCTGGCACTCGCGGTATCTCCTTGTTCATCGTGCCAAAGTTCAACGTGAATGCTGACGGCAGCCTCGGTGAGCGCAACCCAGTGAAGGCCGGCTCGATTGAGCACAAGATGGGCATTCACGCTAACGCCACCTGTGTATTGAACTTCGACGGCGCTTCGGCCTACCTGATTGGCCCACCCAACAAGGGCCTGGAGTGCATGTTCACGTTCATGAACACCGCTCGTATCGGTACTGCAGTACAAGGTGTTGCTCATGCTGAGCAGTCCTTCCAAGGCGCATTGCCTTATGCCAAAGAGCGTCGCTCCATGCGCGCCCTGTCCGGCAAGAAAGAGCCTAACCAGCCCGCTGACGCGTTGATTCACCACGGCGACGTTCGTCGCATGCTGTTGACTCAGAAGGCTGTCGCTGAAGGCGGCCGTGCCATGATTTATTTCGCCGCACAGCTCGCCGACAACATGGCCGTAGGTATCACCAACGGCGACAAAGAAACCTACGACTTCTGGGATGACAAGCTCGGCTTCTACACTCCTATTCTCAAGGGTGTGTTGACCGAACTCGGCCTAGAAGCAGCCAACCTCGGCATGCAAGTCTTCGGTGGCCACGGCTACATCCAAGAACACGGCATGGAACAGGTTGCCCGTGATGCCCGTATTGCCACGCTATATGAAGGCACCACAGGCATCCAAGCACTCGACCTGCTCGGCCGTAAAGTGCTGTTGTCGTCTAAGGGCAAGGCTGTGCGCGACTTCACCGCGGACATCGCCAAGTTCTGCCGCGACCACGTAGGCAACAAGGAAATGCGTCCCTATGTTTGGGAGCTGACCAAGATCGCCACGCAATGGAACTACCTGACCGTGCGCATCATGTTGCAAGCACGCAAAGACCGTGACCTCGTTGGCACCGCCGCTAATGACTTCCTGATGTACTCAGGCTACGCCATGCTCGCTTACTTCTGGGCGAAAATGGCCGCAGTGGCTTTCGAGAAGCTCGAGAAGGGCGGCAATGAAGAGCCCGCGTTCTACCGTGCCAAGGTACAAACCGCTGAGTTCTACTTCGATCGCCTGCTGCCACGTGCCAAGGGCCATGCCGACAGCATGCTGAAGCCGACCAAGTCGGTCATGCAGATGGATGCTGAGCACTTCAACTTCGGCTAAGCCTGAGTGATGTGAACCGAAAGCCCTCGTTGCCTGCAACGGGGGCTTTTTGTTTTCACCCTTGCCTGCATCGCAGTGCTAGCATCAATGCTTAATTAGGAGCTGATTATGTTGCGCGAGTCTTCCTTGTGGGCGCGTTTGCCGCTGTTGTTGGGCCTGAGTGCCTTAACCTACCTCACCTACGCCATTCTCAGTCCGTTTCTCATTCCCGTTGCCTGGGCCGCCATCCTGGCCTTTGTGACTTGGCCTCTTCGAACACGCCTATTAAGTCTTTTCGGTGGACGCGTAAATTTAACGGCAGCGGTGATGACGTTTATTCTGGCCGCCACATTGATCGGCCCTCTGGCTTGGTTGCTGGTGGTGTTGCAAAGCGAGCTGCGCACGCTCTATGGCCTTGCAGCGGAGTTTATCGCTCGCGATACGCTGCCCATTCCACCCTTTCTACAACTGCATTTCCCCGCGTTAGCAAACGAGTTAACGCGTTTATGGAGTGTCGCGCACGAAGATCCTGCGGCCATGCGCGGCAGCTTACAGAGTGTGCTCAACATGGGCTTTGCCCAGTTTGGACTGGTCGCTGGTGGTATTGGCCGAAATTTAGCAAAGTTCACCTTCACCTTATTTGCGCTGTTCTTTTTTTTCCGCGATGGCCCAGCGGTATTGGGACAATTACGCCAAGCCTTAGCGCACATGACGCAGAAGCAAGGGGAGCGTTACTTACTGGCCGCCGGCAATATGACACGCGCCGTGGTGTTTGGCATTGTCTTAACCGCTTTAGGTCAGTGCACCTTGGCCGGTATTGGCTATGCCGTGGCTGGCGCACCCAACCCCGTGTTTCTGACCCTAGTTACCTTCGTCATCGCCCTCGTACCGTTCGGCACCCCGTTTGCGTGGGGCGGCGTGGCTCTGTGGCTATTCGCCAACGGTCAAACCTTTGAGGCCTTGGGCTTGGTACTTTGGGGCGTGTTTGTGGTGAGCTGGATCGACAATATTGTGCGTCCGTTAGTGATCTCCAACGCCACGCATATCTCATTCTTGCTGGTGATGTTTGGTGTGCTTGGCGGCCTGGCCAGTTTCGGCATGATCGGGCTGTTTCTGGGCCCGGTGATTTTGGCTGTTGTGGTGGCGATTTGGCAGGAATGGTTGGCGCAACCCGTGCTGTCCCCGTCAGTCGATACGAAAACCGACTGACGAGGCTTAGACATGGCTTAACAGCAAGCGCCCCCTGCGTTGGATGCAGCGGCGCTGCTGTCATACGGCAATGACTTACCGCAACCCTCGAAAATCCCATAGTGCCGGCTGAAGTCGCCGATAAACGTGAAGTGCTCACGGAAACGAGTGTCGTGCAGCATGCGCCACGTGTTGCCACAAACAGAGAAGACTTTCCCCGTTTCAATGCTGTGGTGCTTATCAAGCACAAACACATCCGGACATTCCGGTACTGTACCGTGATAAATCACCGCCTGACCGTACTCTTCACAATCCGGCTCTAATTCAGGCAGCTTAAATAAGCGGTAGGTCGCCGAGTAAAATTTGACGTTACCGCACTTGGCCTTCAGCGCCGGGTCGGTAATTTCAATGGGCAGATCTTCAACTAAACGGGGGTCGGCAAATCCATGCTTTTTGGCCAGGCTCAAGAAGTCGTTCCAAT
>DDPD01000025.1 GCA_002342025.1 Moraxellaceae bacterium UBA2477 | reverse complement strand
CATGATTCCGCGCACCCTGTTTTCGCCAGAGCATGAAGGCTTTCGTGACACGTTGCGGAAGTTCCTAGAGAAAGAGTCCGTTCCGCATCACGCCCAGTGGGAAGAAGACGGTCAGGTTTCGCGAGAGCTATGGCTGAAAGCCGGCGAAAATGGGTTTCTATGCCCCACATTGCCAGAGGCTTACGGTGGGCCGGGTGCGGACTATCTCTACTCCATCATTGTCATGGAAGAGATCGCGCGCATGGGCCAGAGCGGCATTGGCTGGGGGCTGCATACCGATATCGTGGCGCCGTACATCGAGCATTACGGCAACGAAGAGATGAAACTGCGCCTGCTACCGAAAATGGTTAGCGGTGAATTGATTGGTGCCATCGCCATGACAGAGCCGGGCGGTGGGTCTGACTTGCAGGCAGTGAAAACTACCGCGATTGATCAGGGTGATCACTATTTGCTGAATGGGTCGAAAACCTTCATTACCAATGGCCAGATGGCCGATATTGTTATTGTGGTTGCAAAAACTGATCCTTCGCAGGGTGCCAAAGGCATTTCGCTGTTTGTGGTCGAGCGCGGCATGCCTGGCTTTGAGCGTGGTCGTAACTTGCACAAAGTCGGCATGAAGGCTCAAGACACTTCTGAGCTGTTTTTTAATGACGTTAAAGTGCCCAAAGCCAACTTAATTGGCGCCGAAGGCATGGGCTTTGTCTATCTGATGCAGGAATTGCCCCAGGAGCGTTTAGGCATTGCCGTTAATGCGGTGGCGCAGATGGAGGGCGCCTTGCAGCTGACCCTAGACTATGTGCGCGAGCGTAAAGCCTTCGGTAAGCGCGTCGGCGACTTCCAGAACACTCAATATAAGTTGGCTGAGATCCACACCAAGATTGAAGTGGCACGGACCTATGTTGACCGTTGTATTGAGCTGCATATGCAGAAGAAGCTGGATATTCAGAGTGCAGCTGCGGCAAAATACTGGGTAACCGACCTGCAGTTCGAAGTGGCTGATGAATGTGTTCAGCTCTTTGGCGGCTATGGTTACATGTGGGAGTATCCGATTGCGCGTATGTGGGCAGATTGCCGTGTACAGCGTATCTACGGTGGCACCAATGAGATCATGAAGGGCATTATTGCCCGCACACTGATCTAATTGCGGCCCGTCTGAGTGCTTAAAGCGCCCAATCGAGAATTTTTATTCGCTTGGGCGTTGTCAAAGTCGAAGACCTTGGGTACTATTCGCGACCTCATTGCGACAGCCTGATTTTCAGGGGTCGCGGACTCTGTTTTTATGAAGGCATGTTGACATGAAGACTTTCAGTGCCAAGCCCGCAGACGTTAAGCGCGACTGGTTCGTCGTTGACGCAGACGGCAAGACTCTCGGTCGTTTAGCGACCGAAATTGCAAGCCGCCTGCGTGGCAAGCACAAGCCGGAGTTCACTCCGCACGTTGATACAGGCGACTACATCGTAGTTGTGAATGCCGCTAAAGTTGCTATTACTGGCAACAAGGCTCACGCCAAAGTTTACTGGCACCACACGGGTTTCCCTGGTGGTATCAAGGGCGTCAATTTCGAGAAGCTCATTGCTGCTAAGCCAGCTGCGCCGATCGAGATCGCTGTCCGTGGCATGTTGCCAAAAGGCCCATTGGGTCGTGACATGCTGAGCAAGCTGAAGGTTTACGGTGGCGCCGAGCACCCGCATTCTGCACAGCAGCCCAAAGAACTGATCATCTGAGCTGAATGCTATGACAACAAATTACGGAACAGGCCGTCGTAAGACAGCTACTGCACGCGTTTTCATCAGCCCAGGCACTGGCAACATTGTTGTCAATGACCGTCCGCTGGATACCTATTTTGGTCGCGAAACTGCGCGTATGGTTGTTCGTCAGCCACTCGAGTTAGTTGAGCTGCTGACCAAGTTTGATATCAAAGTTACTGTCGCTGGCGGCGGTATCGGTGGTCAAGCTGGCGCAATCCGTCACGGCATTACCCGTGCGCTGGTTGAGTACAACGAAGAGCTGAAGTCGCCGCTGCGTAAAGCTGGCTTCGTGACTCGTGATGCCCGTGAAGTTGAGCGTAAGAAGCTCGGCCTGCGTAAAGCACGTAAGCGTCCACAGTACTCCAAGCGTTAATATTGGCCGCCTTAGGGCGGCTAATAGTGGGGAATCGTCTAACGGTAGGACTACGGTCTCTGACACCGTCTGTCTAGGTTCGAATCCTAGTTCCCCAGCCAATTTAAAAGCCCAAGGCCTCCGTCTTGGGCTTTTTTGTTTCTCGGGATGTTTATTTCCATCCGGACAAACCCCGTGCAATACGGCTGTTTCAGGCGATCAATTACCTTGTCAGTGGTAGGTGATTTCATTACCATTACTCGGTTTTCTAAGCAGAGCCGAAATGCCCGTCTTGCGTGCATTTTCGGTGGCCATTAGCTGATTCGGAGAGTGCGTCAATGAGTACTGACGGCGTAAATGTTGATCGCCGGCGCCTGTTGATTGGTGCCACTGCAGCCATGGGCGCAGTTGGCGTCGCAGCGGCTGCGGTTCCCTTTGTAAAGTCCTGGAACCCAAGCGCCAAAGCAAAAGCCGCGGGGGCATCGGTCAAGGCCGATATCAGCCAGCTCGAAGTTGGCCAACGTGCGGTCTTCGAGTGGCGCGGTAAGCCGGTATGGATTGTGCGTCGCACGCCACAAATGCTGGCTGATCTCCCGAAAAATGATGCGGATCTGAAAGATCCTACGTCGTCGGAAGAAGGGCAGCAGCCTGAGTACGCACGCAATGCGGTGCGCTCTATTAAGCCTGAGTTTCTTATTCTGACAGGTATTTGCACGCACTTGGGCTGCTCGCCATTGTTTAGGCCTGAAGTTGCTGCAGCCGATCTCGGCGCGGATTGGAAGGGCGGCTTCTTCTGCCCTTGCCATGGTTCGCGCTTCGATATGGCCGGTCGTGTTTATAACAATGTGCCTGCGCCGACGAACTTGGTGGTTCCGCCCCATATGTATGAGTCGGATGCAATCGTGATCATTGGCGAGGAGAAAGCATAATGGCCAATATCGGCAAAAGCCTCATGGGCTGGGTGGATGCGCGCTTCCCCGCGACTGAAACTTACGAATATCACATGTCGAAGTATTACGCCCCGAAGAACTTCAACTTCTGGTACTTCTTCGGCGTGCTGTCCATGATCGTGCTGGTCAATCAGCTGGTCACCGGCATTTGGCTCACGATGTCCTACAACCCATCGGGTGAAGGCGCATTTGACTCCATCGAATACATCATGCGTGATGTGGAATACGGTTGGTTGTTGCGCTACATGCACTCGACGGGCGCGTC
>DDPD01000017.1 GCA_002342025.1 Moraxellaceae bacterium UBA2477 | reverse complement strand
TCGCCGTGCTGATACGGGCTCATCGTGCCCGGATCGACATTGATGTAGGGGTCCATCTTGATCATGGTGACCGAGAGACCACGAGCTTCCAGAATGGCGGCCAGCGAGGCGGCGGAGATGCCCTTGCCCAGCGAAGACACCACACCACCAGTGACAAAAATGAATTTGGTCATGAACTTTCCAGACAGCTTGCGTGATCACGGCGCACCCGCCGAAAGCAGGTACAAAGACGGGACAGGATGTTATCACGCGCCGCGAAAAGACGGGAGACGGGGCGTCGTTTTGATGCGGAAACTACGAACACTCGACAAGATACAAACAGAAAAGGCCCCGAAGGGCCTTTTCTTTGCAACCGTTGCGTCGTGTTCAGTAAAACTTAGAAGTTGAACTGGGCACGGGCTGTGATGGCGGAAGCATCTTTATCAGTGCCTACATCCGTTTCACCCTTCACATATTCAACCATGAAGCGTGTGTTTGGCGTCGCGTAGTAGTTCACACCTACTGTGTAAGCCGAAGCTTCGTTGCCCTTGATGTCCTTGTTTTCAATGACATCGTAACGAGCCTTCAATTCAATCGCGCCTTCTTCACCATTCAGTTTTGGCGACTTGAAGACACCTTTCTTGAAGTCATACGGCTTGGTGTGATCGGTCAGGAAGTAGCTGGCCTGAACGTAGTAGGTGTCGAGGTCGTTATCAGCCACATTCACAGGAACTGCACGGTTATCTTTGAAATTTGCTTTGGCGAACTCGCCTTGCATCGAGAAAGCGCCAAAACGTGCCGCTAATTCAGCAGCAATGGTTCGCTGCTCGTTAAACGTAGCCGCTGCAATCAAAGCGCCTGTCTTCAGGCCATTCTCACGACCCACAATACGTGGATCCTTGCTGGTGGTGTTGGTCTCAAAGTTGTCTTGCGACGCACTTAAACCAATGTGGATCAAGTTACCGTTAGTACGCAGCGGCACGATAAAGCCACGAGCGTTTACGCCCAAACCTTGTGTTTCGGCAGAATCTACCGAACGTGGCGTGTAAACCGAAACACCGTAACCGTAACCTTCACCAGAACCGTCTAAGAACGCACCGGTGGTGAATTGGTTGTTATAGATACCCGAAGCCGTAGCCAGCGGACGCTCCATGAAGGTGATTTCGTTGGAGCTAGTCAACTCTTCCATGCCACGGTAAGGCTTGGCCTGACCGAGACGCAGGTTCTTATTGCCCATGACTTGGCGACCAATCCACATTTCGCGGATGCCTTCATTCGTCTTTGCAGAACCATCGGCTGAGTTAGCGAAATCATTTTCAAACTTGTAGGTGTAGTCGTAGGCACGACCTTCGATCGTGATACGAGCACGACGGAAGAAGAACTGACTGTTCGAATCCTGAGCTGTAGCTGAGCCCAAATCTTTTTCGCTAGTGTAAAAATTGCCATCAAAATGAATACGGCCACCGAGCTTAGCTTCGAAGTTACCGTCATCCGACTTGATCTGAAAACCACCCTTGGTAGTAGCGGTATCGGCCATGACCGGAGCGGCCAGACCAGCTGCGGCGATCGCCAGCGCTAACGATTTGATTACGAGTTTCATGGTTTTACCTCAATCATTGAGCAAGTAGTGTCGACCGACGCCGGCCGTACCCGCAAAACTCAATTCGAGCTCTGCTTTTGGGTTGGGCGCAGTATTAGCACCTCAGATGACAATAACGCGTCAGATATATGACGAATTCATGACATTTTCAGACGACTCGCTCGAGCAGCCCGTTTTTATTTCAGCGGATAAAAAGGCAACAACTGCCCCATCTTCACTGTATCCCCCGCCTCTACCAGCGCTAACCCATGCGCCCAAGTCGCTGAAGAAAGCACGCCGCTGCCCTGTTGTGGGTGCGCCAGCAACTGTTGAATCCCTTGCTCATCAACGCCTATTTGAACTCGAAGATACTCACGGCGACCTTGCGGCTGAGTACGCTCAAAGCCAGCAGGCACGCGAAGCATTACGGGTAGTGTGATATCACCCTGTAAACAGCGAATAAACGGTAGGGCCAGCACTTGGTAGGTCACCCACACTGATTGCGGGTTTCCGGGCAGGCCAATAACCGGCACACCGTCTATCTCACCCAGCGCGATCGGCTTTCCTGGCTTAATCGCTACTTTCCATAAAGCGAGCTGACCGAGCCGCAGTAAGGCCGTGCGCACGTGATCCTCTTCGCCAACCGATACGCCTCCGGTTGTCACCACTAGGTCCGCGCCAACAGAGATTGCATGACGAAAGGCTTGCTCAGTGTCCGCCACCGTATCGGCCACCGAGGGCAATTGCAGGACATCGCAACCCTGCTGCTTTAGCAGCGCAGTGAGGAGCGTGGCGTTGCTGTTATAGAGCTGGCCGGGCTTGAGTTCCGTGCCTGGATTCACCAGCTCATCTCCTGTGCACAGTAACGCCACTTTAATGGGTGCCACCACATTCACTTCAGGCAAGCCCAAGGATGCGAGCAGCCCTAAATGGGCAGGCCCTAGGCGAGTACCCGCGTTAAGCACCTGGATACCCTGAGTAATATCTTCACCTGCCGCGCGAATATGAGCGCCCAGCCGTGGCGGCTGCAAAAAGGTCACGTGACCTTCTTTTTCGTCGCAATTTTCCTGCATCTCTACCGTATCAGCGCCATCAGGAATCACCGCGCCCGTGAAAATTCGTGCCACCGTACCGGGCTCAAGGGGCGTTGGAGCTGTACCTGCCGGTATCCGCTGGCTTACCCGTAAAGGGCTTGATGATATGACGTCAGCCAGCCGAAAGGCATAGCCATCCATGGCGCTATTTCGTGCCGGCGGCACATTCACTGGCGCGATAACATCGTTGGCGAGAATACGGCCTTGGGCGGCCAGCAGCGGCAGGGACTCGTAAGGCAGCGGTCGAGCCGCACGATATGCCTTAGCAGCCGACACTAAGCGTTCCAGCGCCTCATCAACCGACATAAGCGCCATCTCAGCCTCGCGTATCGCAGACAGCGACTGCAGCCTTCAGATGCGGCACGAGATTGCAGGGGCGATGACGATTATCGAGCTGACTACTCAAAATGCCTTCCCACGCCGTGCGGCAAGCCCCCGTGGAGCCGGGCACACAGAAGATGGCTGTACGATTCGCTAATCCTGCTAGGGCACGGGATTGCAGGGTGCTGGTGCCAATTTCGAGGTAGGAAATGTGGCGAAACAGCTCGCCAAAGCCTTCAATCGTTTTGTCTAACAGCGGCGTGATGGCTTCGGGCGTGCTGTCGCGCCCCGAGAAGCCCGTTCCACCCGTGAGAATCACGGCTTGCACGTCGTCACTGGCAATCCAGGCCGAGACCTGCGCTCTAATTTGGTAAATATCATCCTTAACGATGACCCTGGCGGCTAAGACATGTCCGGCTTGCTGCAACTGCTCGACCAGATATTGACCGGACGTATCGGTGTCTACACTGCGTGTATCGGAAACAGTCAGGACGGCAACTTGCAGCGGCACAAACGATTTTTCAGCGCTCATTTCGGATCTCTTTTTCGGTATGAAGATGGCCTTAGCCACCGGTCATGTTCATGAATCGCACAATCTGGGGCTCGCCAGCAAGATCGAATTCGTGGCGCTCAGGCTTACGCAACAATGCTTGCCGAATCATGTCAGCCAGTTCGCTATCACTGGCGCCGGCCCGCAGCGGCGCGCGCAGATCGAGGCTGTGTTCGTGGCCCAAACAGAGCAGCAATCGCCCCTCGGCCGTGAGCCTGACCCGATTGCAGTCGCCACAGAAATTATGGCTGTGCGGCGAGATGAAGCCGAGCCGGGTCTGACTGCCAGCAACACGATAATAGGTCGCCGGCCCGCTGCGATGATCCGCCCCTTCGAGCAGCAAGGCATGGTGCGGCATGATCATGTCGCGCAAGGCGGCACTGGTCAGCATCGTTTCAGCGCGATCGTGATCGTCGATGACGCCGAGCGGCATTTCCTCGATAAACGCCAGGTCGATTCCCTTTGCCAGCGCAAACGCGACCAGCGCCAACACATCCTGATCGTTGCGGCCCTGCAAGATAACGGCATTCAGGCGGATGCGCGGGAAGCCGGCAGCAATGGCGGTATCGATGCCTGCCAGCACATCAACCAGCTCACCGGTGCGGGTCATGGCATGAAAACGGTCGGGGTCGAGACTATCTAAGCTGATGTTAATTTGCTGCAAGCCAGCTTGGCGCAAGGCCACGGCTTGCTCGGCAAGACGGGCGCCATTACTGGTCATTGCCAGCGTATCCAAGCCCGGAATCTGCGCAATCTGGCGTACCAGATCTGTCAGTCCACGTCGCACCAGGGGCTCGCCGCCGGTGAGACGAATCTTGCGCACGCCCAGCCCGACAAACACGCGCGCCAGGCGCTCGATCTCCTCCAGCGACAGCACCTCACTGCGCGGCAGGAACTTCATGTCTTCGGCCATGCAATAGACACAACGGAAGTCGCAGCGATCTGTCACCGAAATGCGCAGATAGCGGATCTCGCGCTGGAACGGATCGATGAGTGCGGACGCGTTTAGGTCAGTCACAGGCCGGCCCGCTTGGCATCCTGCCAGAGCGCTTCCATGTCATCGAGGCTAGCCTCCGTCAGCGCCAGGCCTTTGGCACTGAGCTGCTGTTCGATATGTCCGAAGCGGCGGCGAAACTTGGCAATGCCACCGAGCAGCGCCTGCTCACTGTCCACCTGCAAATGGCGGCCGATGTTGACGCAGCAAAACAGGATATCGCCCAGCTCGTCCTGCAAGGCGGCCTGCGGCAACCGCTCATCGAGCGCGGCTTCTAACTCGTCAATTTCTTCACGCAGTTTGGCAATAACGGCTCGTGGATCGTTCCAGTCATAACCAATCTCGCCCGCCCTTGCCTGCAGCTTTTCGGCGCGCAGCAGCGGCGGCAAACCCGCACCAACCTTGTCGAGAAATGCGGCCGGTGGCAGCTCGCCACCGTGCGCCGCAGCCTTCAAGGCCTTTTCCTGCGCCTTGATCACGCTCCACTGCGCGCTCACTTCGTCCGCGGTCAGATCGAGCCGAGGCAAATCCAAACGGCCATCACGAAAAATATGGGGGTGCCGACGCTCTAACTTATCCGCGATGGACTGCGCCACCGCATCAAAATCGAATAAGCCCTGCTCCTGAGCCAGCTGTGCCTGGAAGACTACCTGTAGGAGCAAGTCACCCAGCTCTTCACGCCAATCCGCCGAGTCGCCACGGGCGATGGCATCAATAACTTCGTAAGCCTCTTCAATGGTGTAAGGCGCGAGCGTGGCGGGTGTTTGCGCCAGATCCCAATTGCAGCCCTGCTCGGGGTCGCGCAATCTCGCCATGATGTGCAGCAAGCGCTGCAGCGCTGGCGTTGCCATGGGACGAATAGGCTTCACCGTAGGCTCCGTCATCAAAGGCCACCGCTGCGATGTTCCGTGAGGCGTCGAGCCTCCATGATATTGGGCAGCTGCTCAATGCGTGTTAGCACGCGCGAGAGTTTCGACAGCCCCGGCACCTCTAGCGTTAAACGCATAGTCGCGGTGCCATCCTGCTTGTCGGACTGCGTCTGCACACCCGTGACGTTAACCTGCTCATTCGCCAGCACCGCCGTGATGTCGCGCAGCAAGCCGGTACGATCCCAAGCACGCACCAAGATATCCACCGGATAGGCACCGCTTTCCCGTGCCTGCCACTGTACATCGACCGTCCGAGCCGGCTCATCCTGAGCCAGTCGCAGGTATTCAGGGCAGGCCCGAGCATGAATGCTGACGCCGCGCGTATGGGTCACAAAGCCCACAATAGGCTCACCCGGCACTGGCTTACAGCAACCGGCGATCTGCGTGAGCAAGTTACCCACGCCCTCAATCGTAATGGCTGAACTCGTATCGTTCTTGCGTGCGGGGCGCAGCGTGAGCTCGGGTAACGCAAGCTCTTGTTGGGCGGTTTGATCTAGGCCATCGGTCAGGGCATGCGTGATACGCGCCAGCGGCAAGTCGCCGCCACCCAAGCCGACCAGCACATCATCGCCCGTGCGTACATTAAAGCGTGGCGCAATGCGCTCCAGCTCACTTTTGGAGAGCGACATCCCTAAGCGACTGAGCTCGCGCTCCAGCAATACCCGACCTTCGGCCAAGTTGCCTTCACGGTCTTGCTGCTTAAACCAATGCCGGACTTTAGCCAGCGCTCGACCTGTGCCGAGATAGCCCAGTGTCGGGTTCATCCAGTCGCGGCTTGGCGTTCCGCCGCGTTGGGTCATGATATCGACCTGCTCGCCGGTCTGTAACTTGTAGGTCATCGGCACAATGCGGCCGTTAACTTTCGCGCCTCGGCAGCCATGCCCGACTTCGGTGTGAATGTGATAAGCAAAGTCGAGCGGCGTCGCGCCGGCCTGAAGGTCAATGACATGACCATCACGGGTAAACACGTAGATGCGCTCATCGTGAATGGCTTCGTTGAAATGCACCGCCATATCATCGAGACGCTGATCGCCAATATCGTCTTGCCACTCCAGCACTTGCCGCAGCCAAGCAATCTTATTCTCGTAGCGGGCATCAGACTTAGACGACCTTCCTTCTTTGTACGTCCAGTGCGCGCAAACACCGAGCTCGGCTTCCTGATGCATACCGTGGGTGCGGATCTGCACTTCAATGGGCTTACCCGAAGGCCCAATAACCGCCGTATGCAGGGAGCGATAGCCATTCTCTTTTGGCGTCGCGATGTAGTCGTCGAACTCGCGCGGAATATGCTTCCACAGCGAATGCACCACACCCAGCGCGGCATAGCAGTCACGGATTTCCGGCAACAGCACACGCACGGCACGCACGTCATACACCTCATGGAAGCCAATGCCTTTGCGCTGCATCTTTCGCCAAATGGAGTAGATGTGCTTGGCGCGCCCACTGACTTCAATCACGCCCATACCCATGCGTTCGAGATTGTCATGCAGCGTTTTAATAATTTGCTGAATATAGACGTCGCGATCCAGGCGCTTCTCGTCGAGCAGGCTGGCAATCTGCTTGTAGGCCTCCGGTTCCAGATAGCGGAACGACAGATCCTCCAGCTCCCACTTGATATGGCCGATGCCGAGGCGATGCGCCAGCGGTGCATAGATGTCGAAGATTTCCCGAGCCACGCGGCGTTTGCGCTCGTCGCTGGCCTCCTTCAGCTCACGGATGGCGAAGGTACGTTCGGCGAGCTTAATTAACGGCACACGCACATCGTCGATCATGGCCACCAACATCTTGCGGATGTTGTCGAGCTGCTGCTCTTCGGTGCCAACGGTACGATGGTCCGGGTTGATCAGACGGCTAATGGCTGCCATGCGCAGCACGCCATCGATCAGCATCGAGATGTCTTCACCGAAGTCTTTCTCGATGCGTTTGAGCGTGACCTTGCCCTCACGCACGGCACGATAAAGCACCGCCGCCATCAGTGAATCCTGATCGAGATTGAGCTCGGCGAGGATATCGGCCATGGCCAGACCGGTCAGGAAGCTCGACGTACGCGTCATCCAGACATTGTGCTTGGCGAGATTTTCGCGATCGAGCTGCTCGGCAAACTGGCAGGCGCGCAGAAGCTCGGCGGGCTCATGCAGCTCCACCTGATCTTCAATTCGAGACAGCCACACCGCGAGATCAACGCTGCCGTCATCTCGCGTGGGATAATCTGCGCGGACCTTTACCATGTTGCTCGCCCTAGCTAAACGCTCTGCACCTTAATGGGGCGCTTATGCGCGTTTTTCAAATACCGCGCTTTTCAAATACAGCAATCGACTCCACATGCGTGGTGTGCGTGAACATGTCCATCACACCCGCTTGCAAGAGATCATAGCCGGCCTTGTCCATCTCGCCGGCATCGCGCGCCAGCGTAGCCGGGTTGCATGACACATACACGACACGCTGGGCGCCGAAGCGCGCCAGATGCGGAATCACTTCCAGCGCGCCACTGCGCGGCGGATCAATCAGAATCTTGTCAAAACCCAGGCTCGCCCATGGCTGCTCGGAAAAATCCTTGGTCAGGTCCTGTGCATAGAACGATACATTGCCCAATCCGTTGGCACGCGCATTCTCGTAACCGCGATGCACCATGGCATCCACACCCTCGACGCCAACGACTTCGCGAGCCCGTGTGGCCAGCGGCAGCGTGAAGTTGCCAAGGCCGCAGAACAGGTCGAGCACACGCTCTGTTGGCTGCGGGTCGAGCAAGTCCAGTGCCAACTTCACCATGCGCTGGTTGATACCGGCGTTGACCTGAGTGAAATCGTTGGGGTGGAAGGCCATGGTCAGGCCTTTTCCCGTAGGAGCCACGAAGTCGAGCAACTGGTAATGCAGGCGATCCGTGCCCTCGACCGGCCAGATGCGCCGCACGGTGTCGTAGTTGCCCGGCTGCAAATAGCACTGCCAGTTGCGCTCGGCGCAGAAGTCTATGAGCGCCTGCGCATCCGCCGGTACCAGTTCCACGAGATTACGGAAGATCAGCGCCACCGAGGGCAGGCCATCTAGCTCGTCTCCTGCGGCCACTTCAACTTGGGCGATATGATCACGCGCGGCCAGACCGGCAATGAGCTGCTTCAGCGGCGTGATGCTCTGGCCCAGGCGCGGGTCCATGACAAAACAGGCATCGAGATCGGCTAAATAACTGGCCTGACGCTCGCGGAAGCCCACCAGCAGCTTGTCCTTCTTAATGACAAAGCGCACGCCCAGGCGCGCCTTCCGGCGATAGGAGTGATCTGGCGAGGTCAGTGGCGGCAGCCAAGTCTGCGGCTTGATGCCGCCAAAGTGCTGGAGATGATCGACCAATACATTCTGCTTAAAGGCAATCTGCGCGGCCGGATCCATGTGCTGCAGCGAGCAGCCGCCACAGACGCCGAAATGCGCGCAGGGCGGCGTTACCCGCTGCGCTGACGGCGACTGCACGCTGAGCACCGTGGCTTCATCGTATTTCTTGTGCGTAAACGTGACCTGTGCCGTGATCTGTTCGCCAGGCAAAGCGCCATCAACAAAGACAATCTTGCCATCGTCACGATGGGCAATGCCGCGGCCTTCATGACTGAGGCGGTCGATGGTCAGTTCAACGGGCGGCATGGCTCGCAGTTTTTCACGCTTGTTGGATCGGGCCATAACAGACTCTAAATAGACAAATAAGGAGCGGGCAAATGGCCCGTCACATCAGGAGTTAATGGGGTGATTCAAGGGCAGACCGAGGCTGGGCAAGGCCGCTTGCGCCGCATCCCAGTCCGCCAAAAAGGCTTGCAAATGAGGCATCGTGGAGCTTTGCAGGAGTTCGCGCACTAAGCCCAGCTCCGTATCCAGCCCGGCACGATCCAGCTGGCCGCGCATGAATTGGAAGCGCAGCCAAACCAACCACGTGTTCAGCACATCAGTCTCGCAATACTGACGAATCTTGCTCAGCTCGCCCGCCAGAAACGTCGGCCAGACTTGGCTGCCGTCCATGCCGGCCTTGCCCGGAAAACCCAGCAAGGTCGCGACTTGATCCAACGGCTGCACCGCACGCGCTTGATAGCCGGCCAACAGGTCCATCAAATCGGTATGGCGCGAATGGAAGCGGCCAAGGTAATTATTGAACTTGGCGTCACGGTTGTGCTCGCCCTGATCCCAGTAGCTCGGCGCCTGAATGCCGTTGATCAGCGCGCGATAATGCAGCACCGGCAGATCGAAACCGCTGCCATTCCACGACACCAGCGTCGGTTGCGTCTTCTCCAGACCATCGAAAAACCGCTTGATGATCTGCGCTTCGCTTTCCGATTCGTCGCCCAGCGACCAGACTTTCACGCCATCGCGCGAACGCAAAACCGCAGAAATGCAGACCACGCGCTGCAGCGAGTGACGGATGAAATCGGAGCCGCCGGTTTCCTGTCGACGCAGCTTAAACAGCGCCTCACCGGCTGCTGCGTCATCAAGCCCCTCTAAGCCATAGAGGCGACGGCCGCCAGCGATGTCGGGCACCGTTTCAATATCAAACACCAAGGTATTCATGTGGGCTCCGCGTACACGCCGGTAGACAGATAGCGATCACCGCGATCACAAACGATAGCCACAATAACGGCATTCTCCAGCTGCTTTGACAGCTCGAGCGCCGCCCACACCGATCCACCCGAAGACACCCCGCAGAAAATGCCCTCTTCCCGCGCCAGACGACGCATCGTCGCTTCCGCTTCGGGCTGAGCAATGTCCATGACCCAATCCACGCGGGAGCGGTCAAAAATCGTGGGCAAATAGGCCTCGGGCCAGCGCCGGATACCGGGAATGGCGGAGCCCTCGCAGGGTTGTAAGCCCACGATCTGCACCGCCGGATTTTGTTCTTTCAGGAAGCGCGACGTCCCCATGATGGTGCCCGTGGTCCCCATGGAGCTGACAAAATGCGTGACCGTGCCCTGCGTCTGCTGCCAAATCTCCGGCCCCGTACCCACATAGTGAGCGAGCGGATTGTCGAGGTTACCGAACTGATTCAGCACCACGCCCTGCCCTTCACTTTGCATCCGCATGGCGAGGTCGCGCGCCCCTTCCATGCCCTCGTCTTTGCTCACCGAGATCAGCTCAGCACCGTAAGCAGCCATGGCGTCTTTACGCTCCTGGCTCTGGTTTGCGGGCATGATCAGCTTCATCTTGTAGCCTTTGATCGCGGCTGCCATGGCCAACGCAATTCCGGTATTACCAGATGTCGCCTCGATCAGCGTATCGCCGGGCTTGATATCGCCGCGCCGCTCGGCCTGCTCGATCATCGACAACGCTGGGCGGTCCTTCACTGAGCCGGCCGGATTGTTGCCCTCAAGCTTGACCAAAATCGTATTGCTGGTATTGCCGGGCAAGCGCTGCAAGCGCACCAACGGCGTATTGCCGACCGTGTCGGCAATAGTCGGATAGCTAGGGGTCGAACCGGAATAATCGCTCATCGCGCGCAGGCTCCAGAATGTGATGGAGGATTGTAAAGACAAAGCGCCCGCTGACCAAATGGCCAGCGAGCGCTTAGCAACCGCGTACCGGTGTATCGCTAACGTTTAGGGCGCAGGAATAGGCAGTCCACCACCAGACGAAGGCATGGTGAGACTGGGCAAGTCACCCAGCAAAGGTAGCTCTACCGTACCACTTATGGTTACTACCGCCGTGCTGAGGTCGCGCGAGCTAGTGGCCACAAAAGTCGGACTGTTGCCGTAGACCAGCAAGACTAATTGATCACCGGCGTGAAGGCGCTCTGCCACACCCACCAAATCAACCGTAAAGTCGCCAAAGCCACGCAACGGCATGACTTGGTTGTCAATCAGATCAGGAACCACCGGAATTTTTCCGCTGGCCGACGCCGTAATGACGCCAAGACCGACGAACAGCGTGCTATCGCAGCTTCCGAGACGAAGTAATGGCTCTTGAGCCTTTTGACACAAAGCGTCCAGCGCTTCCGCACCTCGACTGACTTTGACCTTAAGTCGCGGAATACCTGCAAGCACATTGGTTCCCTCGGCTACGCTGGTCAACGGCACGATGGTGGGTGCCAACTGCGCCAAGGTTACTGGAACGGGTAATCCACCCGGCATAGCAACTGGCAGCTCTGTGCCACCGACAGTAACTTGAGGCACCGCAACGGCATCCTTTTGCGTAAGCGACAAGCAAACATTTTTACCCGATGGGATAGCCGCATCCGCACTGCCCTTGCCCAATAGTTTCTCGTTGAACCAAGCCAGAGTCGCCGCTGTCGCATCGACAGGACCGCAGTTGCGACTCAGGGGCAAGCCTTGAATCTGAATCGCTTGTGACAGCAATCCAACATCAGGCGACAACGCACCATGACCGGTTTCGTAACTCAGCAAACGGACATCGCCGCCACCCCGCTGCAAGCATTGGTAGTTGTGATAGGCCTCGTTGAAGTTAAACAAGTGATCACGCATACCCTGGAAAATCAATGCGTCCACCTTTTGGAAGCGCTTCAGCGGCGAGCGGCTGATGGAGAAGACACCAGAAGTTAATGGCACGTTGGTAGCCAATGGCGCCAGCACATAACTTGAGCCATCGGCAGTGACACCCTTCATATCGCTATAGCCCTGACCACAAAAATACGCGGGGGAATGCGCGGCAAACTGCGGCAACGCATCGGCCGGGAAAACGCCTGTTGCCACACCATCAAGCAATGTGGCACGAATAAAGGGGTCCTGGCGGCCTTGCGTATTGGCATCGCCAGCACCAGCCAAAAACAGTGCCCAATAGCTCTTCACGACATTGCCGGGGTTCAGACTGTAAGGCAGATCATTCCAAGTAATTTCCGGCACCATGGCATCCATGCGCTGGCTGGGATCGGTCTCCCAGAGCAACATCTGATAGCCACCACCGTAGCTACCACCAATACCACCGAGCAATAAATTGCCGTCGCGATATTTCAGGAAGTCGAGGTGCTGTTCTGCCCAGTCAACAATCGCTACCAGATCTTGGCCCTCATAGGCCGGATCCATTACACGCACCGTGCCGCCGGACTCGCCGTGACCGCGTTGATCAATACTGATGACGGCGTAACCCGCTTTCGTTAAATCAGCGACAGGGGCGCCAAAAGACAAGGGCGACTGGGCTCCAGACTTGTCCTTTTTACGCGAGCCTGAATATCCATGTCCTTCTAAAATCAACGCATGTTTTTCGACACAATTTAAGGTGTCCGGCTCAAACACTTGGAAGACGATACTCTCGCCATCTACACGGGAAGGAATCTCCACGCGATAGACCTGACCGCCTTCGTTACTTTGCTTCGAACAGGAAGCAGGTTTCACACCCTCCGCTGTGCCCAACGGAAGGTCCCCGCGCTGACGAGCCTGTCCTGCGGAGGCCGAAGAACTGCTTTCGCTGGCACCGCAGGCCGAAAGCAAGGCGACCAGTGTCGTCGTAAGCGCAAAAAGTCGAAGTGACGTCAGTCTTATGTACATGGTATTCCCGTCAAAAAATTTAGGGCGGCCAACTAATGAATTAATCTTATTATTGACTATGCCATCTGTCAGATTGGCCGGCATTGTGCCTTTTTTCGCTCAAAAAGCAATCTCATGCGCACCTGATGGGGCGCATGATAGTCTTGCCACTTCATCATCGATTCTTTTCCCTTAGGAGCGCCCGGATGTATCCTTGGGCCCTGCATCATCGATTGTTATTGGCATTTTTGTTGCCCATTTTGGTTTTACTCATCAGCCTGTCGCTAGTTATTAGCGCGCATTATCGCGACGATTTATTGGCTCGTTATAAGCACAGCAGAGAAGCAACGCTACGCAGCACCGCAGAAATCATCAATCACTCAGCTATGACCAATAGCGACCTTCAAGCTTTGCTTACGCTAGGCTTGCGTGATGAATCTATTCGTCAACTCAGTGTACTCAGCCCAACAGGAAAACTGCAGGCCCAAGCAGGGCAAAGCCAAGCGAAAATGCCGCAAATTGAACTATTGCAGCGCGCTAACGTCCTTCAAGGCAGCCTATCTATTGCTGGAGGGGACCAAGACTTCCGTCAGCTTGCCGATGGCAGATGGTTGGTTGTGGACTCAACCCAACAAGTGATTCGACTCGCTTTTTATGAGCGCCTAGGGCAGTACATTGCCTTGAGCCTAGCACTGCTCATGGTTTTAGCTATGGTTCTGCTGATCTCCCTGCGCCGGAATTTGCTACCCATTAGCCTTTTCGCAGCGGCACTTAACCAACCCGAAAAAATCACGCCCGAAGAGCATGCTCTTGCCAAGCGGATTTGGCCGGAACTCGTCAGCTTCCTCACGCGCTATTACTTTCAACAAAAAACGGCTATGGAGCAGCTCATTCAAGACAGTGAGCATGCAGAGGCCGAACTCCGTGAAACTCTAGATGCCATTGAGCGTCAGAATATTGAACTGCATGCAACTCGCCGAAGCGCACAGGTTAGCAACCAATTAAAGTCGGAGTTTTTAGCCAATATCAGCCATGAAATTCGAACGCCGCTGACTAGCTTATTGGGGTTCGCGCGCTTGCTAGAGCGCAGCCCGCTTTCGGCTTCTCAGCAGCAGCATGTACAAGCACTGTCACGCTCTGGCGAACACCTGTTAGCCATTCTCAATGATCTTTTAGACCTGTCCAAAATTGAGGCTGGCCGCTTAGTGCTTGACGAGACCCCCGTTCAACTGGGCAACCTGCTCAGCGAAAGCACCGCGATGTTAGCGCCCCTGCTAGGCGACAAAGCCGTTGAAATTCAAGTGGATATCGATCCGCGTTTGCCCGAGTCCGTCTTGGGGGACCCGCTTCGCTTGCGTCAGATCATGACCAATCTCATCAGCAATGCCATCAAATTTACAGCTCATGGACATATCCAAACCCAGCTTAAGTTATTGGCCGAAGAGGCTGGGCGCGTGCATTGCCAGCTCATCGTAAGCGACACTGGCGTTGGCATAGATCCCAGTCGATTACAGCGATTATTTGAGGCTTTCGAGCAAGCGGACTCATCTACCTCTCGACACTTCGGCGGCACAGGCCTGGGCCTCACTATCACCCGGCAATTGGTTCACATCATGGGCGGAGACATCTCAGCGGTCAGTGAGGCCGGCAAGGGTTCTACCTTTACGGTGTCTTGGTGGGCATCCCGCGACCCCTTCTTCCATTCGGCCCTGACTAATCCGCAAGGCCATACGCAACTTCACTATAACCAGCTCGCCAGCAGCCCGATTCGCGTGCTAGTGGTGGATGATCACCCTGCTAACTTAGAACTCATGCAAGTCTGGTTGAGTGAGCTAGGAATTAGTGTAGAGACCGCTGAGAACGGTGCACTAGCCATAGAGAAGGCAGGAAGTCGCACCTTTGATTTGATCTTCATGGACATTCAAATGCCCATCATGAATGGCCTTGAAGCGGCTCAAGGCATCCGTGCCCAGGAGCGTGGCGGCCAACGTGTGCCCATCATCGCGCTCACCGCTCATGCCCTCAACTCAGAACGCGAGTTTTGGCTACGTAATGGCATTGATGACTACCTCAGCAAGCCTCTAGACGAGAGCCAACTCCACCATATCCTGCAACAGTGGACACGCTTCATCAGCGCACCATTACCAGCCATTGATTGGCCTGAAGCCGAGCGGCTCGCCGGCGGTCGTCGTGAGCTCGCTGAAAAGCTTATCTCAACCTTGGCTGAGGACATTCCATTGGCGCGGGAGCAGTTTCTAAACGCCTATCAAATGCGGGATGCTGATGCTTGGCGCCGGGCTGTGCATCGATTACTGGGCGCCTGCCGATACACTGGCGTGCCAGCATTACGTGGCAGCCTAGAAGCAGCACTGAGTTTGTCTGAAGGCACGTGGGATGAGGCCCTACAGCAGCGCATTCTGCGTGAGATGGATGCGCTGCTGCAGGCGACTAACGCGAGAAACTAACTCAGCGCGGCGCCATACGAATGGCGCCATCAATTCGAATGGTTTCGCCATTCAGAAAGGCATTTTCGACGAGCTGAATGGCGAGCAAAGCGTACTCTTCAGGATAGCCTAAACGCTTAGGGAACTGCGTCATTTCAATGAGCGGCAGCTTCACGCTATCCGGTGCAGCGTTCATCAGCGGTGTGTTGAAAATACCCGGAGCGATGGTGTTTACACGAACACCCACACTGGCTAAGTCACGAGCTAATGGCAAGGTCATACCCACCACGCCACCTTTGGACGCGGAGTAAGCAACCTGACCAATTTGGCCATCAAACGCCGCCACGGATGCGGTGTTAATAATGACGCCGCGCTCGTTGTCGGCATTGCCTTCGTTTTTCGCCATTTCAGCAGCAGCTAAACGTGTCACGTTAAAGGTGCCGATGAGATTCACCGTGATGACTTTATTGAACACGTCCAGCGAGTGCGGGCCATTCTTACCCACCGTACGCATAGCGCTACCAATGCCGGCGCAATTCACCGCCACATGCACACCGCCCCACTTGCTCGATACCTCGGCAAGTGCGGCTTGAACAGACGCCTCATCCGACACGTTGACCTTACAAAAGTGACAGTTTTCACCCAGCTCAGCAGCCACGGACTGACCGACGTCCACATTCAAATCAAAAATAGCGACTTTGGCGCCTTTATCGAGAAAGCCTTTGACCGTGGCTAGACCTAAACCTGAAGCGCCACCGGTCACGATGGCGATTTTATTTTGCAGCTGCATGAAGCACTCCTAAAAATGACTGTTGAGTCGCGCCGGCGAGCATAGCACTCCAAACAACCAGTTCAAGTCGGCCCTGAGGATTTCCTCAACACAAAAATGCTTACAGAATACCCACACCTGAAATGTCTCGGGCCAATCGAGCCGCATGGTTATCGGTCATACCACCCACAAAGTCGAGCACCTGCAAATAGCCTTCATAGAGCGATACGCCGGGAGTTAATGGTCGCGGTAAGAGCGCTAATTGTGTCTGCTGGCGATGACTGAGCACGGATGCGCCTTGCAAGCAAAACGTGCGTACGGCAGGAATAAGCGTGTCGAGCAACACGGCCAAACACGGGTAGGCGGCAATCTCGGTGACAACCTTGCTGCGGTGCCGATAAATTTTATCGCTAGCTAACTGCTTAGCTGCGACCAACGTGTCACGCACTTCGGGGCTGGCACCAGCAATCAAATCTTTTAGCGGCAATTCGCCGGCCAGCAATGCCTCGTGATGACGCATAAAGGTGTCGGCCAAATCTTTCACGCAGCGCCCCACCATGGTGCCACGCAAGGCAGCCGCGTACTGGCGGGGTTCACGAATTTGCCAGACCTTGTCGGGATCTACGATGGGCGCCAATAAGCGCTCAAATTCATGCAGATCGAGAATGTCCATTTCCACGGCATCTTCTAAATCAACAATGGCATAGCAGATATCGTCTGCTGCCTCCATGAGATAGGACAAGGGGTGCCTGGCCCATTGCTCAGGCCCCCGAACTGGAAGCCCAAGGGCTTCAGCCACCGCACGGAAATACCCTAACTCGGCTTGATAAATATTGAACTTGCCTCGCTCAGGACAGGTTTGTGCGGTCCACGGATACTTCACCAAAGCCCCGAGGCTTGCCGCCGTCAATCGCATGCCGCCCTCGCCCGCATACATTTCGAGCGATGTCAGCAGGCGCAAGCCATGCGCATTGCCCTCATAGGTTTGAATATCGTGACGCTGAGCCACACTTAAGCCTTCAAGCAAATGCGCTCGCTCAGGCTGAGCAAACCAATCGCGCAGAGCATATTCGCCGGTATGACCAAAAGGCGGATTGCCCAAATCGTGAGCGAGACACGCCACTTGCACGATGCCACCAATATCAAAGGGGGTTGCTAGGGGCGGCAAAAAGCCACCTTCTTGCAGCATGGCGCCGACACGGTTGCCTAAGCTGCGCCCCACACTGGCCACTTCCACACTATGCGTGAGACGGTTATGCGTATGGTCATGCAGGGCTAGCGGATGCACCTGTGTTTTGCGGCCGAGACGACGGAACGCGCTGGAAAACACCACCCGATCATGGTCAATGTGAAATTCTGAGCGCAGCCCTGCCGTGCCATCGGCACTCGCAGCCGCATGCGTGGCGAGTATTTGGCCCTGTTTGATTTTGAAGCGCTGCGTGGACAGTAATTGCGTCCAATTCATGCGTTGCCCACCCTCAGCTGTCAGTACCATATTCATACTCCTTCGAGACGGCTGCATCATGCCATGGCTATGGCATACTCGCGCACATTCGCTGGGAGGCTGACATGCTAGAAGATCTATTTCGCAATAATCGTGAATGGGCAGATGCCGTTAAAGCGCGTGATCCCGAGTTTTTTCAGAAGCTAGCCCAACAGCAAACACCGCAATTTTTATGGATAGGCTGTGCGGATAGTCGCGTACCCGCGAACGAAATCATGGGTTTGCTACCCGGCGAAGTCTTTGTTCATCGCAATGTCGCCAACTTGGTCGTGCACACCGACATGAACTGTTTATCGGTACTGCAATACGCCGTCGATGTGCTGAAGGTAAAGCACATTTTGGTCACCGGACACTACGGCTGTGGCGGCGTTAAGGCAGCGCTGGAAGACCAAGAGTTTGGTCTGATTGATAACTGGCTGCGTCACATCAAAGACATTTATCGACTCTATGAGCCAGAGTTTCAGGGGCTGGATGCCCAGCAGCGATTCGATCAACTCTGCGAACTGAATGTGGTCGAGCAAGTAGCCAATGTCTGCCACACCACGATTATTCAAAATGCGTGGAAACGCGGCCAAGATGTATCCGTGCATGGATTTATCTTTAGTATCGAAGACGGCATCCTTCGCGACCTCGGCGTGCACTTTAATGCAGTGAATCAACTTCCGCCGATTTACCGCATGATGCCAAAAAAAAGCGCGCCCTAAGGCGCGCTTTTTATCCCCTCAGCTCATTACTGCTGCGTAGGATTGATGCGAATTTCAACGCGACGATTCTGAGTACGGCCCGCCTCGCTGCTGTTATCCGCAATCGGTTGTGTCTTACCAAAACCAACGGCTGACACACGTCCCGATGCCACACCACGGTTAACTAAGTAGCTAGCCACCGAGCTCGCACGATCTTGTGACAGCTTCTGGTTGTAGGCAGCATCGCCTTGGCTATCGGTATGGCCGCTAACGGTGATAGTCGTGTCTTTGTACTCTTTTAGCACGTCAGAAACGGCATCCAATACTGGGTAAAAATCAGCACGAATGCTTGCCTGTGCCGTTGGGAAAGTGATGTTGCCTGGCATGATCAGATTGATAGCGCCGGTGTTTGGGTCGCGTTGAATGCCCACACCCACCCCAGCTAAACGATCACGCAGTTTCTTTTCCTGCACATCCATGTAGACGCCGGCACCGCCGCCGACAACGCCACCAATGGCCGCGCCCTGACCGCAACGCTCATTACGCTCACCACGCTTAGTGGTGGCAGAGGCAATGGCGCAACCTGCTGCTGCACCAATGATGGCGCCATAAGCGCCCTTGCTGACTTGACGCTCACCGGTGTATGGGTTGGTCGTGCAACCCGCCAGAACCAACGTGCCAGCCATTGCTGCTGTCATTAAAATACGCATATTAAATCTCCAAGAAAACAGTTGGATGCCTTTAGGCATCCCTCACCGCGTCAAAACGACGCAAATACTAAAGCGTTGACACGCCCTCAGCCAAAAAATCCCGCAGGCACTTTGGTCACGGCGACGCTAACCAAGAACCCGTAGGTTACCAGAGCTAAGGCCATCATCACTAATTGCAATGAGCGCGTCTTAGCTCGCTTGAAGGCGACAACCCCCAACGCAATAAAAACAAACAAGAAAACTAACTTGGTCAGTACCCACGCCGGCATGCTGCCGAATAACGCCACCATGATTAGGCCCGTGGCAAGTACACCCAAACTGAAGGTATGAGCCAACATGGTAGGCACTTTGCCGTTTTGTGCCGGCGCACGCGTGAGCATCAGAAAGGCACGCCACAAAAATAAGCCGCCCACGGCCAGCACTAAAATCGCATGCAGCATTTTGACCAAAACATAATTATCCATCACCTAATCCCCCTGAGGAAAAAACCAAGTCGCTATCTCACCGAGTCGTCGGCGGGATGTCAAAGCATTTGCAACATTTGTAGACCCGCAGAATGGATCAAATTTGCTATCGTGTGCCACACGTTTTGGCTTGCGAGTGCTCGCCCATGTTGTTTCGCTCAATTCCAACGCCCTGCATCGGCATTTGCTCCACCACCTACGGTGATACGGTTTGCCGTGG
>DDPD01000030.1:11908-24132 GCA_002342025.1 Moraxellaceae bacterium UBA2477 | reverse complement strand
CTTGGTCAGCTCGGCCGCGCGGATGTCCATGAACATCAGCTTGTCGTGGTTGCGATTGTAAGGCGCGTAGCACTCGCGCATGAGCTGACGGACCTTCTCGGAGTCGGTGCCGACAACGATGCGGGCCGCTTTGCTGAAATCTTCGAGGGCGCTGCCTTCCTTGAGAAATTCGGGGTTGGAGCAGACGGCAAAATCTTGCGTCAGGCCGCGTTTGGCCACTGCGGCAGCAATGGTGGCCTGAACTCTCTCGGCAGTACCGACCGGCACCGTCGACTTGTCGATGACTACCTTGTAGGCGTTCAGATAGCTGCCGATAGTGTCGGCGACCTTGAGCACATACTGCATGTCTGCAGCACCATCTTCATCCGGTGGGGTGCCGACGGCGATGAACTGCAGTACGCCATGGTTCACGCCTTCTTCGGCATTGGTGGTGAAGCTCAGCGTGCCATCCTGGTAGCAGCGCTTGACCACAGCCTCCAGGCCCGGCTCAAAGATCGGAATAATGCCCTGCTTGAGGCGATCGATCTTGCCTTGGTCTACGTCTACGCACATGACTTGGTGACCAACATCGGCAAGACAGGCACCCGTGACTAGGCCGACATATCCAGTGCCGAAGACGGTGATTTTCATGATCTGTTCCTTGTGCGTTAGATTTTCACTGCATGCAACAATACTGCAGGCTCTAGACGTTGATACTACAATATGGCGAATTTGAAAGGAATTTTCCCGCGAATGCGGGATGGACTAAAGGCCCCATTTTCATGATGACCATCATTGTCGTTTCCTTCAACAGCGCGAAGACGCTGATGGCCTGCCAGAGCGAGCTGCTGGCTTCCGGCCGCTTCCCGGTGATCGTGGTCGACAATGCCAGTAAGGATGGCAGTGCCGACACCCTCGCGGCCTGCTTCCCGCAAGTGCAGGTCATGCGCATGGAGCGCAATCTGGGCTATGGCCGCGCGGCCAACCGTGCGCTGGCCGAGGTCGACACGCCCTATGCCTTCCTGCTCAATCCCGATCTGGAGGCGACTGTGGCCAGCGTTCAGGCCATGCTCGACTTTGCGCACCGGCAAGCTGACCGGGGCAGCCTGTTCGCGCCTGCCGTGGTGGCCAGGGATCATCTGCAGCGTGGTGCCATCAGTCGCCAGTGGGTGATCGGTGCGGCGCTGCTGTTCAAAATGGATGCCTTCCGCGAGCAGGGCTTCTTTGACGAGAACATCTTTCTGTTCTCGGAGGAGACGGATCTCTGCAGACGCCTGATCACGGGGGGACACAGCATCCTGCTCAACACCGATGTCCATATTCATCACCTCAAGGGGCAGTCGTCCCAGCCCAACTCCAAGGTGGATACGCTCAAAAACTGGCATCGCGGCTGGTCGCAGATGTATTACCAGCACAAGCACGGACTGATCGCCGGCTGGTGGGCGCCGCGACGCATGTATCTCAAGTACGCCGTAAAGGCCGTCCTCGCACGCAATCGGATTAAGCGCAATCAGTACGCCGCGCGCGCGACCGGTATGCTGGCCTATATCCGTGGCGAGAAGGCGTTTCTGGCGGATGGGCGAGGGCAGCGGACGGACAGGCTCTAGCCTTCGGAGAAGGACCTTGCGGGTTCCTTTTTTGCTGAAACTGGTGGGTAACCACCGGGCTCCAATTGTCTCAGCGATGACTGGAGGTCTTATTTCTGGCCTTTGGCGGTGAGGTAGAACTGGATGGCGGGATCCCAGATCGTCGGTGAGCGAGCGCACCGGCTGGCGGGTTGGTCGTGCCATTGACTGCCATGATCAAGCAAGATCGAAAGCTTGAGCTCGGTGTTGACGTTGTAGGCTTTTCAGTGGGTGGTACAGCACCGGGTGGAAGTTGGCTTCGTCATGGGCACGGTAGATTGCAGGCTGGGAGCATTTCTGCAACAACGCCGTACACCGACGTCGATGTACTTAAGTATCATCTGGCTCGACTGATCTGGAAACATAGTAAAAAGGACTCAGAATCAGCAGTTTTCTGAGCAACCTTCCAGTACGTCTGCGATTGCCGAAAAGCACTATATTCAGGTCAGTCAGCCATATCTCCAGTCTTCGATGTAAGCGCTCCAGCCTGCTGAAAGCAGGCGCCTGATATATCAAATACAGCTGCTTCAGGTCGTTCCAGAGCATCATCGACACAAATCGGCCCGCCGAACTGGAGACCGATTCGGACGAAATCCGATAGTGCACCAACGGCCTCTCGATCAGCCCAACTCTTGCCCCTTGTGCCATCATCCTGATCCACAGGGGCCAGTCATCCAGCATCCTAAAACGCAAGTCGGGTCCACCAGCTGCAACTAACGCCGATTTGGAGATAAATGAGGATGGCGCAGGGAATAAGTTTTTTCGCAACAATAACGACAGCATTTGTTCCCGGGGCATCCCCGCATTGATCCGACTCGACCAGCCAACTATCCGCTGATGCTCATCATGAGCATTGAATGTCATGCATTGCGAGAAAATCAGATCCGCCCGTTGCCTCCCTGCCTCCTCCACAAAACGCTCAAGACAGTCATCGGCCAACAGGTCATCTGCTGCGATCAGCTTGATCCAGTCACCCTGCGCTGCTGCATACCCCTTGGCCACATTGCGGACTACACCCTCATTGCATTCTGACAAGTGCAAGCCGATGGTATATTCATCGCGATGATCATCCGTCCAACGGCCGATCATCTGCTGTGTCGCATCCGTCGAGCCATCGTCACAAAATAGTATCTCGAACTTTCGATAACCCTGTCGCTCTATTGATGACAATGTCTCCCCAATCGTTCCGGCACTGTTATAGGACATGACGACTATGGATACGAGCGGCAGACTATCAGTCATGACTGAAATGCCCTGATGGCAGCTGACACCACTGCAACACTGTCCGTGGACATATGTGGTCCGATGGGCAGGCTGAGAGCCTCGGACGCCAATTTCTCAGCCAAAGGCAAGCCGCCTTCAGGAAGCACAAAGTCGGAATACGCCTCCTGCAAATGGGGTGGAATAGGGTAGTGAATGAGGGAACCTATACCTTGTTGCTGCAGACTTTGCTGCAAGGCATCACGATTCGGCGAGCGCACCACGAAAAGATGCCAAGCCGACTCCGCACCGGAGGTAATCGTCGGCAGCACCAGACCTGCATTCGCGAGCATGCTCTGATAATAGCCCGCTAGCTCAGCGCGCCGACCGTTCCAAGCGTCAAGATAACGCAGCTTGACGCGCAGCACGGCCGCCTGCAGTGGATCCAGACGACTGTTGACCCCCTGCACTTCATTGACATATTTCACGCGGGATCCGTAGTTCCTCAGTACCTGAATGCGTTCAGCCAGTTCGGCGTCATTCGTCGTCACTGCTCCGCCGTCACCCATGGCGCCCAGGTTCTTGCCAGGATAAAAGCTCCAGGCCACGGCATCGCCATGTCCGCCGATACGCCGCCCGTGATAACGCGCACCATGCGCCTGGGCGGCATCTTCGAGTACCCGCAAGCCATGACTGTGTGCAATCTCCAGGATGGGTGCTAGATCAGCGGGCTGACCATAGAGATGCACAGGCAAGATCACCTTCGTCCGCGCCGAAATCGCTGCCTTGATCCGCGCAGGATCCATGTTGTGCGTGAGTGCCAAGGGCTCTACTGGAACCGGCGTTGCACCACATTGGCTGACGGCCAGCCAGGTAGCGATGTACGTGTTGGAGGGTACGATGACCTCATCACCCGCTCCGACGCCCATGGCTCGCAATGCCAGGCTCAGGGCATCAAGGCCATTCGCAACACCTATGCAATGAGTGGTTTCAGTGAAAGCAGCAAAATCGGCCTCGAAGGCCTCGAGCTCAGGCCCCATGATGTAATAGCCGCTGTCGAGCACGCGCGCGACAGCAACATCAATCTCTGACTTGAGCTCGAGATAGCCAGCGCGCAAATCTAGGAAGGGAATGCTCATCGCTGGCCTCCCTGTGCGGTTAGAAAGGTTTCGTAGTCGCGATAATAGTCATTCTCATCATAATAATTCGAGGCCAGAACCATGCACACAGAACCGGATGAGAAGTTGTCCAGTTCGCGCCAGATCATTGGGCAGACATAGAGCCCGCTATAGGAACGGTTCAGATGAATACGCTTTTTCTCACGGCCATCATCTAGAACAACATCAAAGCTGCCGGACATTGCGATGATCAGTTGATGCAGCGCTTTGTGCGCATGGCCGCCACGTTCCGCGCCACCTGGAACGTCATACAGGTAGTAAACACGCTGAATATCGAAAGGAATATGACTGCGCCCCTCGATGAAGGTGAGATTGCCTCGTGGATCAGAAATCTTTGGTAGATCAACCATGCGGCAAAGATCAATACCGAACTTCATCGGTCAGACTCCTTGCTGATCAGTTTTTTTATGACGCGGGCAGGATTGCCCGCAACTACCACATCGGGTGGCACATCTTTTACTACAACAGAGCCGGCCCCCACGACTGCCCGGTCACCAATAGCCACTCCAGGCAGGATGGTAGCGCCACCGCCTATGCTGGCACCTCGCCCAACTCGGGTCTGGAGGCATTGAAAATCAACATTGCCACTGCGGGGATAAAGATCGTTGGTAAAGGTCACGTTCGGCCCGATAAAAACATCATCTCCAATTCTCAGGCCATCCCACAGCTGAACCCCGGATTTTATGGTGACTCTGTCACCTACCACGACATCATTTTCGATGAAGCAATGCGAGCAAATATTGACATGCCCGCCGATTCGTGCATTTGGCAGGATGACAACGAACTGCCAGATGCGAGTGCCCGCGCCTATGGCCGCAGTCTGAACGTCGGAAAGGGGGTGAATAAAAAAGCTCATGCCCAATCACCATCAGAAAATGTACACATCGAAGAACCTCCCTGTCTCTACTATTTTGCCATGATTGGTAATCTGCTTCAGCAAGCTGCTCCCATATTTTCCGGACATCTGCAAAACTCTGAAATCTTTCTCAACAGCAAAATATCTACAGCACTCCCTCCGTCGAGCCACCTCGGTCCACGAGGGATATTCGGCATCCATTTTCCAGTCGCTTCTCAGGGTCGGCATCCGTCCGACCAGAATGCTGGCCTGTGGCATGGATGGTAAAGTCGTGATTCCGGGAAAGCGACGATTAAGTATACCAAGCTCTTCAATTTTCCTTATCGCAGTCGCATCTGCGTATATTCCCGCATAAGGACCATTTTCAATTTTTGAAAAGGTTTCAGAGAAAATGCTGGGTGATCTGTATGGAGCTACCAGTCGATCTGTCAAGAATATAAATGCGCATATTGCCAGTGATAATAAAAAAAATCTGGCCTTTTTTTTATCTATCGTGAGAGCGGCTGAAGATAAAATCATGCCGTATGCGAAAACATGATTGGTATAGCCCCAAGATATTGCTGACATCCAGGCTGTCGCCAGGAGCATTGATGCCACAAGAGCGCGTTTGTCATGAACCCAGGAGGCAAGGCCGTGCTGATGTCTTTGGCAATATCTGAAGAATAAGAAGGCAGAGATCACGAACGCAAAATGCGTCGGGCCTTTCGGCAATGAAATGAATTCCATTGTCGGTTTATAGTAAAATATTGTTGCTAAAGCCGGCATCAAGACAAGAAAATCAAGAAGTCCGCCACGCACTACGTAAACAAAAAAAGCAATAACCACAAAGAAAAGAATAATTCTGATTTTAAATATGCTCAGATACATCATAAACCCGGTATCTACAAGCTCTCCGATGCTTCCAGCACTTCCGGTGCTTTTGAAAAAATCAGTACCGCATGCCAGCAGGAAATAGCCGATAAAGGGCGCAACAAGCAAAGTCCAAAAGCGCCATTGCTTCAGCTCATGCTTGGCGTGAAAAACCATAACAACCGAAATCAAGGCTATGGGGTAGAACGACTGCTTGGTTAGCGTCGCCATGAAAAATGCGATTACTGCAGCTGACAAATGCCCACGAGAAAACAGGAATATCCCGGCTGCCGCCATTAATATCCCATCCATAGTATGCCATGGCATCAAAGGGATATTATGAATCGCATATATTGCAGAGGCCGCCCCTATAAAAAAGCCTAGACGCCAGCCGCAAAATGAGTTAACCACTAGGCCACACAAGGCACCAAATACAATTTTCTGAAAAAATACAAATAGTCGCGTCAGAATCTCGACATAATCATATGTCAAATGAAACGGCACGCTCCACAAATAGGCAGAAAGCGGCGGCCTGACATAATCGAAATCCAGTCCTGGAGTCTGCCCCAGGAAAACCCTCCAACCAAGTGCAGACACGAATCCTGTATCCGTGAACTCTACTCCAGAAAGTATGTTCAATGTGCCAAGCAGTAGCACAAGGATTACAGTTCCGGCAGTTGTAGGGCTCACATTGCGTGTTAGGCTTGCCCACCTAATATTGTTCAAAAATTCACTCCACTCCGGAAAGCTTTAAGTCGTTTTGGCCTCAATCTTGATCTTAAGAACCAGATGCAATGTATGGACTAAATTTTGATCACTTTTTTAATTGAGCGAGCCCTTTGATAATTCCATAAATTGCTCCTAATGGAAACATAAACGATGCGCTTTTTTTAAAGAAAATTGACTATTGGCGCTGCTGCGAAACTCTCTTGTTAGGTTCAGCTATTTTTCCCTAATAGGTTCGGGCATCTTCTTAAAGAGGTTAGTGTTATATTATTAGAGGCTTTCAAGTTCTGTTAAAAATAACTGATTTTTTATTATTAGCTTTATTTATGTTAAATTTATTTTACCAAAAAAAATATTTCGTTGAATGCTAGAGAGAAACTTAATGAGGGCTCTCACCAAGGGGGAGATCAAGGGGGCTTTGAGTAGCCAGCTAGCAGGTCCGTGCCAATGTTTGTCTCGTATATGCTGACGAGAGTGTCTCATCCTCTCAGTGTTAGCCATCATTCCTTCGCGAACCCGAATATGAGTGGAGGCATCTGATAAAAATGGCATATACCTGACTTGCGGGTGAAGGGATATTAATCTGATCCAGTAATCCCAGTCTTCCAGTGATCTCATGTTCTCATCGAAGTTACCTGTTTTATCAACTAGCTTGCGCGCTACTATGCAAGAGCTTACAGGAAATCGGTTTGAAGAAAGTACAAGTAGGTAGTTTAGGAAGTTCAGCCTGGTAAGTAGGGGGGGGCGTAATCTTTTTTTCTTTATGACGCGTTCATGGTGCTCTTCGCTGTCGGCAAAAAATTTAAATGGAGATATTACTAGAAGATTATTTTTCTCAGACGCGCTGGATATGATTTCGCTTGCAGCAGAAAGGAATCCCGGGGCAATTTGGTCGTCCGAATCAAGGAAAACAATAAAGTCTCCGGTCGCGTGATTGATGCCATGGTTGCGTGCAGAAGAAAGACCACCATTCGGTTTGCTTATTATTTTGACGCGAGGCTCGCCGGCAAAGCGATTTGATGCAAGGTCTTGGGAATTATCAGTAGATCCATCATCAATTAGAATAATTTCATGAGCAGGAAATTTTTGCTGCAGACAAGAGTCTATTGCTTCTAATGCATAGATGCCGTCATTATAACATGGGATTATGATCGAAAATTTAAGGGTCATTGCCTAGTCATCAATAGCTCTGAGGAGAAGTTGAATAATTACTGAGATGCGCATTCTAATGCTATGTTTTATTTCATCCGCTTCGTTCTGCCCATGCGTTCCTCAGGCCATTCAGCCGGATAAAACTCGGCAGCATGGTCTTTAAGATAGCGATGGCGACTGCGGCTGAAAGCCGCCTTGTGAAACGGGGCAAGCAAGCGCAGCAGCAGCGGGATACGCACGGGTGCCGGTGTCTTGCGGATACTCGACGGATGCTCGATTTCGTAGAGCACATGCGGCTCCACGCCGAACTGGCGCAGATCATATTCCCAGAAATGGTCGTAGAATTTATCGATGGGCTCGAAGATGTTCCAGCCGCGTTCCAGGATCTTTTCCATGCCAAGGCGGTTGAGCACATAGCCCTGGGTGCCGCACCAGCCGCGCTCGGGGCGTACCAGATGATGGCTGTCCAGCCCGGGGAGTGATAGCAGCAGCTTGCGCCGGCGGATGCGCAGAGCCATCAGACGCACCATCTCGACCTCGGTTGGCAGTTTGTCTAATGCAGCCAGGGTGGCGGCAAAAGCCGGTTCTGGCACAACGTCATCCTCAATGATGCAGATACGCTCCAGTCCGGCTTCCCAGGCTTTACCGACGGCGCGGTAGTGCGCCAGATAGCAGCCAATCTCGGCGCCATTGAGCAGGCGACGGTGGCGCAGCAGGCTGCGGCGGACATCAAGATGTTCGCGCCCCTTTAATGGCGGCGTGCCTTTGCGCCCGTCGACCGCGGGAAAGAACTCATGAGCCACTCCTTGGTTCGAGAGCGCCTGACTGAGCATTAGCGAGCTGTCGGACTCGGGGTTCAGGCTAATGATCCAGCAGGGAATAGTCGTCATGGCGTGCTCTGCTTAAGGTGGGGACTTTATTGCCCGCGAATTCGTTCGAACAACTGGCGATACGCTTCAACAATAACCGCCTCGCTGTAATGCTCTGCGTAGTGCTGGCTGGCCTGCGTCGTCAGCTGTGCTCTGAGTTCGTTATTTGACAGCACACGACTCACCGCCTCGGCGAGTGCGGCAACATCATCGATCGGCGTCAGCAGGCCGGTCACCCCATCACTGATGACCTCTCCCGGGCCTTGCGAGCGTGTTGCCACGATCGGGCAGCCATGAGCCCAGGACTCCATGACGATGGAGCCCAGACCCTCATGGCGCGACGGGCAGACAAAGACATCAGCGGTGCGCATCAGGGTGGTGACGTCATTGCGCCAGCCCAGGAAACGTACGCGCGCATCCAGCCCGAGCTCATGACAAAGCGCCTTCAGTGACGCAGCTTCCGGGCCTGTGCCCGCGAGCCAGAGCGTGGCGTCGGGAATCTGCTGCAGAGCCCGGAGCAGAATGTCGAAGCCCTTGTTGGTGTGCAAGCGCCCGGCGGCCAGGATCAGCGGTTTGTCGAGCGGGGTGTCGAAGCTGTCACGTGGCAGCGGCGTAACTGGAGCTTCGTCGGCGAAGTTGGGAATGTGAAAGACCTTCTCGGCCGGCATGCCGCCGTCGATCAAGTGCTGGCAGATGCCCTTGCTGATACCCACCCAATAGTCAGCCTTGCGGTAGTACTTGAGGTTGTAATAGTGCCCAAGACGGTTGACCAGGATGTAGTCACCCTTTGGGGTAGCCTGACTGGCACGGCCCATCCAGGTCATTACGATGTCGGGCTGCCAGCGCTTGAGCGCACTCCGGAAGCGCCAGCTGTCGATGAGGTCGATCTTGCTGCCGAAGCGGAAGCCTTCGGTCTCGATGCCGCGCTGGCGAAGTATGGCCATGCGATGGGCGTGATCACGAATGAAGGCTTTCTCGGTTATGCCTGCGACCTTACTGAGGCCGCTGGTCAGGCGCACGAAGAAATTTTCGGCACCGCCATGTTCTGCTCCTGCCAGAACCTGAGCCAGGCGGATAGGTTTGTCGCTCATGTCGGTTCCTTGTCTACAGACGGTGCGGCCGGCACATTAAGCCCGTCGTGAATAAGTAGGCCGTGGGTGCCGGGAAATTCGTTGCGCGCGCGGGCGGCCATCAGGTTGGCGATGCGCTCGTGCAGGTTAGCGACCTTGCGCGCTGAGCGAGCAAGCAGGGCGCTGCGTGGCAGCCAGCGATCGGGAATGGCGCTGGCACTGCCGAGCCCGTCGATGGCGACCAAGCGCCGGATGCTGCCGTCGCTTTCGCACTGTACCACCAGGTTGTGCACTAATAGATCGCGCGAAGGCACACCAATAGCTGCCCAGGCTTCGCCAAAGCCTTGCACGGCAGTCTTGAGGTCGTTGCTGTAGCCGTTGTCCCAGATGTGCTGCTTGAGTGTACGGGCGATACGTCCGTCACCGTCGCGGATCAGTTCGGAGGTCAGCCCGAGGCCCATGTCGGTGCCTTCAAAGCCATAGCAGCGGCTGACCAGTGCAAATGCCGGTTCGCCAAGACGGGCGGCGATGTCTTCCATGACCCTGAACTCTTCCTGGTTGTCATCAAACCAGGACAGTGGGCGCAGGTTCTTCGGAAAGCCCTTCGTGCGGCGTAGGTCTGCGAGTGTAAAGTCCGGGCGGCGTACCTTGATGCAGCGGTCGGGATGCAGAGGATGCACGAAGCAGAGACGATTGCCGCCGCGTGCGAAGGGCGACAACGCCTTCAGATGCAGCATCATTTCAGGCTGCCGTCGGGGCGTACATCACGAGCCCAGACGTAATCATGGCTGAAAGGCTGCGCCATGGTGGCCTCGACGATATAGCGGGCATACAGCGTGGCGTTCATTTCCGCATGGAAGAACTCGCGGCAGCGTGATGCCCAGGCTTGGCGGCGTGCGTCGTCGTGATGGAACTCACGTACTTTAGCGAGCAGGTCATCATTATCGTTGAAGTAGACCATGCTTTCCGGTGGCAGCAGATCCTGAAAGCCTTGGCTGGCGTGGGTGAATTGCAGGATGCCGTTGCCGGCGAGCTGTGCCATGCGGTCCGAGGTGTACCAGTAATCACCTTCCTGACGGTTCAGATTGAGCGCCATGCGTGTTCTTGCAAGGGTGCGGTCATAGTCACGGCCCCACACAGGGGGATCGCCGAAGCTGCCGGGCGTCTTGAAATTGATGCTGTCACCCAGGCCGTCCTTGAGGTGCTGCACTGTCACGCCGCGTGTCGAGAACTTGGTGGCATTGCTGCAGAACAGCAAGTCAATGTCGAGGTCGGTACGTGCGGAGTTGTCCAGCGGCTCCATGGCAGGATCCACCGGATTCGGCATGTGGTAGATGCGCGCGCCCAAGCCATCGAAGGGTGTGAGGTCGCGTTTGCCAGTGGTGATGAATACGGCATCCACGATCGCGGCTCGTGCCTTCAAGTTGTTGAAGTTGCTCGGCACAAACAATGGATCACAATTGACATGAGCCAGCAGGGCGTGAGGGCGCATGCGACGAATCTCGCGCACCGTGTCATCGCTGATCTTGTCGCAATGGCCCAGGATGACGAGATCAGGCTCAGTGGCCTCGACCATTTCCAGCAGACGTTGGTTGGCTTTACGCCAGCCGAGATCGCGCAACCCCCAAGGGGCTTCGAAGGCGGCAACGTCACGCTCGCTGAAGGTGAGCAGGTAGTGGTTGTTTTTGATTAGGCCGAATGCCAGCTTTTCCACCCAATTGCCGTGCGTTTTGCCGTAGCGTCGTAGTTGTTTGTTGGCAACGTGAAGCACGCGCATGGTGTGAATCTCGGATGGTAATAACGTCGAAGGCTATCGACGTTGTAAATGTAGCATTCAGTCTTGGGCACTGAACAGTGTGTAAGGGGGACTCAACTATATTTCAGCTAGAAATGTCGGTAAGCGAAAGCTGAGTGTATAGGGACAATGTTTTATTACACATCGTGCTGAGCAAAAAGTCTTCACACTCAATGGGATACTGCGGAGAAGATAGCCAAAGCCTAATGCGTTCTTCTAGAAGATCTGTATTTCCAAACGGAACCGCGCCAAAAGGGAACATGCGCTGCAGCATTTCACCTACCCCGCCGATATCCCAGCCGATAACGGGCTTGCCTAAGCGCAAGGGCTCAAGTGTAGTACGGCCGAAAGCCTCTGGCGTGACTCGCAAAGATAAGACCAAACTGCATTGTGTTAAGACAAGTGCCATGTCGTCACGTTGGCCCGTGAACGTCACGCAATCATTGAGGCCTAAGTCTTGAACACGACGCTGGAGCTCCTCTGCGTAGTCTTCCTTTGCCGCCTCAGCTCCGCCAATAATCAGCCCATGAACATTAGGGTAGTCAGCCTTTAGGGCCTGCAATAAGTTGAGAAATGTTTCATGGCCTTTAACGCGAGAAAGGCGCCCCGGCAATCCCAAAATGACTTTTCCACCTAGTTGCGGAAACGCCGCTTGCCACTCACTGAGCCAAGCGGCATGAGGCTGAAGACCAAAAGGAAATTCTTGCGTATCTGCGCCACGATAAATGAGTTGGACACGCTCTTGTGGGCACTTTGGGTAATTTTTAAAGATATATTCCTGAACAGCACCTGAAACAGCAATAACCACCTCGCCCTTAGTCATGATGGCGCTGTAAGGGCTGACCGAATACATGCCATGTACGGTGGTCACAAATCGTGGTCGCGTAGCCGGGTTCATTCGCCTCAGAGCCAACCACGCGATCCA
>DDPD01000030.1:0-11846 GCA_002342025.1 Moraxellaceae bacterium UBA2477 | reverse complement strand
TTGGATACCACAATGGAGCGATGCCCCGCTGCGACCAGCGCTCGGGCTATCTCGAGGGTGCCTCTCTCGACCCCGCCACTATGAAGCGCGGGCAGTGTTTGCAGAACAGTGAGCTTTTTTGTCAATTCATTTCAATCCAGTTCGCCCAGCAACTTTCCCTGACGATCTTTATCGGTGAGCAAAATCTCACTGGAAATCTCGTGCAGCGGCCACTGAATGTTCAGGGCAGGGTCATTCCACAGCAACGTCCCCTCCGACGCCGGGTGATAGTAGTCTGTGGTTTTGTAGAGAAAATCCGCCGACTCGCTCAGCACCAGAAAGCCATGCGCTAGGCCTGGCGGTATCCAGAGCTGGCGCTGGTTTTCACCACTTAGCTCCACGCCCACATGCTGGCCATAGGTGGGGGAGTCAGGGCGGATATCCACGGCTACATCAAACACGCGGCCTTGCGGCACGCGCACCAGTTTGCCCTGAGGCTGAGTGCGCTGAAAGTGCAAGCCGCGCAAAACGCCGTGGCGTGAGCGGGAGTGGTTATCTTGCACGAAGGTGACGTCACGACCAACGGCCTCGTTGAACTTCTGCGCGTTCCAGCTTTCCAGAAAGTAGCCGCGTGCATCGCCAAAAACTCTCGGCTCTAGAATCAGCACATCGGCAATGGCGGTTCGAATGACGTTCATGTTGCTTAGCCTTCGTTTGCGACTTGCAGCAGATATTGGCCATAAGCCGTCTTTTTCAGAGATTCGGCTTCTTCCAGTAGCCGCTCCTTGCTCAGCCAGCCATTGCGATAACCGACTTCTTCCAAACAAGCCACTTTCAGGCCTTGGCGCTTTTCGATGGTCTGCACGAACGAACCCGCTTCCATGAGCGAGTCATGTGTACCGGTATCGAGCCAGGCAAAGCCACGGCCTAACAGCTCAACCTGCAAGTCGCCGCGTTGCAGATAGGCGTTGTTGACGTCGGTAATTTCTAATTCGCCACGGGCAGAGGGCTTCACGGCTCGCGCAATGTCCACGATGTCGCGATCGTAAAAGTACAGGCCAGTTACAGCGTAATTTGATTTTGGCTTTGTCGGCTTTTCTTCAATGGAGATGGCTCTGCCCGTGTTGTCGAACTCGACGACGCCAAAGCGCTCGGGGTCGGAAACGTGGTAACCAAATACGGTAGCGCCGGTTTCACGCTCAGCGGCTGCCTTGAGCTGAGTGCCGAAAGACTGGCCATAGAAAATATTGTCACCAAGCACTAAGCAGACACGGTCGTTGCCAATGAAGTCGGCGCCGATGATGAAGGCCTGAGCGAGTCCGTCCGGGCTGGGTTGTATGGCATAGCTCAGGGAAATGCCGAAACTACTGCCATCACCGAGCAGGCGTTGGTAACCGGGCAGATCGTCCGGGGTAGATATAATCAATATGTCGCGGATGCCGGCGAGCATGAGCACCGACAGTGGGTAGTAGATCATGGGCTTGTCGTAGATCGGCAGTAGCTGCTTCGACAGACCGCGAGTAATGGGGTGCAGACGCGTGCCGGAACCGCCGGCGAGAATGATGCCTTTCATGTCAGGTCCTGTTGTTTTTTGAGTCATGTTGCGTGCTGGTGAGATTACAGTGCCCACTCTTCCACGGCCAGACCGGGTACGCGAAGAAAATCGCGGGCGTTAGTTCCAATCTCGTTCTTGTGGCGGTTCGTCCACACGATCTTTCAGAAAGTCATCTGGCAGGCGCTCAGTGTTGGCGAAAAAATTTGCCAGTGTTTGTATCTGAGTCTGAGTTAGTGCCGGATCATTGGCTTGGCTTTCTGGCGTAATGGCTTGCATCGTGGCCGCGAAGTTTTCGCGACTGAGTCCGCTAACCCATGTGCGAGCGTTTTGCTCTCGTATTTCATCGGCTGCCATGGCGGCGTAACGTGCTTCCAAGCTTGGCCAGTCTTGCGGCTCATGATGCTTCAATTTATCAAGCCCCTCTCCGCTCCAGCTGATATGCCCCGCTCAGCACGCGCTGCCACCAAGCCTCGTTGCTCAAATACCACTGTACGGTCTTGCGCAAACCACTGTCGAAGGTCTCTTGCGGTGTCCAGCCTAGCTCGCGTTCGATCTTTGAGGCATCAATGGCGTAACGTGCGTCATGACCGGGGCGATCTTTTACGAAGGTGATGAGGTCGGAGTAATTGGAAACGCCGGCCGGCTTTTTGTCCGCCGCCAGTTCTTCCAGCAGCGCACACAGCGTTTGCACCACATGCAGGTTCTTCTGCTCATTGTGGCCGCCAATATTGTATGTCTCGCCGATAGCACCCTGCGTAGCTACCAGTACCAGCGCCCGCGCATGGTCTTCCACATAGAGCCAATCACGCACCTGCTGGCCATTGCCGTAGACCGGCAGCGGCTTGCCGCTCAGCGCATTCAAAATCATGTGAGGAATAAGCTTTTCCGGGAAATGGTATGGCCCGTAGTTGTTCGAACAATTAGTGATGAGTGTGGGCAAGCCATAAGTGCGTTGCCAGGCTCGTACCAGATGATCGCTGGCGGCCTTGCTGGCGGAGTAGGGCGAGCTGGGCGCGTAGGGCGTGGTCTCGACGAATAGGTCATCGGTGCCATGTAAGTCGCCGTAGACTTCATCGGTGCTGATGTGGTGGAAGCGAAATGCTGCTTTGCGCTTCTCGGGTAGTTGCGTCCAGTAACTCCGTGCCGCCTCCAGCAAGGTGTAGGTGCCGTGAATATTGGTCTGAATAAAGTCGCCGGGACCATCAATCGAGCGATCCACGTGTGATTCCGCTGCGAGATGCATGACGACATCCGGCATGTGTTCTGCAAAGACGCGATCGAGCCCGGCGCGGTCACAAATATTCACCTGAGCAAAGGCATAGCGCGGGTGGTTCACCACGCCTGCCAGCGAATCAAGATTGCCGGCATAGGTCAGGCAGTCCACGTTGATCACGTGATGCTCGGTATGCTGAATGAGTTCGCGAACCACGGCAGAGCCAATAAAGCCGGCACCGCCGGTTACTAGAATGTTCATAAATTAGCGTTTCCGTTTTTTCTTAATGTAAGGCGAAGCCTCACCGGCTGGCCGACTCTTGAATCGCCGATGAAACCACATGTACTGCGTGGGCGCTCGGCGGATCAGCGACTCGAGCACCGTATTCAGGCGCGTGGCATCCACGCTGTCATCGCCACTGGGGTAGTTTTCCAGTGGCGGCGTGAAGGTCATGGTGTAGGTTTGGTTGTCTGCATTGCGCATGAAGTGCACAAAAATAACCGGTGAATGGTTCACGCGCGCCATGCGCGAAGTGGCGATCAGGGTGGCGGCGGGGTGGCCAAAGAAGAGCGCCATCACGCCTTGTTTTAAGCCAAAGTCTTGATCCACCGAGGTCCAAACGACTTCGCCTGCTTTCAAACATTTAAAAAGGGTGCGCATGTCGGCATGATCAATCTGGCCAGCGTAGGTTTTGCCGCGGCAACGGCGAATAAAGAAGTCGAGTACGGGGTTATTTTGTGGGCGATAGACCGTGTGCAGAGGGAAAAACAGCGAGGCCGCCGTGCCGTTGAGGTCTAGGCCGCTGTAGTGCGCCCCCAAAATGATGACCCCCCGCCCTTGCGCCTGAGCGTCGAGCACATGCTGCAAGCCCTCTACGGCAATGCGGCGGCGATGATGCTCGGTGGGCTTCATCCACGCTGCAGCGGTTTCGAAAACGCCGATGCCACCCTGACGGAAGACATCGCGCACCATGGCTTCGCGCTCCGCCTCACTCAGTGCCGGGAAGCATAGCTTCAGATTAATACGGGTGTCGTTAACCCGCATGGGCACTAAATGATATGCCAGCCAGCCCAAGCCTTTACCGAGGCGATACTGCAGTGCCCAGGGCAGCCAGCCCATGACGTAGGCAAAAGCCACCAGCAGCCAGGTCAGCCAGTAGCGAGGGTGCAGCCAGGCGGATTGAAAGCCGTCGTTAACGCGGGTGATGCGAGACATGAGGGTCCTTGGTCGGGTGCCTGTAACGGTGGCAAGTGTAAGCGGCTACAATGCGGGCCTCCAGTCTTTCTGTCCGGGAGCGCTCTGTGCCGCGCTGGCTTTACACATTGATTTTGCGCTTCGTGTTTCCGCTGATTTGGCTAAGGCTGTGGCTGCGCGGACGCCAATCGCCCCAGTACCGTCTTCGCTGGCGCGAGCGCATGGGCTATACACTGCAGGCTAGGCCTGTCCGTCAGCCGCTTTGGATTCATGCGGTGTCGGTGGGCGAGACCTTGGCGGCGCAACCGCTGATTGCGGCCATTCGTCAGCTTGACCCCGATCTGCCGTTGCTCATCACCTCCATGACCCCAACCGGCTCCGAGCGTGTACGCGCCATTTGGGGCGATGCTGTCCAGCATGTCTACGCCCCTTACGATTACCCTGGTGCCGTAGCACGCTTTCTGCGGCATTGGCATCCCTGCGCCTTGGTGGTGATGGAAACGGAGCTCTGGCCCAACACCTTGGCGGCGGCGAAAGCGCAGCGACTGCCAGTGCTGTTGGCCAATGCGCGATTGTCTGAGCGTTCGGCGCGCGGCTATCGCAAGGCGGGGGCGCTGACGCGAGAGCTGCTCACGGCCATCTCCGTTGTTGCTGCGCAAGATACCGCGACTGCTGAGCGTTTTCGGGCGCTGGGCATGCCTGACGAGCGTGTGCTGGTGACGGGCAGTTTGAAATTTGATTTATCCATCACGCCGGCTCAGGTTGCGTTAGCGCAGACGTGGCGAGCACAGCCCGGACTGCAGGATCGGCCCATTTGGGTGGCAGCGAGTACACATGCGGGTGAGGATGCCTTGATGCTGGCGGCTCATGCCCAGCTGCGCCAGCAATTGCCCACGGCTTTACTGATTTTGGTGCCGCGTCATCCCGAGCGTTTTGATGCGGTGGCTCAGCAAATACAGGCGGCTGGCCAGTGCAGTGCGCGGCGCAGTCGGGATGAGCCCATTTTGCCGAGCACGTCCGTTTGGCTGGGTGACAGCATGGGCGAGTTGCTGAGTTATTTGGCGCTCGCTCAGGCGGCCTTTGTGGGCGGTTCATTGGTGCCTACCGGCGGCCATAATGTCTTGGAGCCCCTCGCGTTGGGCGTGCCCGCATTGACCGGGCCGCATGACTTTAACTTCGCGACCATCAACGCCGAGCTGCGTGCCGTTGGGGCATTACAGACCGTGTATGACGCCACTGAGTTGGCTAACGCATTGGCGCGATTGTTGACACATGCGGATGCGCGGCAGGAGCAGATATCGGCCGGACAAGCCGTCTTGGATGCGAATCGGGGAGCTGTATCACGGCAGATGGCGGTGTTGGCACCGCTGTTATTACGCCCATGAATCTCATTCTTTTAGCGCCCGATGATTTTGTTTCAGACCACGAAGTAGTGCTGACGGGGCGCCGCTTGGCGCATGTTTTGGCGGTGCATCAAGCGACGGTGGGTGAGTCTTTGCGTGTGGGCGAGCTAAACGGTTTGATGGGCTCCGGTGAGATCACAGAGCTAAGCACGGAGCGGTTGTGCATGCGTGTGGTGCTCAGTGAGTCTCCTCCGCCTAAGCAGCCTGTTATTTTGGTGCTGGCCTTGCCACGACCGAAAATGCTTAAGCGTATTCTGCAAATGGTCACTACCCTTGGCGTAGAGCATGTCGTGCTCATCAACAGCTATCGGGTGGAGAAAAGTTTTTGGCAAAGCCCGTGGTTAAGCGAGGCTGCCATTCATGAGCAACTCCTGCTGGGCTTGGAGCAGGCGCGCGATACGGTCTTACCTAAAATAACGCTGGCCAAGCGCTTCAAGCCCTTTGTGGAAGATGACTTGCCCGACTTGATGTTGGGGCGCGAAGGGTGGTTGGCGCATCCGATAGATGCCAGTGAGTGCCCAACGCATGTGGGCCAGCCGCAACTGGTGGCTATCGGCCCAGAAGGCGGCTTTATTCCATATGAGGTCTCTCTGCTGCAGGCTGCGGGATTAAAGCCTGTGTCGCTGGGCGCGCGAATCTTACGCGTTGAGACTGCGGTCGCGGTCGCGCTGGGTAAACTGCTCCCGCTCATCTGAAGACCCGTTAAGGCATGAGCCAGCTATTGACCTTGGCCACACTCGCCTCGCTTAACATGCCCGCAGCGGCTTGCAAGCGCAGGCTGTTAATAACGTAGTCGTAGCGTGCATTCGCGTAGTCGCGTTTGGCGAGGTACAAATTCGTTTCAGCCAGTAACAAGTCCACGATGTTACGTGTGCCCACATCGTAACCCGCCTTGGTGGCGGTGTAGGCCTGTTGAGCGGAAGCCTGTGCACGTTGCCTGGCTTGCAGGCGCGCGCTATCCACTTTAAGCGTGAGATAGCTGGTTCGAGCAGCCGTCACAATCTGGTGCTCGCGGGCTAAGGCAGACTGCTTGCTGGCCTCAGCATTATCCGTGGCTTGTTGAACTAAGGCGCGGGTTCGCCCGCTGGCAAAAAGCTCCCACTGCGCTTCAATACCGACCACATCAGTTTCGCCTGCATTAAAGGAAATGGATTGATTAGCCCCGCTCACGTCGGTGTTTTCTCGAACGCTGCGACTGGCAAACAGCCCCACTTGCGGGAGATAACTGCCACGCTGTGCTTGACGCGCGGCTAGGGCGGCTTGGCTTTGCAGGCGGGCTGCTACTAGCCCAGGATTACGCTCACGCGCCAATTTAGCCCAGGCTTCAGCATCATCCGGAACGGGAGCATCCAACGGGAGGTCTTCGCGCAGGCGGGCAAGCTTGCCGATGTCCCGGCCGACCGCGGCATTGAGCTTCTCACGCGAGTTGCTCAGGCCAATCTCGGCGGTGAGGCGTTGTGCCGTCGCGCTATCGCGCTGGGCTTCAGCTTCCATCACATCCGCTCGAGCAATCAGGCCGACTTTGAAGCGGGCCTCGGCTTGGTCGCGTTGGCGATTCAGGGCGGCTTCCTGAGCGATTGCCAAGGTTAGGTTGTCATCAGCACGCAGCACATCAAAGTACGCCTCAGAAACCGCCATGAACAGATTCTGTGTTTTATCGAGGGCGTCACTTTGCGCTTGAGAAAGTTGCAGCTTGGCGGCGCTGAATTGATGCCAGCTGCTCCAGTCAAACAGGGGCTGCGACAGCTTCACGCTCCATTGCTTGCTGCGGTAGTCCGTACGGGTGGGGGTGGTGCCTCCCATGCCGTTTGGTGAGTCTTGCTTGAGTGTTGTGTCACCTAGGCTGCCGTTGGCGGCAAGATGGGGCAGTAAGCTTGCGCGAGCGATGATAGGGCCTTGTTCCGCTGCACGTGCGCTGGCGCGAATGGCGGCTAAGTTCGGATCATTTTGATCCGCTAGGCGCAGGGTCGCGAGGAGGTCCAGTGTATTTGCCTGCACATAAGGAGCGGAAAGTAGGCTCAGGGCAAGAGCTGTGGTGGCAACGTGGCGCAAACGCATGCGAGATACTCGTGAGTATGTTGAAGGTTGTGAGCCTAAGCTGAGGCATCGTTAACTGCAAGCGATGGCCTTGTTCGCCATTTGTCAGTGCCGCTTGAGTTGTCGCCCTTAACCCCCCGCTATATAGTGCAGGGCTGATCTTGCTGCCCCCGAAATTCGCCCCACTGGCGCTGACTGCGGCGGCCTCGTTGCCCGAACAGGATACTCACATGAATTCGCCCGAAAATGCCTTCCTGAGCAGCTCTGCTCAGGTCGATGCCGCTGCTATCGCCCCCTTGCCCAATTCGCGCAAAGTCTATGTCACGGGGTCGCGCCCCGATATTCGGGTGCCGCAGCGCGAAATTTCGTTGGCCGATACGCCGACCAACCTAGGCGGCGAAAAGAATGCACCCGTTATCGTCTATGACACCTCGGGCCCATATACCGACCCGTCAGTAAAAATTGATATTCGCCAAGGTCTGCCTTCGGTACGTGCCGGCTGGGTCGATGAGCGCGGTGATGTTGAGTTGCTCAGTGGTGTGAGCTCGGTGTTCGGTTTGCAACGTGAGAAAGACATTGCCACTGCACACCTGCGCTTTGGTCACATTCGCCAACCGCGCCGCGCCAAGGCTGGTGCCAATGTCACGCAGATGCACTATGCGCGCAAAGGCATCATCACGCCGGAAATGGAATATGTGGCGATTCGCGAGACCATGCGCCGCGAGCATTTGGCTGATGCTGGTCTGCTGAATCACCAGCATCCGGGTCAAAGCTTTGGTGCGTCGATTCCGAAGATCATCACGCCTGAGTTCGTGCGTGACGAAATCGCCCGTGGTCGCGCCATCATCCCGGCCAACATCAATCACACCGAGCTTGAGCCGATGATTATCGGTCGCAACTTCCTGGTGAAGATCAATGCCAACATCGGCAATTCGGCGTTGGGCTCGTCCATCGACGAGGAAGTCGAGAAGATGACCTGGGCCATTCGCTGGGGCGGCGATACGGTCATGGATCTGTCGACCGGCAAGAACATTCACGAGACCCGCGAGTGGATCATCCGCAACTCGCCGGTGCCGATCGGCACGGTGCCGGTGTATCAGGCACTGGAGAAGGTCGGTGGCGTCGCTGAAGACCTGACCTGGGAGCTGTTCCGCGACACGCTCATCGAGCAGGCGGAGCAGGGCGTGGACTACTTCACCATCCACGCTGGCGTGCTGCTGCGCCATGTGCCGCTGACCGCGAAGCGTATGACTGGTATCGTCTCGCGTGGCGGCTCCATCATGGCCAAGTGGTGCTTGGCGCATCACAAAGAAAACTTCCTGTACACGCACTTCGAAGACATCTGCGACATCATGAAGGCCTATGACGTGTCCTTCTCGCTTGGTGATGGCCTGCGTCCCGGCTCCATTGCCGACGCTAACGATGCCGCGCAGTTCGGCGAGCTGGAAGCGCTTGGCGAGCTGACTAAGATTGCCTGGAAGCACGATGTGCAGACCATGATTGAAGGCCCGGGTCATGTGCCCATGCACCTCATCAAAGAAAACATGGAAAAGCAGCTGGCCTGTTGCGACGAGGCTCCGTTTTACACGCTCGGCCCGCTGACCACGGATATCGCGCCCGGCTACGACCACATCACCTCCGGCATCGGTGCTGCGATGATCGGCTGGTTCGGCTGTGCCATGCTCTGCTACGTCACGCCGAAAGAGCATCTAGGTCTGCCTAATAAGAAGGATGTGAAGGACGGCATCATCACCTACAAAATCGCCGCCCACGCTGCCGATTTGGCGAAAGGGCATCCCGGCGCACAGATCCGCGACAACGCACTGAGCAAGGCGCGCTTCGAGTTCCGTTGGGATGACCAGTTCAACCTGGCGCTGGACCCAGACACCGCGCGTGAGTATCACGACGAAACCCTGCCGAAAGAGGCGCACAAGGTCGCGCATTTCTGCTCCATGTGCGGCCCCAAGTTCTGCTCCATGAAGATCACCCAGGACGTGCGCGATTACGCCGCCGGTCTGGAGGATGCCGCTGCGCTCGCCGAAGCCGAAAAGGGCATGGCCGAGAAGTCGGCTGAGTTCCGCGAGCAGGGTGCCGAAATCTATAAGGTGGTGTGAGCATGAGCAGCAATGAGCTGGGCCGAAATGATGTCGTGATTAACCGTCGGGAAACCCTGTTTCAGGGTTTCTACCGCGTCGACAAATTTTGGCTACAGCATCGGCATTTTGACGGCAGCATGGGGCGCGAAATCACGCGCGAAATGTTTGTGCGTCCACCGGCCGTTGGCGTGCTCATCTATGACGTAAAAACCGACGATGTGCTGCTGATAGAGCAGTTTCGAGTAGGCGCTATCGACGATCAGCATCCTTGGCAATATGAAGTGGTTGCAGGCCTAGTCGAGCCAGGCGAAGCGCTCGAAGCGGTGGCTCGCCGAGAGACGTTAGAAGAGGCCGGTTTGGTCATTACAGATCTCGAGAAAGTCTTTGAGTTTATGCCCAGTGCGGGCGGCTCAGATGAGCGCTTTACCTTATTCGTGGCACCAGCCGATTTGTCTCGCGCCGGTGGCGTGCATGGCCTTGCCGAAGAGGGCGAAAATATTCGTGTCATTGTGCTGGGGCTGAAGCAGGCGTTACAGCTGGTCAGCAGTGGTCGCATCAATAACGCGCCGTGCATGCTGGCGCTGCAATGGTTGGCTTTGAATAAGACGCATATCGTGTCTAAGTGGTCGCGTTGAACGCCTTAACGCCGCGCTACACCGTCGATTTGGCGGGTATGCATGCGCTCTATGAATTTAATTACGCCCGCTTGCAAAAGCTGTTGCGTGGCGCGGGTGTGGGGGATCGCTTAGGCGCTGTCTCGCCCCTGGAGTTTGCGTGGGGTGATAGACAAGACGTCATGCTGGCGAGTGAGCTCATCAGCGTGCAGCCTGTGTTGCAGCTGCAGCGAGTAGAGCGCACGCGTTATACCGAAACATGGCGATTAGCACAGATGACACCGACCTTGCCGTGGTGCCCTGAGCTCGACATGGAAGTGCGCCTGTTTCACGACGCACGCATGGCAGATGTGCTGCGCTTTCAAACCGCACGACGCATTCCGGCGATAGTGCCCGCCCAACATCAATCCGGCTGGCGAGTAAATGAAAAGCAGTTGGTGAACGAATTCCTTGGCGACTGCCTGCAGCATTGTTTACGCTTTGGTCTGCCCCGAGATCCGCGCTTGAGCCCAGACTACCGAAACTGGGACCAGCGTAATCTGTCTATTTTTGATGAACCGCAACCTGAGGATGCGCAATGACCGGCTATACCGCCGCCTCTATCGAAGTCCTGTCTGGCTTAGACCCGGTGCGCAAGCGCCCGGGCATGTACACCGACACCACACGCCCTAACCATTTGGTTCAGGAAATTCTCGACAATTCGGTGGATGAGGCCTTGGGTGGCTTCGCTGATGAAGTTCGTGTTGTCCTTGCGGCAGACGGCTTTATTGAGGTGAGTGACAACGGCCGTGGCATGCCCGTGGATATCCACCCGGAGCATGGCGTCTCGGGTATTGAGCTCATCCTCACGCGCCTGCATGCCGGCGGTAAGTTCTCGGGTAAAAACTATAAATATTCCGGGGGCTTGCACGGTGTTGGCGCCTCGGTAGTGAATGCGCTCTCCACGTCGCTGGAAGTTACGGTGAAGCGCAATGGTCAGCTCTGGCGTATGGCCTTTGCTGGCGGTGAAAAGGTGACGGAGTTGGAGGTGGTGGGCGAGTGCGGTAAGCGCGCGACCGGCACGGTGGTGCGCTTTTTGCCTGATGCCAGTTATTTTGATTCGCCGAAAATTTCGCTGAGTAAGCTTAAACATGTCTTACGCGCCAAGGCGGTACTTTGCCCCGGCCTGCATTTGCACTTCCATGATGAAGCCAGTGGCGAGCGCATGGAGTGGCACTATCAAGACGGTCTGAAAGACTACCTCATGGAGTCGACTCAAGATTGGCTGCGACTACCTGACCAACCTTTTCTGGGTAAGCTTGAAAGCAAGAACGAGGCGGTGGATTGGGCCGTGCTGTGGCTTCCCGAGGGCGGTGAGCTAACCCAAGAGTCCTACGTCAATTTGATTCCGACCGTTCAGGGCGGCACGCACGTGAATGGCCTGCGCACCGGTTTGCTGGAAGCGTTGCGCGAGTTTTGTGAGTTCCGCAGTCTGTTGCCGCGTGGCATTAAACTCGCGCCCGAAGATCTGTGGGAGCGCTGTGCCTATGTGCTCTCGCTGAAAATGCAGGACCCCCAGTTTGCTGGCCAGACCAAAGAGCGTTTGTCCTCACGCGAATCGGCAGCTTTCGTGTCGGGCGTGGTGAAAGATGCCTTTTCGCTATACCTAAATCAGCACACAGACATTGCTGAGCAGCTGGCTCAGCTGGTCATTAATTCTGCGCAAAAACGCCTCAAGCAAAGCAAGCAAGTCGCGCGTAAGCGCATCACCTCCGG
>DDPD01000051.1 GCA_002342025.1 Moraxellaceae bacterium UBA2477 | reverse complement strand
TGGTCACCCGTGAGGATGCGGATGTAATGCTTGCGCATTTTTCCGGAAATGTGAGCGATCACGACATGACCATTTTCCAGCTTCACGCGAAACATGGTGTTCGGCAGGGTGTCAACGACGACACCATCAAACTCAATCTGTTCTTCTTTCGACATGCAGCAAAGGCCTCGGCGGCAAATAATCAGTAGAGCAGGCAGCAAGCCCGCAAAGCCGGCGCATTGTGCCCGAAAAGCATCGCGCTGGCAAAGCCTGCTTTTACGAGCCGACAAATGGGTATTAACGAGCGAGCAACCACTCACCCTCAATTAATAACTCTAATGGCCGAAATTGAGTTTTGTAGCGCATGCGCTCCGCTTGTCTGACCCAATAGCCTAAATATAAATAGGGCAGGTTGCGTCGTTGGGTTTCCTTAATCTGCCAAAGAATGGCGAAGGTTCCTAAGCTGCGGTAAGTCTCTAAGGGGTCATAAAACGTATACACCGCTGATAAGCCGTGACTTAGCTCATCGGTCACCGCCAGCGCGAATAAACGCTCGCCACGGCGAAACTCTACAAAAATCGTATTGGCCCAATCGCAGGTAAGAAACTCTCGATACTGACGCGGCGTGGGAGGGTACATATCCCCATCCCGATGTCGTGCCGCGATATAGCGAGCGTAGAGCGCGTAATGTTCGTCATTCCATTCTGCTGCAACACAATGCACGCTCAAGTCTTGGTTACGCAACCACGCACGCTGTTGGTTGCGCTTGGGCTGAAACGTTTGAACCGGAACGCGTACGGAAATACAGGCCTGACAGCCCTGGCACTGGGGCCGATACACATAGTGACCGCTGCGACGGAAGCCCATGTCAGAGAGCTGACTGTAGGTGTAGGCCGTCATGTCGGCATCTGGGTCGGCAAATAAGGTGATGGCTTCTCGGCCACTGATATAACTGCACACATGCGGCGAGGTGGTATAGAAGCGCAGTTCACTGGCAGACATGGCGGCTCACGGGAAAGTTTGCGCTAGCAAGTACCTGATTCGCGTCCTGCCAATCAAAGCTCGCTTGGTCGCGTACGTTGGCGAGGTGCTCTAAATAGCTTACGCGGGAAATCAAACGCGCGCCTAAGCTCATGAGGTGAGGATTTTCAAATTGCGCGTCAATGAGTTGCCAGCCCGCATGAACCCCGATTTGGGTGAGTGCCCAGTAAGCAATTTTGGACGCATCGGTTTTAGTGCTGAACATGGACTCACCACAAAATAGCGCACCCACTTCAACGCCATATAAGCCGCCCACTAACTCACCCTCAAACCAGACCTCGATACTGTGGGCATGGCCTTGGTGGTGGAGGCTGGTATAGCTGTTGATGATATCGGGGCTAATCCAGGTGTCATCGGCATAGGCCCTTGGGGCCGCACAGGCCGTAATAACGGCCCCAAAGGCTTGATCCACTGTGACCATCCAGCCGGACTTATTCAGTGATTTTTTGAGGCTGCGGCTAGCACTGAATTGAGCGGGATAAATGACACAGCGCGGATCTGGCGACCACCAGAGTATGGGGTCAGCCTCAGAGAACCAGGGGAAAATTCCCTGTCGATAGGCGGCCAGCAGTCGCTTTGGAGACAAATCACCGCCTGCGGCTAGCAAGCCGTCTGGGTCATTCAGTGCTTGCAGTGGCGAGGGGAAGCTCAGGCTGGCGTCTAGCCAAGGAAGTTGAATCGCCATACCTGAGTGTCCACGCTAAAGGTTAATCATGATGACTGGCTTAGTGACCCAGAGCATCCAGATACTTCTCCGCATCCAATGCCGCCATACAGCCAGCACCTGCAGAAGTAATAGCTTGACGGTAGATGTGGTCAGCAATATCGCCTGCGGCAAAAACGCCTGGAATACTGGTGGCCGTGGCATTGCCTTCGCTACCGCTCTTAACCTTAAGGTAGCCGTTTTTCATGTCGAGTTGGCCAGCAAAGATGTCGGAGTTGGGCTTGTGGCCAATCGCGATGAAAATACCGGCCACCGGCACGGTCTGATCTGCGCCACCGGTGGTGGATGCCAGCAGTGCACCGGTCACACCGGAGTCATCGCCCAACACTTCTTTTAGGCTGTGATTCCAGATAATCGTGATTTTTCCGGCTTTCTCTTTCTCAAACAAATGATCTTGCAGGATCTTCTCGGACTTGAGCTTGTCGCGGCGATGCACCAGCGTGACGTGCTCAGCAATGTTGGACAGGTAAAGCGCTTCTTCAACGGCCGTGTTGCCACCGCCCACGACCATGACGCGTTGGCCACGATAAAAAAAGCCGTCGCAGGTTGCGCAGGCGCTAATGCCGCGGCCCATAAACGCCGTTTCAGACTCGAGGCCCAGATACTGCGCCGAGGCGCCCGTCGCAATGATGAGGGCATCGCAGGTGTATTCCGCGCTGTCACCCGTGAGCACAAAGGGGCGTTGATCAAGTTTCACCGCATTAATGTGATCAAATACCACTTGTGTGCCAAAGCGTTCAGCATGCGCTTGCATGCGCTCCATCAGCGCAGGGCCGGTGAGGCCGTGAGCATCGCCGGGCCAGTTGTCGACCTCAGTGGTGGTGGTAAGCTGACCGCCAGACTGCATGCCGGTGATGACCACCGGTTGCAAATTTGCACGCGCTGCGTAAACAGCTGCGGTGTATCCGGCAGGGCCGGAGCCCAAAATAATCAGGCGATGATGTACGCTGGCCATGACAACTCCGTTGTTAGGGTTAAAAGACTGGCAGAGAGTGTAGCAGAGGTCCTGTCATCTTCTGGACAGGTCGCTACAATGTCGCATCACATGATCTGGGAAAATTGCAGTGGCCGCGCCTGAACAAACTCGAGATCCTGCAACAACGACCAAACCCGGCCGTCTTGTTTTGCAGCGAATATTTTGGATCGTCTTGGCATGCTTTGTTGCCTTAAGCATCTATAGCCATGACGCCAATGACCCCGCGTGGACCCAGTGGGGCACCGGCCCCACGCTCAATGCGGCAGGTCAGTTTGGTGCTTATCTATCCGATATTCTGGGTTTCCTACTAGGCTATGTTGCCTATGCCGTACCGCTGTTGCTTTTCTGGCGGGTGGCCTTGTTTTGGCTTCAACCCCAGATTGAATTGAAGGGTTGGCAACAAGCGGCCGCGTGGACGGTGTCGCTATTTTCATTGGCAGCCTTGTTAGCACTGCATCAATACCAGCCCGGCTATGGCTTAGATAATGGCGTGGGCGGTCTTCTCGGACGCACACTCGGCTTAGCCATGTGGCAGGCCACCGGCATCATTGGTGGCACATTAATTCTTGGCACTTTATTTGTGCTGACATTCACCCTGGCCAGCGGCTTGTCGTGGCCTTGGCTGCTAGAGCGCTTGGGTCGGATGGTTTGGCAGTTAGCCAGCTGGGTGGGCGCCGTCTGCGCCAGACTTTGGCAGCGTTGGATGGCCGGACGCACGCCGGCCTCTTCACTGCCCGCTAACTCAGAGCAGGGTCTGCGCCGGCAAGAGCCGGTCATGCGCGACTCTGTGAGCCAGCCAGCACCAAAGCCTGTGTTCACGCCGCGTGTACCAGAGACTCAGGCAACGCCGATGGAAACGCCACGGCCGAAACTGGACATCATGATTCAGCCCATTGCCGAGGTTAAGCCGGCGAAAAAGCCCGATGCTCAGCGTCAACTCTTCGCCCCGCCACCGGGCGAGGGCAGCTTGCCTGCCTTAGACCTACTAGACCCCGCCGAACCTCGGGGCCGTCGGGGCTATACCCCCGAAGCCTTGGAGGCCATGTCGCGCCTATTAGAAATCAAGCTTAAAGAGTTCAATGTCGACGCCGAAGTGGTTGCCGTACAGCCGGGCCCTGTTATTACGCGCTTTGAGATTCAACCCGCTGCAGGGGTCAAGGTAGCGCGCATCACCAACATCGCTAAGGACTTGGCGCGTGCCATGGCCATGGTTTCTGTGCGCGTGGTGGAGGTGATTCCAGGCAAATCGGTGGTGGGTATTGAAGTGCCGAACCAAGATCGCGAAATGGTTCGCCTATCCGAAATTCTGACCTCACAGGCTTTTGAGTCCAAAACCAGCCCGTTGACCTTGGCCCTGGGTAAAGATATTGCGGGCAACCCCATTGTGGCTGACTTGGCGCGCATGCCGCATTTGCTGGTGGCGGGGACGACTGGTTCGGGTAAGTCGGTGGGCGTGAACGCCATGATTTTGTCCATGCTATTCAAGGCGACGCCGGCCGAGCTGCGCCTGATCATGATTGACCCGAAGATGTTGGAGCTGTCGGTCTACGACAAGATTCCGCATTTGCTGACGCCGGTCGTGACCGACATGAAGGATGCCGCCAACGCGCTACGCTGGTGCGTGGCTGAGATGGAGCGTCGCTACAAGCTCATGTCCAAGCTCGGTGTGCGTAATCTCGACGGTTACAACAAGAAAGTGGCCGATGCGATTGCTGCCGGTGAACCGATTAAGGACCCGTTGTGGAAGCCGGGCGAGAATGTCTTCGAGGAAGAAGCATCAGAACTGGGCAAGCTGCCGTTTGTGGTGGTTATCATCGACGAATTTGCCGACATGATCATGATTGTGGGCAAGAAGGTTGAAGAGCTGATTGCCCGTATTGCGCAGAAGGCGCGTGCGGCCGGCATCCATTTGATTTTGGCCACGCAGCGGCCCTCGGTGGATGTTATTACCGGCTTGATTAAAGCCAACGTGCCCACGCGTATCGCCTTCCAAGTGTCGTCGCGCATCGACTCGCGCACCATCCTCGATCAGGGCGGGGCAGAAATGCTGCTGGGCCATGGCGATATGCTGTTTTTGCCGCCAGGCACGAGCTTAACGGAGCGCGTTCACGGCGCCTTTGTCAGCGATGATGAGGTCCACCGCGTTTGTGGTGATTGGCGCGCTCGTGGCGAGCCAGACTACATCGACGAAATCCTAGAAGGTAGCCTCGAAGTCACTGATGGTGGCGGCAAGGGCGGTTTTGGCGGATTCGATGATGTTGGCGGCGACCCCGAGCAAGATGCGCTCTACGACGAAGCGGTGGCTTTTGTGCTGGAAACACGGCGTCCGTCGATTTCCTTTGTGCAGCGCAAGTTCAAGATCGGTTACAACCGGGCAGCACGCCTGGTAGAAGCGATGGAGAACGCCGGTGTGGTATCTGCGATGCAGACCAACGGCCAACGTGAAGTCGTGGTACCCCGACGGGAATAAGGCGTTAACTAGAGATCACGACATGTTTATGCAACGCAAGATTTTATCGGTACTGACATTGGGCTTGGGATTGTGGCTGGCACCTGTGCCAGCACTCGCAGATGCAGGCACTGACCTCGCAGCTAAGTTAAAGGCTATCCGCAGTTTAGATGCTGATTTCACACAGACAACACAGGCCACACAAGGCAAGCCAGAGAGCGTCGTTCTGGGCCATATCCAAGCCCAGAAGCCGGGCTTTTTCCGTTGGGAAGTGCGCCGGCCTTACTCGCAAATTTTGGTTTCCGATGGCCGTGAGCTGAAAATTTTTGACCCCGATTTGCAGCAAATGACCATTCGGCCGGTAAGCCAAGAGCTGAGTCAAACGCCTGCACTGCTGTTTACGGGCAATGCGGCGGCACTGCAAAAACAGTTCATCATTCGCGCAAAGAAAAATGGTGGGAGTGTGATTTACACGCTTACGCCCAAGGCCAAAGATACCCTCTTTGCTAACCTCAGCCTGCAATTTAAAGGCAATGATCCTTTAATGATGACTCTGCGCGATAGCCTAGGCCAACAAACCCAGATCGAGTTTTTCCGGGTCAAGCGCAACACTGCGATTCCTGCCTCCGCGTTTAAGTTCACCCCGCCGGCTGGCACAGACATTATTCGTGAATAAGGCCATGAGCTCAGCCTATCAACCGCTGGCCGCACGTTTGCGGCCACAAAGTCTGGCTGAGTATGTTGGGCAGACCCATGTGTTAGCGCCGGGATGCCCTTTGCGCGAGGCCTTAGAAAGCGGCCATCTGCACTCCATGATTCTCTGGGGGCCACCCGGGGTGGGCAAAACCACCTTGGCGCGCTTGATGAGTAGCGCTTGTGATGCCCGTTTTATTGCCGTTTCTGCCGTGCTGTCTGGCGTAAAAGAGATCCGCGCAGCAATTGAAGAGGCGCAGTTTTATCGCCAAAGCGGCCAACGTACGGTGTTATTTGTTGATGAAGTGCATCGCTTCAACAAATCCCAACAAGATGCCTTTTTGCCCTACGTGGAAGATGGCACGCTGATCTTTATCGGTGCGACCACCGAAAATCCTTCGTTTGAGCTGAATAAAGCGTTGCTGTCGCGTGCCCGCGTCTATGTACTTCGCTCGCTGTCATTGGAGGAGTTGCTGAAACTTCTGAAGCAAGCCTGTCAGGATGCTCGCGGTTTGGGGGAGCGTTCGCTGCGTTTTACCGATATTGAGCTTCAGGCCTTGGCCCATGCTGCTGACGGTGATGCCCGTCGCGCGCTAAATCTGTTGGAAATTGCAGCTGATCTGGCCGAAGCCGCCGGAGGCCAATTAGACGAAGCCAGTTTAAGCGAAGTACTGCAAGGCTCGCTGCGTCGCTTCGACAAAAGCGGTGATGACTTCTACGACCAGATATCGGCCTTACATAAATCGGTGCGTGGCTCCGATCCGGATGCTGCGCTGTATTGGCTGAGCCGTATGCTCGACGGTGGTGCTGACCCTTACTACTTGGCACGACGCATCATTCGTATGGCGTGGGAAGATATTGGCCTGGCCGACCCCCGCGCCATGCAAATTGCCAATGATGCCGCCCAAACCTATGAGCGCTTAGGCAAGCCTGAAGGGGAGTTAGCGCTGGGGCAAGCCGTGATTTATCTCGCTGTGGCAGCCAAGAGCAATGCCGGCTACAACGCTTACAATCGCGCTCGCGCGTATGTGCAGCAAGATAGCAGCCGGGAAGTGCCTGTTCATCTGCGCAATGCCCCAACCCAGCTCATGAAGGAGCTCGGGCATGGCCATGCGTATCGTTACGCGCATGATGAGCCACATGCATATGCCGCGGGCGAGACCTATCTACCGGAAGGTATGACACCACCTCATTGGTATCAGCCCGTGCCCCGAGGCTTGGAGATTAAAATAGCGGATAAGCTGGGCTTTCTGCGCCAGCTCGATGAAGCGGCTAAAAGCACAAAAGGGAAGGGGAGCTAGCGCCCCCGTCCTGGAAAGAGCACTTAAGCGGTCCGCTTCGCTGCCTGCGCTCTAGCCTGATGCAGTTTCTTATAGCTCTCTATGAGTCGTAAGTGCCGATCCAGGCCCTCGAGCTTCATGCTGGTGGGGGTTAGGCCGAAGAAACGCACAACGCCATCGACGGAGCCAATTGCCGCATCCATACGTTCCTCGCCAAACATCCGGCGGAAGTTCGGCTCGAAACTCTTCAACTTCATGTCTTTGGCGAGATGTACTTCAAGCACGGCGTTAACGGCCTGATAAAACAAGCCTCGATCGACCGTGTTGTTATTGAATTGCAGGTAGTTTTCCACCAGCTCCTTGGCCTCTTCGTGCTGCTGTAAGGCGAGATGAATCAGCAGCTTTAATTCCAGAATGGAGAGCTGGCCCCACACCGTGTTGTCGTCAAACTCAATACCGATGAGCGTACTAATTTCAGTGTAGTCGTCCTGCTCGCTTTCTTCTAAGCGCTCAAGGAGTAGGGTCAGCGCGTCATCCTCTAAGCGATGCACATTCAGAATGTCTTCACGGAAGCGCAGGGCTTTGTTGGTGTTGTCCCACACCAAATCCTCCACCGGATAAATCTCTGAATAGCCAGGGACCAGAATTCGGCAGGCTTTTGCGCCAATGTGCTCATAGACGGCCATATAGGCTTCTTTGCCCATCTTTTTCAGAATGCCAAAGAGGGTAGCCGCCTCCGTTGCCGAAGCATTCTGGCCTTGAGCTGAAAAATCCCACTCAACAAATTTGAAATCGGCACGCGAACTGAAGAAACGCCAAGACACGAGGCCACTGGAATCAATAAAGTGCTCAACAAAGTTGTTCGGCTCGGTGACAGCCTCACTGCTAAAGGTAGGTTGTGGTAAGTCGTTCAAGCCTTCAAAACTACGGCCCTGCAGCAGCTCGGTAAGGCTGCGCTCGAGTGCCACCTCAAATCGTGGGTGAGCGCCAAAAGAGGCAAATACGCCGCCCGTGCGAGGGTTCATGAGGCAGACACACATGACCGGAAACTCACCGCCCAGCGAGGCGTCTTTCACTAATACGGGATAGCCCTGAGCTTCCAGACCTTGAATGCCCGCAAGAATTCCCGGGAACTTGGCCAAGACCTCTTGAGGAACATCGGGAAGGGTGAATTCGCCTTCCAAAATTTCGCGTTTAACGGCGCGCTCGAAAATCTCTGACAAACACTGCACTTGAGCCTCTGCCAGCGTGTTACCGGCACTCATACCATTGCTCAAATAGAGGTTTTCAATGAGATTGGAAGGAAAATAAATCACTTCACCATCAGACTGGCGCACAAACGGTAACGAGCAAATGCCCCGGGCGGTGTTGCCGGAGTTGGTGTCGTAAAGGTGTGTGCCCAAGAGTTCGTCGTCTGGGTTGTAAATGGCGAGGCAATATTCATCCAGAATCTCAGCCGGTAGCGCGCCATCTGCTCCGGGCTTAAACCAGCGCTCTTCAGGGTAGTGAACAAAGTCGGCCTGAGCGATGTCTTCTCCCCAGAATTGATCGTTGTAGAAGAAATTGCAGTTTAGCCGCTCAATAAATTCGCCTAAGGCCGAAGCTAACGCACTCTCTTTTGTTGCCCCTTTGCCATTGGTGAAACACAGAGGAGAGTGGGCATCGCGAATATGCAATGACCACACATGCGGCACAATATTGCGCCAAGAGGCGATCTCAATTTTCATGCCTAAGTCCGCCAGTAGGCCGGACATATTGGCAATGGTTTGTTCCAGGGGCAGATCTTTGCCGACGATATAGGTGGCTGTTTGTAACTCTGCATTGGGCATGAGCAAGGCTTGAGCATCGGAGTCAAGGCTATCCACAACCTCAATGACGAATTCGGGGCCTGCTTGAACCACTTTTTTAACTGTACAGCGCTCAATGGAGCGCAGAATGCCTTGGCGATCTTTTTCAGACAAATCTGCCGGCAGTTCCACTTGGATTTTAAAAATTTGGTTGTAGCGGTTTTCCGGATCAACAATGTTGTTCTGAGACAGTCGAATATTATGGGTAGGAATGTCGCGCGTCTGGCAGTACAGCTTCACAAAGTAGGCGGCACATAAAGCCGATGAAGCCAGGAAGTAGTCAAAAGGCCCTGGGGCGGAGCCATCGCCCTTGTAGCGAATAGGCTGGTCAGCGATTACCGTGAAGTCATCAAACTTGGCCTCTAACCGCAGGTTGTCGAGAAAATTTACTTTGATTTCCATGCGGGGTTACCCAGTCACTAGGCCATAAAGAAGGCCGCTATTATCTGACCTTTTACGGGCTAAGTATTGGGATTTTCAGCACGAGATGCGTGATTAGCACGCGAAGCCTGCCTGACTCCATCCACGCTTGCAGGTATCATTGAGGCTTATAACTGCAAGACTGACTTAAGGACTTCGATCCATGCTGGACCCGAAACTGCTGCGCCAAGACCTCGATACCGTAGCCGCTGCACTCGCCAAGCGTCATGTCACTTTGGACTTCGATGTATGGCGATCGTTGGAGCAAAAGCGACGTAGCCTGCAAATGGAGGCCGAGCGCCTGCAAGCTGAGCGCAACTCAGGTTCTAAGCGTTTTGGGCAGGCCAAGCGTGCCGGGGAAAATACGGATGCACTGGCGGCCGAAATGGCGCAAGTAAATGCCGATCTGGTAGCCGCTGAACAAGCGTTAGCAGCCGTTCAGTCGGAGTGGCAAGCATTAGCACTGAGCGTACCGAATTTACCCCATGACACCGTGCCAGAAGGTAAGGGCGAAGACGATAACGTTGAAGTGCGTCGCTGGGGCAAAGTACCGGAACTGGCGTTTGCTGCACATGACCACGTGGCGCTGGGCGAAAAGCTGGGCATGGACTTTGAACGAGCCACCAAACTCAGTGGCTCACGATTCACCGTATTAAAAGGGCCGCTGGCTCGACTGCATCGTGCGTTGACCCAGTTCATGCTGGATATCCATACCCAGCAGCATGGCTACGAAGAGCTCTATGTTCCCTACCTGGTAAACGCCGAGAGCCTGCAAGGCACAGGGCAGTTACCGAAGTTTGCTGAAGATTTGTTTAAAGTGCCGGGCGAGCGTGAGCTGTATTTAATTCCAACCGCTGAAGTGCCGGTCACTAACTTACATCGTGACGAAATTCTGGCCGCTGACGAGCTGCCCAAACGCTACACGGCACACACTCCGTGTTTCCGTAGCGAAGCCGGCTCGTATGGTCGTGACACGCGCGGCATGATTCGTCAGCACCAATTCGAAAAAGTTGAGCTTGTACAGTTTGTACGCCCGGAGGATTCGGATGCGGCACTGGAAGCCTTAACCGGCCATGCCGAAGTCATCTTGCAAAAACTGGAGCTGCCATATCGCGCCATGTTGCTGTGTGGCGGAGACATGGGTTTTTCCGCCTGCAAAACCTACGATCTGGAAGTCTGGTTGCCAGGGCAGGGCAAGTATCGCGAAATCTCCTCTTGCTCGAATATGGGCAGCTTCCAAGCGCGTCGTTTGCAAGCACGCTATCGCAACCCGGAAACGGGAAAGCCAGAACTGTTGCATACGCTGAATGGCTCAGGTCTGGCAGTAGGCCGCACATTGGTGGCCATTCTCGAAAACTATCAGCAAGCTGATGGTTCTGTTCGCATTCCAACGGTGCTGCAAGGCTATCTCGGTGGTCAAACCCTACTCACGCCAACGGCGTAAGGACGCATCATGGATACGTTGCCGCTGGGCTTTCGTCTCAAGGGTCAACCCTGTCTGGTGGTTGGTGGCGGAGACATTGCCCTGCGCAAGGTGTCGCTCCTACTTCGCGCCGGTGGCATAGTTACCTTGGTCGCACCCGAGGTGTTACCTGCACTGCGTGCGCAAGTTGAAGCAGCGGGTGGTACGGTGCACTTACGCCCGTATGCCAGCGATGATATTGCGGATCAGACTTTGGTGATCTCCGCTACAGATGATGAAGCCTTGAATGCAGCGGTGTCTCAGGCCTGTCAGGCGCGACGTATACCGGTCAATGTGGTGGACTCGCCCGCACTTTGCACCGTGATTTTCCCCGCTATTGTGGATCGCTCACCGTTGCTCATTGGTATCTCCAGTAATGGCGTTTCGCCGGTGCTGGCACGCATACTTCGCGGCAAAATTGAGTCGATGATTCCCGCCGCATACGGCCGCTTAGCGCAGCTGCTCGGTGAGTTTCGCACCCTCGCTAAACAGACATTTCCCGATACTTCTTCGCGTCGTGCCTTCTGGGAGGCTCAGCTTGAAGGTCCCATGCCTGATCTGGTGTTCAGTGGCCGTGATGACGAAGCACGCAGCCATTTGCAGCAGGCGTTTGCCGCACCGCAGAAGCAACAAGCCGGAGAGGTCTATTTGGTGGGTGCCGGACCAGGCGATCCGGACCTGCTTACGTTTAAAGCCCTGCGCTTAATGCAACAAGCCGATGTCATTGTGTATGACCGGCTCGTATCGGCGCCTATTCTCGATCTGTGCCGTCGTGATGCCGACCGCATCTATGTCGGTAAAGCGAGGGCAGAGCACGCCGTACCTCAGGAGGGCATTAATGCCTTGCTGGTGCGTCTGGCTCAGGAAGGAAAGCGTGTTTGCCGTCTTAAAGGTGGCGACCCGTTCATTTTTGGACGCGGTGGTGAAGAAATTGAAGAGCTGGCTGCGGCTGGTATTAGTTTCCAGGTCGTTCCCGGCATCACCGCAGCCAGTGGTTGTGCGGCATACGCGGGCATCCCGCTCACCCATCGTAACTACGCGCAGTCGGTACGTTTTGTCACTGGGCATCTTAAGGATGGCACGCCGGACTTACCGTGGGCTGAGCTAGTGCATCCGAATCAGACTCTGGTGCTGTACATGGGCTTGGTCAGTCTTGGCCCTATACGCGAGCAACTGCTGGCACATGGCCTAACGCCTAGCACACCAGTGGCGATGATCTCGAAAGGCACCACCCCCCAGCAGCAGGTCATTACCGGCACATTAGAAAATATTGTTGAGAAGCTAGCAGGCCAACCGCTACCAGCGCCCACCCTCATTATTGTGGGTGAGGTGGTGCAGCTGCGCGATCAGCTCAACTGGTTCAGTCCAGCACCTGTAACTCACGAGCGCGACTAAACACATAGCGCAACTTCTCGTATTCAAACGGTGAGTTCATTTGCCCATAGCGAAACTCGGTGACTTCGCGTTCGTTAACAATTTTCAACGCGGTGATTTCACGGTGTTCGTTACTGGTTTCAGGCACATTCAGAAAGTTAATACTCTCACCGACGGTGAAATCAACCGCTCTGCCACCAGCATCGCGCACATTTGACGGGCCAAGGACGGGCAAAATTAGATACGGGCCTTGGTTTACTCCATAAAAGCCCAGTGTTTGACCAAAGTCTTCGATCTCTTGTTGCAGGCCGAGTTTGGCTGCTGGGTCCCACAGGCCTGCAAGCCCTACGGTGGTATTGATGAGTAGACGTCCACCTGTCTTCAGCGAACGCTTGCCTTTGAGTTGCAGCACACTGTTGGTGAGGTGGCTAACATCACTCAGGTTGCTGAAGATGTTCGTCACGCCCTGACGTACTACGTTCGGCACAAAGAAGCGATAGCCCTTCACCACCGGCAATAAAACGCGCTCATCTACCCGTTGATTGAAGTGATACAGCCGTCGATTAGCCGACTCCCAAGGGTCTTGAACATCCAGTAGTTCGAGAGTCGCTTGATTAAAAACAGCGGCTCCTTGCGCTTGGCGCAAGAATTTGAGTGAGGCTAACGGTTGCTTGAAGCCTTCATCGTCATTGCCTTCGGCATGCACAGTTGCCGTAAGGGAGGTCAGCAGGAGTGTCAGAATTAACGACTTATTCATGGAAGAACTCCAGCATATCAGCGACGTTGATTCGGAAATTTAGATTTCCTAAGTGCCCCCCGTAGGGATACACAGTGAGCCGCTGAGCAAAGGTTTTACGCAGAAAAGTTAAGTCGCCACGCCCCAAAATGAGGTCGTCCGCGTTGGTCATCACGCCAATTTTTGGACTGTTCTGGAGGTAGTCAGCCAGTACAGTCAGACTAGAATCATTAATCAGTTGATCCAAATCACGGCCTTCAAAACGTTGGCGCCAGAACGGGAGTAACTGATGATTGATGTAGCAAGTGAAATTGCAACGCAGGGATGCCTGGAAGTAGGGCGTTAAAGAACTGGTTTCGGTAATAACACTATCGAGCGGAACGATACTGCCACGCCGATTCACCAGGTCCGTGGTGAACACGATATCCGCCGCGGAAAACCGGAACGTCGTGCCAATTAACATGGCCAGCTCTTCATTACTAAGGCTTTGCGATGACTGCTGGAAGTCATAAAGCATGGCGGCATCGAGCTGAATATGGCCTTTAGCGCGGAAATACGTCGCTAACTTAGTGAAGATAAGCTCAAAGAAGGTTTGATCATCATTCACGCCTTTAACATTCGTCTGCACCAGCTTATCCAGATTGCTGACAGAGGTTGCCAGATTGACCGGCGGGTTAATCATCAGCACCCGCTTGAAGTTAAAGCTTTTCTTTTCTTCATCAAGCCGACTGACAAAGGCCGCATTCAGGCCGCCTAAGCTATATCCCAGTAAGTGATATTCGGTGACATTAAGCTGGTTTTGCTGCGCTTTAACGGCATTCATCACGTTATACAGATCGCGAGCATCTTCAGGACTATAGCCGGGAGTGGCGTAACGCGAGGCGCCGGCCATAAAGTCGTAACTGGTCGGTGAAGAAAGCTGCACAACGTGAAAGCCATCGCGATAAAAGACTTTCTTAAGGAAATCCATGGTGCTGCTGGCGTAGTTTGAGCCAGTGCCCGCAATGAGAAAAATCAGTGGAGCCGGGCCAGCTTGACGCGCAATGCGATATTTCAGCTTTTTAACGGCCCAAAAGTTGTCGGGCAACGTGAATTCACGCTCCGGCCTGAGATTCAACTCATAGTCGTCTTGATCAATGTTGCGGTTGGCCGGCAAGTCAGCGGGCTGCAATACGCTAGGAGTCGTGGCAATGGTCGCTTCGAAGGGGTTCGACAGTGGGTAGTTGTAGCTATTGGCATCGATGCTTTTGGCGTGACCTGCGAGGCTGGAACTTCCGACGATAAATGTCAGTAGGGTAAAGAGGTGTCGATAGTGCTTAAAGTGCATTGGGCTTCCGAGATTCGACTCAAGTCAATGAATGAGTAGGGTCACTCTAACGCAGATACCCCTGTGTGCGCTGACTTATAAATACAATTTAACATAATATAAATTATACGAAGATAAGTATGGCGCCGAAAATGCCTAACTTTCGCTACTATGCGCCATCAGCTGAAGCCCACATGACGGCCAGGAATCAGAATGCGACATTCACGTGCAAGCCTGCGGTTTATTCTCATCACCGTTTTTGTCGACATGCTGGGTATTGGGTTGATGCTACCGGTCTTGCCGTCCTTGGTTGGCGAATTGGCTGGCTCTCCGGACTTGCAGTCGTATTGGTATGGCGCCTTGATGGTGACTTTTGGCATCACCCAGTTCTTAGCCATGCCGTTACTGGGTGCGCTGAGTGACCGTTTTGGTCGACGTCCCGTGTTGTTGCTATCCATTTTCGGTCTTGGCTCGGCGTATCTTATTTCGGCCACCACAGACTCGCTGCTCATTTTGCTGCTATCCCGCGTTCTGAGCGGCGCTACGAGTGCTAGCTTTACCGTTGCCAATGCCTATGTCGCCGACATCACCACGCCAGCCGAGCGCAGCAAAGGCTTTGGGGCCATTGGTGCAGCTTTTGGCTTAGGTTTTATTGTGGGTCCAGCGCTCGGCGGTATTTTAGCCAGCGACGACCTCAGGCTGCCCTTTTGGATTGCCTCAGCCATGGCGTTGCTAAATGGCCTCTATGGTTGGTTTGTACTGCCGGAGTCGTTGTCGGTTGAGCGTCGTCGGCCGCTGAAGCTAAGCCAGGCCAATCCCTTTGGTGCACTTAAGCATCTCAAAGGATTACAAGGGGTTGGATTACTTATCGTAGTCTACTCTTTAATACTACTGGCTCAATGGATCCTGCAAACAACGTGGGTGCTTTACACGAGTTTTCGTTTCCAATGGCAGCCAGCAGATAACGGCATGGCCCTGTGCCTGGTCGGTTTAATGGCGGTTTTGGCTCAAGGCGTGTTTATGGGCCCATTACTGCAGCGCTTTGGCGAACAAAAATTGGCCATGATGGCGATGACTTCTGCGATGTTGGCCTCGATAGGCTATGGCCTGATCGATCAAAGCTGGATGCTTTACCTGTTAATCACAGCCAATATTTTGTCGTTTACAGCCTCTCCAGCGCTACAAGGCATTATCTCGAAAGCGGCACATGAGTCTGAACAAGGCCTAACTCAAGGTGCGTTAAATTCTATTGCTAGCCTAATGACCGTGATTGCACCACTAATAGGCACGCCATTGCTTGGCATGGTGTCTACGTTGCCTGCAGATGACTGGCGCTTAGGTTCTACGTTCTTTGTAAGCGCAGGCTTGCAGTTTATGGCGATTTTACTGGCACGTCGTCATTTTCGTGCGGCCCCCTCTTTTGCTTAGTGTACAATCCGCCGCATGAAAGAGTCCCTCACGCCAGCACTGCCCTGCCCTTGCCCGGGTCTCGATGTGCTTTATGCTGATCGCGACTGCGTGGTTTTACTCAAGCCTTCTGGCTTACACAGTGTTCCAGGCGTTGGTGAAGACAAGCAAGACAGTATATTGACCCGCCTGCAAGCCTTTGACCCCAGTATCCATGCTGTCCACCGCCTTGATCGTGACACCTCTGGCGTGATGGTATTTGGTCGGCACAAAGAGGCCATTAGTCACTTAGGCAAGCAATTTCAAGCACGTACCGTCGATAAGCGCTATACCGCTTTAGTGGCAGGCATACTGCAAGACGACGCGGGTGAAATTGAATTAGCGATGCGCTATGCCCCAGAAATCAAACCCCGCCAAGTCGTGGACCCACAGCTAGGTAAGCCGGCTCGAACGCTGTGGCAGGTCATTCAGCGTTTTTCGACGACGACATTGGTCGCCTTAGAACCCTATACGGGGCGAACGCATCAGTTGCGTGTGCATTTACAGGCCATTGGCCATCCGATTCTGGGAGATAGCCTGTACGCCCCAGAAAACTGGCAACAAGCCAGCCCACGACTGTGCTTACACGCAAATGAATTGGCGTTCGATCACCCCAGTACTGGCCAGCGCATGCGCTATTCGTCGGTCGAAAATTTCTCATCCATTTTATCTTGAATACACGTTAACCTCATGAAAAATAAAACTCCTGCCCTAGGGCAGCGCTGGATATCTGACGCAGAACCTGAACTGGGACTCGGCGTTGTTATGGAGGCGGATGCCCGCGCCATGACCGTGTTGTTCCCGCGCAGCGAAGAGACTCGTGTTTATGCCCGAGCCAATGCACCCCTCACCCGCATTCAATTCAGTGCGGGTGATAAAGTTGAAGATGCCGAAGGTGGGCATTGGGTTGTGCAGAGTGTGCAAGAGCGTCATGGGCTTTTTTGTTATGGCGTCATCAATGAGGCCGGGAACACTAAGGATTTAATGGAAACCCGTTTGTCTGCCGATTTACGTTTGTCACGACCACGTGAACGACTATTGGCAGCGCAGGTGGATGGAAAGCAATGGTTCCAGCTGCGTTTGAATGCTATTCGTGAGCAGCAAAAGCTCTCGCAACATCCCGCACGAGGTTTGCTGGGTGCTCGCATTGGCCTGATTCCTCACCAACTCTCCGTTGCCCAGACGGTTGCTCAGCGCCTGAGTCCGCGCGTGTTATTGGCCGATGAAGTGGGCTTGGGGAAAACCATTGAAGCAGGCTTGATTTTGCATGCTCAGATTCAGCAAGGACGAGCCTCGCGGGTATTGATTTTGCTACCTGACAGCTTGGTTCATCAGTGGTTAGTGGAGATGCGTCGTCGCTTTAACCTGGCCTTTAGCCTGTTTGACTTAGAACGCTGCGCTAGCCTCATTGAAGACGGCGATAACCCGTTCCTAAGTGAGCAAATGGTGATTGCACCGCTGTCTTTGCTGACCGATCACCCGCATTTGCTGACCTCCGCCTTAGATGCCCCGTGGGATGTGTTAGTGGTGGATGAGGCGCATCATCTGGCTTGGTCGCCAGAAGACCCCAGCATTGAATATGAAGTGGTTTCACTGCTTTCAGCCCGTGTACCGGGTTTATTGCTACTGACGGCAACTCCCGAGCAATTGGGCGTGGAAAGTCATTATGCTCGCCTGCACTTACTGGATCCGGCGCGCTATCCATCGCTGGATGCATTCTTGGATGAACACGATAGCTGGCGCGACACTCGCGATCTGGCCGATGCGCTGTTATCGGGCAAAGTCTCCGCAGAAACCCAAAAACATTTACACCACCTGTTGTCTGACCTGAGTTTCGATCTCAGCACCAACGAAGGTCGTGAGCTGGCTTTAAATGCGCTTTTGGACCGCCATGGCTTAGGTCGTGTGTTGTTTAGAAATACACGTGCCGCCGTGGGTGGCTTCCCCGAGCGTGTCAGCCACTTGGTTAGTCTGCCCGTGCCAGAAAGCTTCGCACCTTGGGTGAATAAAGGCGCAATTTGGCCGGAAACCCGTGTGGATGAAGACACTTGGCTTGCGGATGATCCCCGCCTGCCGTGGCTTGCGGCGTGGCTAAAGTCACATAAGCGCGATAAATGCTTGCTCATTACCCGTACCGCGCCCATTGCCGAGGCCTTGGAGAATTGGCTGCGTCTGCGTGAAGGCATTCGCACCGCCGTTTTCCATGAGGGCATGAATCTGCTGGAGCGCGACCGAGCTGCTGCTTATTTTGCTGAGCCCGAAATGGGCGCACAAATTCTCCTGTGCTCGGAAATTGGTTCTGAAGGGCGTAACTTCCAGTTTGCCCACCATCTGGTGCTTTTTGACTTACCCGATAACCCCGATCAGCTCGAACAGCGCATCGGTCGCCTCGATCGTATTGGGCAAACACAGACCATTCAGCTTCATGTGCCCTACTTAGCAGGCTCTGCTCAAGCCCGCTTGTTGCGCTGGTATCAGGAAGCTCTAGCGGTATTTTCACGCTGCTCGCCCACGGCGCCGACCGTGCATGAACACTATTTAGATGAGTTAAAGCCGCTGCTGAAGCCATCTGCTCCGGAAGCCGACCTCGATGAGCTGATTGAAAAGGCCGTTGCCCTCAGAGAAACATTGGAAGACGAGTTGGCAGAAGGCCGCGATCGTTTACTTGAACTGCAATCCTGTCGTCGTGACTTGGCAGATCCCCTCGCCGCTGCCCTTGCTGCTCAGGATAGCGATACGCGCCTAGATGAGTTTATGTTGGCTGCTTGGGAAGCGTTTGGCGTGCATGTCGAAGATCACGGGTCTCCACGCACCTGGATTTTACAACCCGGCGAGCACCAGCTCATTGATGCCTTCCCTGGGCTCGATCCGGATGGCATGACCGTCTGTGCCGATCGTGCCACCGCATTAGCGCATGAAGAGTGGCAATACCTGACTTGGGAACATCCCATGGTGCATGGTGTCTTGGAGTGGATGCAGACGGCCCCCCAAGGCAGTGTGCAAGTCGCCGTTTTGCGTAATAAGTCCATTAAGCCCGGTACGCTGTTGCTGGAAGCCTGGTATCAGGCCACCGCACAGGCGCCAAAGGGCTTAGCCTTGGACCGCGTTCTGCCATCCGAACCCTTGCGCCTACTGATCGACAATAAGGGGCGCAACCTAGCCCCACAGGTTAATGCCGCATCACTGGCCCGACAGCTAGACGTACCGGAAAACAAACTGGCGCGTACGGTGATTAAAGCGCATCGCGATGATGCCGAAGGGCTGCTCAAGGGGGCAGAAACAGAGGCTCAGTCTCAGGCAGCACAATGTTTGATTACCGCGCAGGCGGCTTGGCAGGCACTGGAAGGTGGCGAATTACAACGCCTCCAAGCCCTACAAAAGGTAAATCCATCGGTACGTGATAGCGAAGTGCAAGCTCAGCAACAGCGCGTTGCCGAGGGACTGGCGGCACTAGAGCGACTGCAAATGTCGCTCTATGCTGTCCGCTTAATCATTGCGGCATAACCAAAACGAAGTGCCGGCGCTTAGAAATGACCGATCACAAAGGTTGCGCCGGCACTCGTTACAACCAATTCTTGCCGACCGTCTGCGTTGTCTCTTGCTGTCCCCCACTCGATGAGTTGGTAGTAGGCATTACGGCCAATCAGTGCATGTAAGCGATCTCGAATATGCACGCAGGGATGTGGCTCATCCTCATGATATTCCAGCCAAATAGGATGCTCCTCTCCGGCGACAACCACATCACCTGTTTGTGTGGTCAGCTGCAAAAAAAGTGAGCCGTTTCGCTCAATACGCTCGACCAAGGTAATAAGAAAAGGCGCATCTTCAACGCGAATTCGGACTTTCTCTACCGGCGTGACTAAGTAATACGCATCATCGTCTTCACGGCGCATAACCGAGCTAAATAGCTTCACCAGCGCAGGACGGCCAATCGGTGTGCCCATATAAAACCACTGGCCGTTGCGCTTAATCTCCATATCAATGTCGCCACAAAACTCTGGGTTCCAGAGATGAATAGGCGGTAATTTCTTCTTTCCGCCTTCAGTTTGGATGAGTCGGGCGATTTGCATGGGATCACTGCGTAAGGATGGTTTTTTGTCTTCGCCTGTCATATTCATGTTCTCACGGGTTCGGGGCGGCCTTGACGGAGGTCTGTCCAAGAAAAACCGGACAATTTGTGCGGTAAATCATTGGCCTGTAGCAAACACCCCTTTTATACTATGCCGGTTAACTTAAGCGAGCCTGCAAACGGTTTGCAGTTCATTTTCCCGTGAATTCGGGTGCCTTGAAGGAGTACATCGTGGAAAGAGAAGCGATGGAGTTTGATGTTGTCATCGTCGGTGGTGGTCCTGCAGGTCTGTCGGCCGCCATCCGTTTGCGTCAGCTGAGCATTGAAAGCGGTCACGAAGTGTCTGTTTGTGTGGTTGAAAAAGGCTCTGAGTTTGGCGCACACATTCTCTCTGGTGCGGTGTTTGAAGCACGCGCTATGGAAGAACTCTTTCCCAATTGGAAAGAAGAAGGTGCTCCACTCAATGTGCCTGTGAAAGGCGATGAAGTGTATTTCCTGACCAGCCAAACTGGCGCAATTAAAACGCCCGATTGGATTATTCCTAAGCCTATGCATAACCAAGGCAACTACATCATTAGCCTCGGCAATGTGGTGCGTTGGTTGGCCACTAAGGCTGAAGAACTCGAAGTCATGCTCTTCCCTGGCTTCGCCGCGTCAGAAGTGCTGTACAACGAAGACGGCAGCGTGCGTGGCGTAGCAACCGGCGATATGGGTGTTTCCCGTACTGGCGAGCACAAGCACTCGTACACACCGGGTTACGAACTGCATGCAAAATACACCTTATTTGCTGAAGGTTGCCGCGGTCATCTCGGCAAAATGCTGATCAGTCACTTCGAACTCGATAAAGATTCCGATCCGCAGCATTACGGTATTGGCATCAAAGAGCTCTGGGAAATTGACCCGGCTAAGCATCAAGAAGGTCTGGTTATGCATGGCGCTGGTTGGCCACTCACCGAAACCGGCTCGACGGGTGGCTGGTGGATGTACCACGCTGAAAACAATCAGGTCACCGTAGGTTTAATTACCGACCTCTCCTATCACAACCCCTACCTGTCGCCGTTCGACGAGATGCAGCGCCTCAAGCACAACCCAGTGCTGAAGCAGTATCTGGAAGGTGGCAAGCGTATTTCTTACGGTGCGCGTGCGGTGGTTAAGGGTGGCCTCAACTCCCTACCTAAGCTGACCTTCCCCGGTGGCTTGTTGATTGGTGATGACGCAGGCTTCCTGAACTTCTCCAAGATCAAGGGCAGCCACACCGCCATGAAGTCGGGCATGCTCGCTGCTGAAGGTGTTTTCGACGCACTCAAAGCCGGCCGTAGCGGTGGCGATGAAGTCGTTGAGTACGCTGACAAGTTCGAAGCGTCCTGGCTGTACGAAGAACTGTACAAGGCGCGCAACTTCGGCGCCGCCATGCATCGCATGGGTACCTTCATGGGTGCGGCATACAACTTCGTGGAGCAGAATCTGTTTGACGGCAAGCTGCCGTTCAACATCCACGACACTACTCCCGACTACAAGACGCTCGATCTGGCTTCGTTCCACACGCCGATCGACTATCCGAAGCCGGATGGCAAGATCAGCTTCGACAAACTGTCGTCGGTGTTTATCTCCAACACCAACCACGAAGAAGATCAGCCGGTCCACCTGACCTTGAAAGATGCCAGCATTCCGCTGACCAAGAACCTCAAGCTCTATGCGGAACCGGCTCAGCGCTACTGCCCGGCAGGCGTCTACGAAATTGTGGAAGCCGCTGGCGAGAAGCGTTTCCAGATCAATGCGCAGAACTGCGTTCACTGCAAAACATGTGATATCAAAGACCCAGCCCAGAATATTAATTGGGTGGTTCCTGAAGGTGGTGGTGGCCCAAACTACCCCAACATGTAAAAAAACGGCCTTCGGGCCGTTTTTTTTACTCTGAAAGACGCTTAAACGCTGAGTCTTAGCCGGACTTGATTCGTGTTAGTGGCCGTATCACGCGTAATTTGTGCTTCCAAAACGCGAATACCTTGGCTGCGACATTGTTGGAAAAAAGTCATCACACTGGCTAACTTCACGTTTTTCATAGCCAGTCGCACCCCTGCAGGATCTGACTCCATACGCTCTAAAGCTAAACCAGCATTGCTGGCCAAGAGCTGCACTCGTTGCGGTAACGCCGACGCAGCAACGGTAGAGACGCCTCCAGTGCCCGACATACTTGGGATATGTTGACGGAGGTCATTCAAGAGTTGGGACGCCTGCTGAAACTCCTTTTCAGCAGCTTCTTGGGCACGCTGTGACGGCATCAAAAGCCCCCCCACTAAAATAACAGGGACAATCACTAGTGCTAGCAGGGTCAAAATACGCCGATCCGACGCAGAGCGCGACAACCATGCATTTTGAAGGGCTTGGCGTTGTGCAATAAACATTATTGGCCTCCCGTGCTAACGCGTAACTGCAACTTTGCTTTCGCAATACCGTCTTCAAAGCGGGAGTTTTCTACTTGTGTGCTGACTCCAGCGGCGTTGAGCTGTGCCGCCCACTGACTAATATCGGATAAAGCCGGTGAAATAATATCTACTCGTGTGACAGCCGCATCCTGATACTCCAGCTTAACAATCTGACTACCCGCATTTGGCGCAGTCTGCGCCAACAGTTGCAATAACTGGGAAGGATCTACGGCACTCGCCTGCGTTTTTTTGGCTTTAAATTGGCGTGCCAAATTAATAATACGGCGATCTTCAGGGAAGGCTGAGCGATATAAGGCTTCTGACTCGGCACGAGCAGAAGCGGTTTGCTGCTGAATACGATGCGTCTCTAGGCGAGTCAGGCCAATCTCCAGAATAACGGCGAGAACTGCTAAAGCAAAAGCCCACCCCCAGCGAGACTGATTCGGTGAAGCGATTTTTTGCGCCAATTCGCCCACAAGCCAGTTCTGCGGATGCTGTAACCAGAAACGACTATTTTGCGTCTTCAACACATCGGTCCAATCTTGCCAAGGAGCGGCAGCAGGTTGTACACGCTCCGGTAGCTCTGGTAGCTCAATGCCTTGTGGATAACGCAGGCGCACAAAGCCAGACAATGGCGTTCGTTGCAGCTGAGCTTCCATCAACATCGCTATGTCGTTTTGTTCAACAACAGCCCCCTGCCCCAACTCCATTCGCCAGTAAACCGAATTACCACCGGCAGGCAACCATAACCAGGTGTCATGATCTTGGCCAAACAGAACGGACTCCGGAATAGCGGCACAAACATTGAGGCCATGGCTTTGCAGTTGGTCACGCCAAGACACTAACCATTGCTTATGAATGCCACGGGCTAACACATGCTGGTCATCGATACTTTCAAGTGTCCAGTGCAGTCGTTCATAGTCCTCGGCCACGAAATCTTCAGCGAGTGCCACCAAGGCAGCCCCCGCTTCGCGCCGTTGGCGTGGAGAGGCTTGCACAATGACAGTGGTATCCATGCCCACGGGTGTAATTAACACCACGGGTAGATCCCGCAGCGACTCCCACTGCTGCATTAAGTCAGCATTTACCGCCCATGCCCCCAGTCGCTGCCAATGACCTTGGCGAAAGCAAACCGTTTGTATCGATTCGGATGCCGTTGCTGGCAAGCGCAAAAACAAGGTGTCCATTATTCTTCCTTATCCGACCCAGTGTTACCCATGGCTGCCGCTTCATTATCCGGCACCCATAATGGGTTGCGTTCACTGGCGATCATTTTTAATTGCCCATCTTTGCGCGATAACAAAGACCACTGCAAGCGTTCCCGCTTGCCAAAACGAATTCGCGTATACAGCTCGAAATATTGCGAATCAACACTTAATAACTGCTGTAGGCCGGAGCGTACCTCTGGGGTAGCCGAAGCAAAAACAGGATTATCTAAAAACTGCTCCACAGACTCCCAGCCATCTGCGGGTCTGCGTTGCAGCAATTCTAGCGCATTGTTTGGCGACAAACCGGGCACCATGGCTTCCAATAATCCGGGCGACAAAAAATTCACATTTAAGGTGCGTGCGGAGGATGGCAGTACCGTCACGTAAGGAGCCAACTGGCGCAGTAAATCACTGCTAAAGCCTTTAACAAGGCGCAGTTCAGAGAATGTACTTAGGCTGCGATTAGCGCAGCGGTAGGCGGGGTCTTGTCGAAGGTAATAGTCATCTTCAGCGCCAGAGCTGCCTGTGGGTAGACTATCCGCATCTAACCAGTCCACCAGTGTGTCGGCGAGCTCTACGGGTATGGCGAACTGCTCGAGGAGTTGCTTGAAGAATCGCAAACTCACGGGGTCGACTTGATTATTTTTGATCAGGCTGTTGAGGTTGAAGCGTGCCTGAGCATCACGCACCGTGGGTGCAATGACGCCTCCTGGCACGGGAAACGCAGGAAACGGTTGAGCCCAATACTCATTGGGATGATCGGTTTTATTCCCATCATCGCTATCCGCTTTCAGAGCCGCCATGGCGAAATACTCTGCGCCACGGTCGTATTCAGCAATTTGATCTTGTTGAAACTGTGCCCCAATCTCGGCTTGAAGGCGACTCTGCCGACCAATCATGGCAAGCACTAGCGTCGTGGCTAAAGCGGCAATCAGCATCATCGTGATTAAGGCCACGCCACGCTGGCTGCTTCGTGCTTGCATGTGTTTAGGCGTGAACTTAAAGGGCGTCATAGCTAGGCAACAAAAATACACGGCGGATTTCGCCCCAAGGCGCCACTTGCAGTTGCAAGTCCACCACCTCTGGAGCCCCCTCAGTGACCACATTTCGGTTCGACGCGTTAGCACCCGCCGTGGTCGCTGGCCATAGCGACAAGACGGGCGAGTTCGGGGCACCCTGAACGCGCCAGCGCAGCGTTAAGTCCTTAGGCCCGAGAGGCGCCGCCAAGGGCTTTTGCCCCGGCAGCCGATCCAGCGTATTCCACGTCAGACGCCACAGACGTTTACCGCGCATTTCATAGCGCACACGCAGCAAATCACTGCGCGCCTTATCCAACGGATTGCTTAAGCCACGACGGGTGAACTCCAGCGACCCATCTGGCTCCAATACAAACGGCGGCAAGGCATCGCCCAACTCATCGCGAATCGGTCGATTTACCCATTGCGATAAATCCTGCGCAATCACGCCTTGTAAGCGCGCTAAAGCTAGCAGTTTGGCCTGGCGCTCTTGGACACGAAGGGCGGTAGCACTGGTGCTGGAAAGAAAGCTATACGCGCCTAAGCTAATAATCGCGAGAATAGCCATAGAGACTAAAAGCTCGATGAGCGTAAAACCGCGTGATGACGCTCGGCGCGAAAAAACGGTCATAGCCCGGCTCCACGCTGGCGGAGAAAGCCGACTTCGGTGACCAGATCATTGCCCGCCTTCCCTGCAATAGGATCGTAGGGGGCAACTGAGATATCGAGATGGCGGACTGCCGGGCTAGGCGTAGATGACACGGATATGGTGACAAACCAGTCTCTACCCGCCATCACGGCCGTGGAGTCCATGACACCTACTTCGGGGTAGTCGCTACTGGCCTGTAAGTCTGTGAGCGTGTTTAAGGCAATCCAATGTGCCAGCAGACGATCTTCCAAGGCGGAAGCCTGACGCGTTTGATCACGGCTGCTGTTTAAAAGCGTTAGCGCAACCACGCCGAAAATGGCTAGGGCGACCAGCACCTCAATCAACGTAAAACCTCTATTAGCGCGGCGCAAGGGATGCCTCACTAGCGTCACTGTTGGGGTCATCTGATTTAAGGTTTGCGTTGCTATCGTTTAGGCGTTCCGTCTCGACCGCATCGCCAATGTCGGTAAGTGTGAGTGATTCCCGAAGCCCACGAGCATCATTGCTCGCATAAAAATGAATAACTCCAGGTGTCGCCTCACCGCTAGACATCAGCAAAAAGTCGGGGATTACGCCTTTACGTTTGTTCGATGAGGCAGCGGCAGGGACGGTCTTGGTGTCTGCATCCTGCCAAACAAACGTCAACCCAGGATAGGGTTTAGTTTTAAACGCGGGCTCATCACTCATGATCTCCCAGCTGCGATCTGAGGTTCGAAAACGTAAAAACTGCCATGATTCAGGCAGTAGTCTGACGCCCACTTCAATTTGATCGCGCTCTGCAATCACCCGCGCCAGCCCTAATTGGCCTTGCATCTGCTCACGAGCGCGTAACAGACGGCGTGCAGGATCTTCGGGGTTTAAACTCACCACCGCCACACCCATCAGCACGCCAATAATGACGACCACCAACAGCACCTCGATCAGCGTAAAGCCGCGAGATGCTAGTGAGCGGTGTCGCCATGGCTTCATTCGAAGTAAATATCTGCAGCGTAGCCTTCGCCACCCTCGGCATTGTCTGCACCTAAGGAGTAGAGGTCAAAGGGCTTGCCGTTGCTGCCGGGCGAAACGTATTGGATGGGGTTATCCCATGAATCAACCGGCAGTTTTTTCAAGTAACCCCCATCGGGGAATACGCGGGCATCGGGTGAACGCGTCACCAGAGCATCTAAGCCGGATTCGGTTGACGGATAGGTGTAGTTATCCAACTTATACAGCTCTAAAGCGTTGGCCACCGCGCTCAAACTGGCTTTGGTGGAGGTCACGCGAGCTTGATCATCTTTGCCCACCACATTGGGCACAATGATGAGGGCGAGAATGCCAATAATGGCAACCACCACCATAATTTCGATAAGGGTAAAACCGCGTTGCGCGCTACGCTTTAGTGATGACATGAGCTGCTCCTTAATTAACCAGATTATTCATCTGCACAATGGGCAGCATGATAGCGAGAACAATGACCAAAACGACACCTGCCATCATCAATAACATCATGGGTTCGAATAAGCCCACCATGGTGGCAATGCTTCCCGTCAGTGATTTCTCCTGCATGACCCCGGTGCGATGCAACATGTCATCAAGTTCGCCGGAGGTCTCTCCACTGGCAATCATATTCACCATCATGGCGGGAAATAGTTTCGACTGGTCTAGCGCTGGAGCTAATCGTCCACCCTCGGTGACGCGATCAGCGGCCTGAGATACTGCCTGGCGCATAGGAATGTTATCCACCACGTCGGCCGCAATACGCAGCGCATCGACTAGGGGCACGCCGCTGCGCGTCAAAATGCCGAGGGTGCTAACAAAGCGGGCAGACTGAGCATCCCGAATGAGGCGTCCCGCGACAGGAATACGCAATTGAAAAGCATGCCAACGGGCTTTAAATGCCTCACCTTGCAGTAGGCGATTAAACAAGAACGCGCCAGCCAGCAGCAGCAGGCTGAGCTTGCCGATATGTGCGCGTAAGCCATCACTGGCGGCGATCAATAACTGAGTAATCAGCGGTAGCTCTTGGCCTTGATTATCGAACACCTTAACAATGTCCGGCACCACATAGGTCAGCAAACCCACCACAATGAGCAACGAAAGCACCGTCAGAATGGCTGGATAAATCAGTGCGCCCTGCACTTTTTTCCGCGTTTCATAACGAGACTCGGTGTAATCCGCTAATCGATTTAATACTAAATCCAAATGTCCGGAGCGCTCACCCGCAGCCACTGTGGCGCGGTACAGCGACGGAAAGGCTTGGGGAAATTCCGCCAGACTCTGAGCAAAGCTGTAACCCTCTACCACGCGGGCACGAACGGCCGTGAGAATACGTTTTGTGGTGACTTTTTCACTTTGTTGCCCGACTGCTCTAAGTGCATCGTCTAGCGTCAGACCCGCTTGGACCAAGGTCGCCAGCTGTCGGGTAATCATGGCTAGGTCTTGGGCGCTAAGACGGGGCTTTAAAAAATTAAACCCCGAACCGGGGTTATTGCTTTCTGAGTTGTCGGAAGCGGCGGATATTTGCAGTGGCACCCAGCCTTTTTCACGCAAGAGCTGTCGCACATGGCGGGCGCTCTCGCCTTCTAGAACGCCCTTCTGCCGTTTACCCTGTGCATCCACACCGACATAATCAAATACAGCCATTAATCTTCCCGAGTGACTCGCAGTACTTCATCTAAAGTGGTGACTCCTGCCAATACTTTACTCATACCATCGGCACGAATGCTAGGGCCATGAAGTCGCGCAATAGCTTCCAGTTCTTGCTCACCACAACGCTCATGAATTTGACGGCGCATTTCGTCATCTACCGAGATCACTTCATAAATACCGGTACGACCTTTGTAGCCCCGCTGGTTGCAGCTGACGCAACCTTTTGCGCGATAAATTGTGGGCGGCAACTGCGGACTAACGCCTAAAAGTTCACATTCCGCATGATCCGCAATGTGTGGCTCTCGGCACTGATGACAAAGCACACGCACCAAACGTTGAGCCACTACGCCAATCAGCGACGATGAAAGCAGAAATGGCTCTACGCCCATATCAACCAAGCGAGTGACTGCGCCAACGGCTGAATTGGTATGCAGCGTGGACAAGACTAAGTGACCCGTAAGTGATGCTTGAACAGCAACATCTGCCGTCTCACGGTCACGAATTTCACCCACCATCACCACATCCGGATCTTGTCGCAAAATGGCACGCAGCCCACGTGCAAAGGTCATGTCTACTTTGGTGTTAACTTGAGTCTGACCGATGCCGTCAAGTTGGTATTCAATGGGGTCTTCAACGGTCAAGATATTTCGAGAGTAGTCATTGAGCTCCGTTAATGAAGCATACAAAGTGGTCGTTTTCCCTGAACCCGTAGGGCCTGTAACCAACAAAATGCCATGCGGTTTAGAGATAAGCTCTTGTAGGACGTGGTTGTCACGATTGCTCAAGCCGAGGTTCGACAAATTCAAGCGTCCTGCTTGTTTGTCGAGCAGACGTAACACCACGCGCTCACCGGCACTCGAAGGCATCGTGGACACACGAACATCGACTTCGCGGCCAGCTAACTTAACGGAAATGCGACCATCTTGAGGCACACGCTTTTCGGCAATGTCTAAGCGCGCCATGACCTTGATACGCGACACCAACAATGGCGCTAACTCGCGACGAGGTTGAAGCACTTCGCGCAACACGCCATCGACCCGCAGGCGCACGGATAAACGACGCTCGAATGTTTCAATGTGAATATCTGAGGCATTCTCGCGAACCGCTTCCTGCAGGATCGCATTAATGAGGCGGATAATCGGCGCGTCATCTTCTTGATCCATCAAGTCTTCAGTTTCAGGTACCAGGTCCGCTAGCTTTTCCAAATCGATATGGTCGCCGATTCCTTCAGCTGCTTGCATAGAATCGCCGGCATCGCCCTGATAGCTTTGCGCTAGCGCATCATTAAAATCAGTCTCATTAACGGGGCGACAATAGACCGGACGGCCCAAGAGGCGTCTTGCTTCAGCGAGAGATGACAAGCGCCAATCTGGACGCGCAAGCAGGCACCAATTTTCTTCATCAATAATTTGAAGAACTAAACCATGTCGTTTTGCAAAGCTGTAAGGCAAGCGGGTTGCTTGGGGAGGAGCAGGCCAAGCGTCGTCAAGTTCAGGCAGAGCGGCAGACATCATGGAAGGAGGCCAAGGTTGCTAGGATTCATCGCAGTCTACTGTAAGGCAGTGTGAGTCAAAAGTGGCGTTGTGTAGGCATTTCATATCTTAAAAATGATCGAATCAAGCCGCATTCAAAAACATAGCTTAATTCCTGAGCAGCTAGCATTTGCTTTGTTGACGCACCCTGATCTCATGGCTATTATGCCGCCTCTCGCAAGAGAGCTCACACCTTTGGCTGGGTGGCAGAGTGGTCATGCAGCGGACTGCAACTCCGTGTACGCCGGTTCGATTCCGACCTCAGCCTCCATGTAAAAAAGCATCATTGTCGCTGATGCAATCACTCCGCCCGAGTGGTGAAACTGGTAGACACAAGAGACTTAAAATCTCTCGACTTAACGGTCGTACCGGTTCGATTCCGGTCTCGGGCACCAAACTTCTTCTAGTGATTTTTTGCTCTCAACAGAGATTATGGCTTACGCCACCACCCCTTTGCTTTTGAGTTGCGCAATGCTATCCGACGTCAAGCCAGCGTTAACCAAAACCTCTTCTGTGTGCTGACCCAAGGTGACGCCTGCATATTGATAGCTTGGTGGCGTGGCCGAAAATTTAAACGGCGAAGCCAGCTGTCGTTGAGAACCGCCATCAAGCTGCGGTACGTCAACCAGCATGGAGCGAGCTTGAATTTGTGGGTGTTCACAAGCCTCTTTGAAGCTCAGCACAGGCTCTGTGCAAGAGTCCATTGCTGCGAAAATAGCTGACCACTCCGCATACGTCTTTGTTTTCAGCGCTTGGCGAATCTCTTGCTTTAAAGCAGCCACACGGTCTGGCAGCATGACTAAACCTTCAGGCGCTAGTTCCGGCCGACCTATCGCTACACAGAATTGCATAAAGAATTGTGGCTCTAAGCCACCTACAGACAAGTAACGGCCATCGGAGGTTTCATAGCAATCGTAGAATGTGCCGCCATTGAGTTGAGTCGTTTCTAACGCGGGCTGATTAGCACCCATGAGAGCACCTGGTGCGGTTAATGCGTGCAGGCTAAAGGCGGCATCTGTCATCGAAATATCAATGTGCTGCCCTTCACCTGTGGCCTGTCGATGAATCACTGCAGCCAGCAACCCAATTACCGCGTGGCATGAGCCACCAGCAATGTCGGCTACTTGTACAGCCATTGGCGCAGGGCCTGAAGCTTTTCGACCGTTGTAACCAATCACGCCCGCAATCGCTAAATAGTTAAGATCGTGGCCGGCGCGATCTTTGTACGGGCCTGTTTGACCATAACCCGTAATGGAGCAATAGATAACGTTAGGGTTAACCGACTTAAGGGCTTCGTAACCGGCACCTAATCTATCCATAACACCAGGCCGGAACTGCTCAATGACGATGTCGTACTCAGCGACGAGCTGCTTAACAATTGCTAACCCCTCGGGTTGCTTTAAGTCGATGGCAATCGAGCGTTTGGAGCGATTTAGATAGCCATGAGCTGCTGACGTGCCATCAGTGGCATAGGGGGGCATCAAGCGAACCATGTCGGGTCGGGACGGCGCTTCCACGCGCAACACGTCTGCCCCCAAATCCGCCAGTATTAAGCTGGCAAATGGGCCCGGCAATAGCCCAGAGAAGTCTAAAACTTTTAACCCGCTTAACGGACCTGACATAACATTTCCTCACTGCATAAACTGAGTTGTGACTAATCGGTCGCGATAGTAGAGAGTTCCGTGGGCATTCGCCAATGACTGATTGGCTCATCGACATTGACAGCTTGTTTCAGAGGAACAGTGCTTTCGCCTTAGGGTTGGACCAATTTTCTTGCGTGAAAAAATCGGCTTATTCATACTCTTTCATAAGCGATTATTGATAAGGACGTTTTTGAATGTTGGCTTTTCTTCCACGCCCTTTGCTGGGCATGATCGTTGGTTTTTTGATTGTTGGAGCAATTACGCTTTCAGCCATCCTCATTTTATTGGCGAGTCCACTGAAAATAGTTTCCCAACTGTGGCCAGCATCAGCCAGATTTACTCGCTTACTCATGTCCGGCATCCAAGAAAATTGGACTAGCATGAATGCGTGTATCTTTAAGTTGCTCCCTCCCATTCACTGGGACCTCAGGGAAAACGTGTTACCCAAAAAAGATACTTGGTACTTTGTTATTGCCAACCACCAAACGTGGGTCGATATCCTAGCTTCATTTCATGTGCTCAATCGCCGAGTTCCGCCCTTAAAGTACTTCCTCAAACAAGAACTTTTCTATGTCCCTATCATTGGCTTGGCGGTCTATGCCTTGGACTATCCGTTTATGAAGCGCTACAGCCGTGAATTTTTGGCTAAACACCCTCATTTGCGAGGAAAAGACTTAGAAACCACGCGCATCGCGTGTGAAAAGTATCAGCACTACCCAGTGAGTGTGCTGAACTTTCTTGAAGGCACCCGTCGAACCCCTGAAAAGCATCGACAGACTCAATCCCCCTACCGACATCTTCTTAAACCAAAATCGGCGGGGGCTGCTTTCGTGCTCAGTGCGCTCGGCAAACGTATGGATTGCATGCTGGACATCACGATTGCCTATCCTGGAGGCGTTCCAAGCTTTTGGGATTTATGCTGTGGGCGCGTTCAGCATATTGTTATCGACATTGAGACACGCCCTATTCCTGAAGAGTATTGTCAGGGTAAGTATGAAGATGACCCTATTTTTAGAGACAATTTTCAGTTATGGATTGGCAGCATCTGGGAAGAGAAGGACAATAAGCTCGAACAGATTCTCAATCCTCCGCAAAATGTTTAGGAATAAGGTATGGCGCTCTCGCAACCCGCAACATTTGATGAAACTTGGAGTGACGAACGCGTTGCTTCCTATCTCAGCCGCCAACCTGTTGCCGGTGAAAATGCAGATTTCCATGTCTTAATGACCGCATACAAACATATGCGATCAACTGACTTTCAACGCTTGCTTGTGATGTTCAAAGCCGCAGGCCGCGACGTACATGCACGTAATCTTCAGGGCCGCTCCCTGCTGGAGATTGTCCGTGAACACCCCCAGTCGGAAGCCTTCGTTAAGTTATTGAGCGATTTCACTTGAGCCTCAGCGCTAACCGTATTCTTCACAATGGCCAAATCCAGTTTGGCTATTTTGAGGACAGCGTCTTAGACGCTAACGGGCGGCATGACATCACCCCAGATGCGTTTGGAAAGCGCCGAAGCGCTTTAGATAAAGCCCTGAAATATAAGCAATTTCAATACTTCGGCGGGATGAGCCAGCGCTTTGTATTTGGCTGTGCATTGATCGACTTAGGCTATTGCAACTCAGTCTTTGCTTATCTCTTTGACACCAACACTGGTGAGTTATTCAGTCGCAGCATCAAGCGCCCTGGCCACGTTGGAATGTCACTATCCACTAGCCCTGTGGCGGGTCAGAGTGCGTTTAACGCCGCCGACCTCATGGTACTTCAAGGCTACGAAGCAGAGCCCCGTGTTAAAACGCTCAGGCTGCAGATTGGCGACGAGCTATTCATAGACGCGCGCATGCCCGAAACCGGTTTTCAACCCATGTCGCTGACCACCCGCGCGGGCTATCACGGCTGGGTTTACGCCAATAAAACCGCAGGTCTCGCCCTAACGGGTGAGCTGATCTGGCGCGGCCAACAGTATGACCTCGCTGAGCTCGGTGCGATGGGGCATCACGACTTCTCTTGCGGCTTTATGCGACGAGAAACCTGGTGGAACTGGGCCTGTCTGTCAGGGCTTGTTCGCGATGAGTCAAATATTGAACATACCCTGGGCTTAAATATTTCGACTGGCGTGAACGAGACCACGTTTAGTGAAAACTGTGTATGGATCTCTGGGCAATGCATTTCCTTAGCCTCAGCAAGCTTTGAGTTTGACCCCCAAGATGTGCTTCAGCCCTGGCAAGTCAGCACGTTAGATGGCCGCATTAAGCTGACATTTACGCCACTGGGTCTTCACAAAGAAAAGCTTCAACTTCCCCTGCTCAAAAGTCATTTCCGACAGATCTTTGGTCGCTTTGATGGGCGTGTAGAAATTGATGGGGCGTGCTATACGGTCAGTAACTTAACGGGCTTTGTAGAAGATCAATTTGTCCGTTGGTAATTAGTGAGTAAAAAGGCTATGTCTCATCGTCACCCACGTCACTCACAACGGCGGCTACCTGCGGGCCATCCCGATCGCGAAACGCGCCCATCGAGTTTTGGCCAAGCGCCGAAGAACAGCGACTCATCGTTGCCTCGTACTAACCTCAGAGTTCCACAAATCTCTATGAAACCAAAATCCGGTAGCCTGCCGTCACGTCGAAATATCGTGCAGCTTTTTATGGATTATTTGCGCATTCTGTTCGACTTAAAATTTAATCGATACCTGACGGTTCAATTACTACCTTTACTCTATGTGGTGCTAGTCATTGGCGGCTTGGGCGTCATTGTGCAGCTCGTGGTAGACGCTTTTTCCCACAGCACCCAACGTGGGCTGATCTATGTTTTAGCCTTTCCAATTGCTGCCTTAGTCTGGGCCTCCGCTTGCCGGGCCACGACTGAGTTTTTGTTGGTCGTTTTTCGTATGTCCGAAGATGTACGTACCTTGTCGCAAATCACCCCTACTGTGAAAAAGATAGATGCCATGTTCGCAGGCTCGAATTGGGTCAGCCGACTGATGCCATTTATTAAAGCTTTTCAAGACAACCCCAATGCGGGCCAATCCAAAGACACCCCAGATACCCACTGATTCTGCTTGCGAGTATTAGCGTGAAACTTTTCTCCACCAACACCATTGCTGTTCCCAACGATTTATCTGCTTTGATTCAAGTCATTCCGGGCCAAGAAGTTGACCCGCAGGATGTGGGCTTAACGGCCCACCAACGGGATCTCATTTGGACCGCCGTTGAGAACCTATATCGCACCGGTATTTCTCCTGCTGTCACGTTTTGCCTTCGTAAAGGCGGCAAGGTCGTGCTGAACCGATCCTTGGGGCATCGTCGCGGAAATGGCCCTGCGGACTCGCCAGATACGCCCAAAGAGCTGGCACATCCAGACACACCCATGTGCCTGTTCTCTGCCTCAAAAGTCGTGACTGCAATGCTGGTACACAAACTCGCTGAAGATCATCAGATCGACCTACTTGCCCCGGTTGCTCACTACCTGCCCGAGTTTGGCGTGAATGGTAAACAGCACATTACGGCAGCGCATATTCTGTCCCACCGTGCGGGTTTGCCCACCATCCAAGGTGACTTTGAAACCGACTTGCTCTTTGATACCCCGGCCGTCGTTAAGGTTTTGTTCGACGCTAAACCTCAATCCCGATCCGGTCATAAAGCGGCCTACCATGCCGTCACCGGTGGCTATATTTTGGGCGAGCTTATCCAACGCGTTAGCGGCATGGACGCTCGTCAGTACCTGCAGCAGTTAATCACCACGCCGTTGGGTATGAAGCACTTTAACTATGGCCTAGCACCTGAACATCGCGGAACTGAAGCCGTGGGCTATGCCACGGGCTTGAAGCCAGTGCTGGCTATCGATTGGTTTTTACAGAACGCACTGGGAGGTGACTTAGATACCGTCGTTAATCTAACGAACGATCCGCGATTTATGGATGTGATCTGCCCTGCCGGCAATATTTTTGCCACCGCTGATGAAGCCTGCCGCTTCTTTGAGCTGTTGTTACGCGGTGGCGAGCTCGACGGTCAGCGCATCTTTGATCCTTTAACCGTGAAGCGCGCAACCCTAGAGGCCGGCAAACCACAGTTTGATGGCACCCTGCTAGCGCCTCTGCGTTACAGCCACGGCATGATGTTGGGTGGCAATCCCGTGGGCCTCTATGGACCTATGACTGGCCGGGCTTTTGGGCATTTGGGTTTTTCCAACATTTTTTGCTGGGCCGACCCTGAGCGTGACATCTCGGTATCCTTGCTGACCTCGGGTAAACCCGTGATTGGCCTGCATTTGCCTGCATTAGCCATGCTGCTCAGCACCATCTCTTTTCAAATTAAGCGACAGGGATGAATTTGACATATGTGCTTCACATGAGGGGAGTACGCTAATTTTATGAATTACCACTCATCGGTCAATTTACCCAGGACAGCTTGTTCCGTTATAATCAACTCCGTGAACACTCATTCACTCAAACGAGACCTTTTATGACTGATACAACCGCAAAACCTCCCATTAACTGGCCAGGCGCGATTGTTTTACTCAGCACCCCCCTCATCGCAATGATTCTGCTGCCGTGGTATGCCTTAAACCACGAGTTTTCCAGCGCCGCTTGGTGGAGCTTTTTGCTTTTAGCCGGCGCTAACGGCATGGCGATCACAGCTGGCTATCACCGCCTTTGGGCACACCGTACCTATGAAGCGCACTGGACGATCCGAATTATTTACATGATCTTCGGCACCATGGCGATTCAAAACAGCATCTTGGTATGGGCCTCTGGCCATCGTACTCACCATCGCCATATTGATGATGTCGATCACGACCCCTACTCCGCTAAGCGTGGCTTTTGGTTTTCCCACATTGGCTGGATGTTGCGTCAATACGAATCTGGTCGCGATGACTTCCGCAATGCCCCGGATCTGTTAAACGACAAGATTGTTATGTTTCAGCACAACCACTATTTGAAGCTAGTGCTGCTGACTAACATCGGTATCCCCGCGCTCATTGGCTATGCCGTTGGTGATGTTTGGGGCGTGCTGTTACTGGGCGGTCTGCTGCGTCTGGTATGGAGCCATCACACGACCTTCTTTATTAATTCGCTGGCGCATATGTGGGGAACACGGCCTTACACCGATGAAAATACCGCTCGCGACAACCCTGTGCTGGCGTTACTGACTTACGGTGAGGGCTACCATAATTACCATCACATTTTTCAGTACGACTACCGTAATGGCATTCACTGGTATCAGTTTGACCCTACCAAGTGGCTCATCTTCGCCCTGTCCTGGGTCGGCTTAACGCGCAACCTCAAGCGTTGCCCGCAGTTTGCGATTGAGAAAGCCAAACTGACAATGCAGTTTAAATATGCTGAAGAGAAACTGTCGCTTCAGGCCGCTGGTCATGCCCAGCTCGAGGCGTGGAAAGCCAAGCTGGCGCAGGAGTATGAGCATTTTAACCTGGTGCTGAATGACTGGAGCAAACTCCGCGAAACGTGGTTTGCTGAGAAGAAACTGGAGCTTTTACATAAGTGGGAAGAAGCCAGCTTCCGTACCCGCTTCCAAGAAATTGAGTATCGCTTAAAGATGCAGCGCAAACGTTTGCGTTTACTCACTGCTCAGGTGCCTAGCGTCGCGTGATTCAGTTTAGTAATCGCTATATTCAGCTGCCGGACGTCTTATGGCGACGGCAGCTGCCTACCCCGCTTCGCAATCCCCGCCTACTTTCCATTAATCACCCGCTTGCAGATGCGCTGGCGATAGACGCCGATTGGCTGCTATCACCCGAAGCACTATCGGGTCTTTCTGGGCATTCCGTTTGGCCTGGCGCTGAGCCTATTGCCATGAAATACGCTGGCCATCAATTTGGCGGCTGGAATCCCGACTTAGGCGATGGACGTGGGCTCCTACTCGGCGAAATAATCGATAGCTTGGGATGCCGCCAAGACTTACACCTAAAAGGTAGCGGACCCACACCCTTCTCCCGTATGGGCGATGGACGCGCTGTTTTACGCTCGAGTATTCGAGAGTACCTGGCCGGTGAGGCTTTACACGCACTGGGTGTGCCAACCACTCGGGCGTTGGCCTTGGTTGGCTCTGACGAGCCCGTGCAACGAGAGCGGCGCGAAACGGGAGCCACTCTGTTGCGAGTCGCTAACTCGCATATTCGCTTTGGGCATTTTGAATGGCTCTGCCATAGCCAACAGCACACTGAATTAGCAGCATTAGCAGATCATGTCATTGCAAGGCATTACCCTGAGTGCTCAGACGCTGAAAAGCCTTATGCAGCGCTGTTTGCCGCCGTAGTTAAACGCACTGCCATGTTGATGGCAGATTGGCAGGCCGTTGGTTTTGCACATGGCGTGATGAATACCGACAACTTCTCTATCAGCGGTCAGACCTTAGATTTCGGCCCCTACGCCTTCATGGAAAATTATGATCCAGCGCTGATTTGCAATCACTCAGATCATAACGGGCGCTATGCATGGTACTTGCAGCCTTCTGTGGGCTTTTGGAACCTTAACGCCTTAGCGCAAGCCTTTACCCCCCTCGTGTCGGTCATCGACTTGCGAACCGCACTCGAACAATACGAACCCGTGCTGACACAGCATTACGACGGGCGCATGCGCCAACGCCTAGGGCTTACAACGCTCGAAGCGGAAGATAAAACGCTGGTGCAGGCGTGGTTAGACCTGTTGCGAGCAGGTGATAAGGATTATCACAGCACAACTCGTCAGCTAGGCATGATGCGTGTTGAAGAGCAATTAAAAGCCGTACAGCAGGACTGGCCGAATCAAGAGGCGTTAGCGACGGATTGGCTGCTTCGCTATCAAGCGCGACTTCATCGTGAACGGTCTGTAGAAGTGGATCGGCAACAGCGTGTTCAGCAGTCTGTGCCAGCGTATGTCTTGAGAAACTATTTAGCTGAGATAGCCATTAAGGCGGCTGAAGCCGGTGATGCCCAACCCCTGAATACTCTTTTAGCGGTAGTACAGTCGCCATTTCAGGTTCGCGATGAGTGGTCCGCCTATGCCGGACTTGCACCGGCATGGGGACGCTGCTTAACGATTAGTTGCTCGAGTTAAGCTTTAGGTTGCTCGCAACATACTCAAGAAGTACGTCGCAAAATCCTTAGCTTCATGTTCCCGCAACGCAGGGATTAAACGGTTAATGGCCATTTGTGAGCCCTTATTAATCGCGCTTTGCCCTACGCTAAAGACATTACGTGCAATAAAGCCCAGCTTGAGAGCTTTTGCAGAGTCTTCATAAAAGGCAGCAATTGCCAAGGCAGAAAACCTGAGCATACTGTCATTCAGTGCTTTCTTATTGACTTGCCCTTGAGCAGTCGCAGACCAAACGGAATGCAAGTTAGCGTAATCCGCTTCAGATAACTCAAAACTGATGAACTCGCGCACACCTTCACCATCATTCAATAAGGTGCGACGCTCATTGATATAGGCGGCAACAGGCTGCAACTCTTTATTATCGAGCTTACTCAGCACTTGCTTAATTAAGGAGTGCACCGTGCTTTTAATCAGGCTGGCTACAGTTTCTAGCGCTTTTGGCGCGGCACTGTCCGCAGACGCCCCGTTGAGCAGATTCAGGATCAGCGCGTCCACAATTTCATCCGCATAACGCTGAGCTAACTGAACAACACGAGGTGCCTGCGGTTCCGTCGGAATACGCCCGCCCGCATAGGCCGTAATTACCGCGTGAAAATCTTGCTGCAATTCTGTGGAGGCAGCGAAGGCAAACAGTTTGGTCAAAATGCGCTCCTTAAGCCTTCACGAACATCGAGTCGTAATGTGCGCAAACACGCTTCAAATCGTCATCGCTCATGCTAACAAAAAGTTTGGCGACGGCGCTTTGACTGCCTTTGAGAATGGCGCTACGACCGAGGTTAACCATTTTTTGTTTGACAAAGCCTAACTCTAAGGCGCCGGTAAATTCGTCATAGAAACACGCCGTTGAGAGGTTAACGAACTCATTCATAGCTGTTGTTAAGTCTTCACGACTGTTAGCCATGTCACCTGCTGCAATGCGCTTTAGTACGGACTCAAAACGGCTGCCCACGGCATCAGGCATGCTAAAACCAAAGCGCGCGGCGCCATTTACCATGACCCGACGGCGCGACAAATAGGCCGCTAACTTGTCCTGCTCAGCAGGACTGACCTTGCCCATGATCTGCTTAATTAGCGTGTGCATGGTGCTCTTCAACAAATTCGCAAGCATGCCCAAGATGCCAGCGCCCTCGCCATTCGTTTTCAGAATATCAATGACATCAAGTGCTAAGGCCTTGATCACACCGTCGGTGGTACCGACCGCTAAAGCCACTGGAACCGAAGCATCTGCGTATTGGCCTTTGGCATGATTGGTCAGCAGGTCGTCCAAGGTCTGTTGAAGCTTGGCATCGAGAGGAAATGAGAAGAAGTAAGCGCTCATAATTTTTCCTTAAAGTAGAAATGAGTTCGTTATTAGTTTTAGGTAACGCATCTTGGCGACGCCTTTCGCATTTGGCAAGAACTACTGCCGGGACGTACGCCAGCGCGTTGTTAACTGTTCAAAGTTGGAACGAAATGGGTTGATATCCAGCCCGCCGCGTCGGGTATAGCGTGCATACACCGATAGCGCCTGAGCACTCGCATACTTCTGCAAGTCCACAAATATGCGCTCTACACACTGCTCATGAAAATCTGAATGTCGGCGAAAAGACACCAGGTACGCCAACAGAGACTCCGGCTGAATACGAGGCCCCTGGTAATGAATGAGCACACTGCCCCAGTCTGGTTGGTCCGTGACCGGGCAATTGGTGCGCAGCAAATGCGAGTGCCAAACCTCATCCACCCAGGTGTTTTCTTCGATTTTCAGCAAACTGGGGTCGGGCAAATAACTCGTGGTTTGTAGCGCCAAGCCATCTAAGCATTGGCCTGGAAAGTCCGCCAGGGATTGGGCTTCATGTGCCGGCTGCAGCGTGAGTACCACGGGTGCTTCGGCCGTGACAGACAGGTCGTGCTCGACTTGGCGAATAAACGCGTCGGCGGACTCGAATGGGGTGAAATTCAATCCATTGAAGTAAAGCTTTAGCGATTTTGACTCAATGAGATTGGCTGAGCTTGCGGGCACACGAATTTCACCGATGGCAACTACTGGCTTACCACTCAAGTCCAACCAAGATACCTCATAGTGTGTCCACACATCCACGCCATGAAAGGGCAAAGCGTCATTATCTAAGCCCAAACTGGCGCGGGTCAGCTCTCGTGGGATGGGCTGTAGCAAATTGGCATCATAGCTATCGGGATAGTCCGTCACCTGCCCGAGTTGGGTCATTTCATGCAGGTTCATGCCGTTACTCCCGCATACCCGTGCCTTGCTGCAATAAGCGTAGGGCAACGACGTACAAAATCACGACTAAGACGGTAATAAAGCTCAATGAGGCCACAATGGATACATCGCTGTGGCCAAGCACGCCGTAACGGAAGGCATTGACCATATAGACGATAGGATTCAGGTAAGACACGCCCTGCCAGAACGGAGACAGCAGAGTCATCGAGTAGAACACCCCACCAAGATAGGTCAATGGCGTCAGAACAAACGTGGGCACAATCGACACGTCATCAAAGGTTTTGGCATACACCGCGTTAATAAAACCGCCCAAAGAGAACAGCACGGCCGTCATAAACACACTGTAGATCATGACAAAGGTGTGATGCAGCGATAGGTCGCTGAAAAACAGCGACAGTAAGGTAACGATGAGGCCCACGGCTAGGCCACGCGCCACGCCGCCCAGCACAAAACCGATCAGGATAATGGACGGCGGTACGGGCGAGACCAGCAGTTCTTCAATGCTGCGCTGAAACTTCGCCCCGAAAAAACTGGAGACGACATTGGCATAGGAGTTAGTGATTACGCTCATCATGATCAGGCCGGGCACAATGAACTGCATGTAGCTATAGCCGCCCATGCTGCCGATATTGCGTCCAACCAGATTGCCAAAAATCACAAAGTACAGCGTCATGGTGATGGCAGGCGGCAACAAGGTCTGCACCCAAATCCGGGTAAAGCGCCTAATCTCTTTACGAACAATTGTTTGCAGCGCAATTTGATTCGCCGTCGATAATAAACTCACACTGCATCTCCCACTAAATTCTTCTCAACTAAGCGTACAAACAACTCTTCCAAACGATTGCTTTTGTTACGCATGCTCGTGACATTGATGCCGGCCAAACTCAGCTCGGCGAAAATGGCGTTGAGCGACTGCCCTCGCTGAATATCGACTTCAACTGAGCCGGGGGCACTGAGGCGTGCGTTATAGCCAGGCAATTGGGGAAGTGTGCTGAGCTCACCGACACAGTCGAGCACAAAGGTTTCTTGTTGCAGCTTGGCCAGCAGGGATCGCATGTCCGTGTTCTCGACCACTTGGCCTTTATCTAAAATCGCAATATTGCGACACAAAGACTCTGCCTCTTCTAAATAGTGGGTGGTCAGAATAATGGTTGTGCCCTCTTGATTGAGCTTGCTCAAGAAGTCCCACATGGATCGGCGTAGCTCAATATCAACACCCGCCGTGGGCTCATCCAGAATCAACAGCCGCGGCTCATGCACTAAGGCTCGGGCAATCATTAATCGACGCTTCATGCCGCCAGACAACATGCGGGCTTGTTGAGCATGCTTGTCCCATAAACCCAGCAAATGCAGATACTTCTCTGCTTGGTCATAGGCTTTCTTCACCGGAACACCGTAGTAGCCGGCTTGCGTAGCCAAAATATCGATGACTTTTTCAAATTGACCGAAGTTGAACTCCTGCGGGACGACACCCAGTTGACGTTTTGCTTCCTCGGTGTCTACATCCAGATCGTGTCCGAAAATGTGTACCTGACCTGCTGTTTTTTTCACCAACGAACTAACAATGCCAATGGAGGTTGATTTGCCCGCACCATTCGGACCAAGCAGTGCAAAGAAATCCCCTTCGGCCACCGTCAGATCAATGCCTTTGAGCGCAGAGACGCCGGACTTGTAGGTTTTGGTCACGCCAGAAAGCTGAAGAGCAACGGACATGCGAAAAATTCCTTAGAAATTGAAAAAAAGTTGGATATGCGCTGTAACAAAACCATTGGTTTCCAGTCTATCACGCGTGTTCACCTGAACAGCGAGCGGACAAAGCTTAGGTTGTCGGCCGTTTGTCCAGCACAAATGCATACAGCTTGCAGAGATGATCAACAGCAGTTAAAGAAATTAAGCGGTATTGCTTAAGCTTAGAAGGATACAACGAATGAAAATTGCGGTCGTGGGTTCGGGCATTGCAGGGCTGAGCGCAGCCTGGATGTTAGCCAAGTCACATCAAGTCACCGTTTATGAAGCGGGAAACTACGCCGGTGGTCACAGCAATACCGTCGATGTCTCCTTGGATGGTCTGACCGCTCCCGTCGATACCGGTTTCTTGGTTCATAACGATCGTACCTACCCTAACCTCATCGCGCTCTTCAAACTACTCAAGCTGGACACCCCCGCCAGTGATATGTCGTTTAGCGTGAAGCTGCCTCACCTGAATCTGGAATGGGCGGGCGCCAATCTAAGCACCCTGTTCGTGCAAAAGCGCAACTTAGTTCGCCCCGGCTTTTGGCGAATGATTCGGGATATCTTGAACTTTAATAAGCGTTCTCACGCATTACTCGATGAAATGCGGGGTTCGGGATTAACCTTAGGTCAGCTCCTTGAGCGTGAAGGCTACAGCCAAGAGTTTCGTGATTGGTATCTCTTGCCCATGGGTGCCGCGATTTGGTCTAGTCCCATGGATGAAATGGCGGACTTCCCTGCCGAAACCTTTATTCAGTTCTGCCTCAATCATGGCCTGCTGCAAGTCAATGATCGTCCTCAATGGAAAACCATTCGTGGCGGTTCACGGGAATACGTAAAGCGCTTGGTCGCCGCGATTGGTGATGTTCGATTGAGCACACCAGTGAGTTCGGTTAGGCGTGAAGCTGCTGGGGTCGCCGTTACCACTGCTCAAGGTACAGAGCTATTTGATCGGGTTATTTTAGCCACGCACAGCGATCAGTCCCTGGCGATCTTGCAGGATGCTCACCCTGCGGAGAAAGCCGTCTTGTCGGCGGTTCGATATCAAGCGAACACCGCCTATCTGCATACCGACACAGATTTAATGCCGAAACGTCGCGCAGCTTGGTCGGCATGGAACTACTACAGTGGTGCCGAGCAACAGGGTCAATATCCTGTGGCAGTTTCGTATTGGCTGAATCTCCTTCAACCGCTGCCCTTCTCTCAAGATGTGATGGTCACGCTGAATCCGCCCACGCCACCGAAGGCAGATAAAACAATTCAAGTGATTGAATATGCTCATCCCTTGTTGGATACCGCGGCCTATGAAGCCCAAAAAGCTTTACCCGCAGTGCAAGGCTTAGATCGTGTCTATTTCTGCGG
>DDPD01000065.1 GCA_002342025.1 Moraxellaceae bacterium UBA2477 | reverse complement strand
AGGAAACTGGGTCCGTATCAGCTCATGACTGAGATGCCGATGAAAGCGACTGTGCTGAGCAGTCGGAGAGTATTCATGACGGTCATACTTAAAAAGTGACCGTCATGGTCAGGGTGTCGGAGTAGCTGCCTGCCGTAACGGTCTGATTGGCTGCAATAGAGCCATAAATCACAGTAGGGACGGCAACCCCTAAGCCTGTCCCTGTTACGCCTGTGCCCGCAGAGTTGCCCCAAGTGGCCCCAGCCAGTGTGTTCGAGAGGGTGTAATCCAAAGTGTCGATCTCGGTTGCATGCTTCATTTTTCGCGTGCTGGCACTGGAGCCATACAGGCCGTCGCTGATGTGTAAGGTATAGCTGCTGCCTAAGCTACAGGTGACGTTTACTGTGGTTGTTCCCACTGAGGGCAGCGTGAAACTGTAGCTGCCAAACGCTAAATCACTGATAGTTGAGAGACTGCAGGCATTACTGACTGTAGCTGTAACATTGAAGTTTGCAGTGGCTGTGGCTGCCTGTACATGTCCTGCCACCAGCGTTAAGCAAAGGAGTAGGGCCTGTTGTGCGGGTTTGGTCGGGAGTTTCATAATGTTGCCTCGGTTTGTGAGTGCTTACATGGCTATCCTCGGCGGTAGTAAAAGCAAATTCATACAATTCAAGTGGGTATATTGTGCGGAAAACGTACAGTGTGAGGGGGTTTTGTAATTAATACGCGGCTCAGCAAAGACTTGCATGAGGGCTTGCATTTCTCTATCATCACGCGCCTTGCGAATTTTCTCGGTCCCGGGTTTTTCCAACTGCATCAATCGCTCATCCGAGCCAGATGCGACCCGCCCCGATTGATGCTTGATGGAGCAGTGTATGTACGCAGTTATTAAGAGCGGTGGTAAGCAACACCGTGTAGTAGAAGGCGAGCGCCTGAAGGTTGAACTTCTGGCTGTTGAGCCAGGCCAAGTCATCACGTTTGACGACGTGCTGATGGTCGTTAATGGCGACAACATCCAAGTCGGTACGCCAATCGTTGCCGGTGCCAAGGTCACAGCCGAAGTGCTGGACCACGGTCGTCACGATAAGATTCGTATCGTTAAGTTCCGTCGTCGTAAGCACTACCGTCGTCAGGCGGGTCACCGTCAGTACTACACTGAACTGAAAATCACGAGCATCAGCGTCTAACGACGTTCTGCGCAAAGAGAGAATAGAGACATGGCACATAAAAAAGCTGGCGGTTCTACCCGCAACGGTCGCGACTCAGAAGCCAAACGACTTGGCACAAAAGTTTACGGCGGCCAAACCATTCAAGCTGGCGCGATCATCATCCGTCAGCGTGGCACGCAATTTTGGGCTGGCGAAAACGTCGGCATGGGTCGCGACCACACCCTGTTTGCCAAGGCTCACGGCGTTGTTCGCTTCGTGACCAAAGGCGCATTCAACCGTAAGTATGTCGAAGTGGTTGCCAGCGCCTAAGCCATGGCTTAGTTGCGTTGATAGCCCTCGGCTGAGCACACGGCTCGGTTGATGACAGAAAGGCCCCGCCGCAACGCGGGGCTTTTTTGTTTGCAGTGGGCGTGCGGGGTTCATTTAGGAGCAGGACAGCATGCGTTTCGTCGATGAGGCGGTGATCAAAGTGGTGGCGGGCGATGGCGGCAATGGCTGCATGAGCTTTCGTCGCGAAAAATTTATCCCGTTTGGCGGACCCGATGGCGGCGATGGCGGCCACGGTGGTTCGGTCTGGGCCGAAGCCGATGTAGGCGTTAACACGCTTGTGGACTACCGCTACCAACGCCAGTTCCGCGCGGATCGCGGTGGCAATGGTCGTGGAGCCAATTGCACCGGCAAAAGCGGCGATGACGTGGTGCTGAAAGTGCCGGTTGGCACGACCTTGCTCGATGAAGTGACGGGCGAAATGCTCGGTGACTTGACCGAAGATGGTCAGCGCATCTTGCTCGCACGCGGCGGTCGTGGCGGCTTGGGTAACATCAACTTCAAGAGCTCGACCAATCGATCGCCCCGTAAAACAACCGATGGCATTCCGGCGGAGCAGCGTGAACTGCGACTGGAACTCAAGGTGTTGGCGGATGTGGGCTTGCTGGGCTTGCCCAATGCAGGCAAGTCCACCTTTATTCGTGCGGTGTCGGCGGCTAAACCTAAAGTTGCAGATTATCCCTTCACCACGTTGGTGCCTAACCTCGGCGTGGTCGATGTGGATAGACATCGTTCCTTCGTCATGGCCGATATTCCCGGCCTCATCGAAGGTGCATCTGATGGTGCGGGCTTAGGTATTCGCTTTCTGAAGCACTTAGCGCGCACGCGCTTTTTGTTGCATCTGGTGGATATCGCGCCGTATGACGAGACGGATCCCGTGCATGCGGTGGAAGTCATTGCGAATGAATTGGAAAAGTTCTCGCCAACGCTCGCGAGTTTGCCGCGCTGGTTAATTTTGAATAAGACGGACTTGGTGCATTCGGCGGAAGAAGTCGATGCTCGTTGCAACGACATCGTGGAGCGCTTGGGTTGGACTGGGCCGGTATTTCGGACCTCAGGTCTTACTAAAGAGGGCGCGATGGCGGTCTGCTACCGCTTGATGGAAGCGATCGAGGAGCAGCGTGCAGCTGAGGCGGCTGATCCCGCGCTGGCCGAAGCCGAACAAGCGAAGCGCGAGCAGTTGGTCCAGGAAGGTCGCGACCGCATTCGTGAGCTGGATGTTCGCCGTTCGGCAGAGCGTCGTGCACGCCGTTTGGGTATTGATTTGTCTGAGCTGGAAGGTGATGAAGACGACGATTGGGATGAAGATGCCGAAGATGCACCGGAAATCATCTATCGTCCGTAAGCGGCTTGAGCCCTAGCGCGCAAGGCCGCACAATCGCGGCTTCGTTATCGTCTTAGCTACCGTTTAGTTTTTCGGGATTTCGCATCATGTCTCTGCACCGCTCGCGCCTTCAGCATGCCCGTCGCTGGGTTGTCAAAATCGGCTCGGCCTTGCTCACCGACAATGGGCAGGGCTTAGATCAGGCCGCGATGGCGGCTTGGGTGGCGCAGATGGTGGCGTTGAAGGCACGCGGCATCGAGCTCATTTTGGTGTCGTCGGGTGCTGTGGCAGAGGGCATGGTGCGCATGGGGCTTACCCAGCGTCCTGAGTCTGTGCCGGCCTTACAAGCCTGTGCCGCCATCGGCCAGATGGGCTTGGTGCAGGCCTATGAATCGCATTTTCGTGAGCACGGCGTTCGTACGGCGCAGGTGCTGCTCACGCACGATGATCTTGCCGATCGTCAGCGCTACCTCAATGCACGCAGTACGCTACGCACCTTGATGGACTGGGGTGTGCTGGCCGTCATCAACGAAAACGACACCGTGGCGACCGACGAAATCCGCTTTGGCGACAACGACACCTTGGGCGCTTTGGTGGCCAATCTGGTCGAGGCCGAAGCGCTGATCATCCTGACCGATCAGGAAGGCATGTTTGATCGCGACCCTCGAAATGATCCCGATGCCGTGTTGTTGCCTGAAGTTCAGGCCATGGACGAGCGTTTACTGGCGATGGCGGGTGGTGGTGGCAAGTTCGGCCGCGGCGGCATGGTAACGAAAGTGCGCGCGGCGCGTCTGGCGGCCCGTTCGGGCTGTGCCACAGTAATTGCCAGTGGCCGAGGTGTTGATGTGCTGACACGTATTGCCGATGGCGAGGTACTGGGCACGCTGTTGTTGCCCGAGCAGGATCGACTGGCGGCGCGAAAGCAATGGTTGGCTGGGCATTTACAACATGCTGGCCGGTTGGTGCTGGATGCCGGTGCGGTGAAGGCGCTGCAAAGCGGTGGCCGCAGCCTATTGCCTGTTGGCGTGCGTGAAGTGCAAGGCACGTTCTCTCGTGGTGAAGTCGTGGCTTGCCTCGATGAGCAGGGCCAACAGGTCGCCGTGGGCATGGTCAATTACAGTAGCGATGAAGCTTGCCGAATTGCAGGCCAGGCTTCTGAGCGCATCGAAAGTCTGCTCGGTTACGCCGACGCGCCAGAACTGATTCATCGCGACAACATGGTGGTTGTCTAGCGCCGTGGTCGGTCAGCGCGGACGTATCCTGCTGGCACTGACATCACTCTATTTAGTTTGGGGCTCGACCTATCTCGCCATGCGCTGGGCCATCGAAGGCATGGCGCCGCTGTTTATGGCGGGCGTACGGTATCTCGTGGCGGGCGGCATCATCTACGCATTTCT
>DDPD01000078.1 GCA_002342025.1 Moraxellaceae bacterium UBA2477 | reverse complement strand
CTTTCAAATTTGAAAGGCGAATGCGAGCTTGTGTGCCACTAATAGTGGGGTTGATGATCATGCGAAAGCTTTGATCGCGTGCTTGATTATTCTCAAAGCGTGCCGTGGTGATGGAGCCCGGTGTTTCGCCCACAGGGGTATCACGTGCCAACGGTCCAAAAGGATATGGGCCGTAGGGTGCAGTAGACCAAGCGCCAACCAGATTATGGTGTGTCTTGGCGGCGGGTTGAGTCGGATCACTCTGTGAAGAACCACAACTGACTAAAAAGAGCGCAATTAAGAGGGCAAAAAATGGACGCAACATGCATCGTCTCAACAGTAGTGAATCGTTATTATTTTTTTATCGCTTTAACGCTGACGAGTGACACGATTCCGCTCGCCAGCCGTCAATTGGTGTTAATGCAGCAAGTTAAACTGAAGTACGTAAACCAGAGCGCCCGCCATATAGCCGGCCAAGGCCAACAGGCTGATGTTTTTCATATACCAAACAAATTCGATTTTCTCTAAGCCCATCGCAGCTACGCCCGCGGCAGAACCAATAATCAAAATCGAACCGCCAGTGCCCGCGCAGTAAGCCAGAAACTCCCACAGGAAGCTGTCGGTGGGGAATTGCTCCAGGCTGTACATGCCCATGGCAGCAGCCACGAGGGGAACGTTATCGACAATCGCGCTGGCAATGCCAATCAAAAACACAATGATGTCTAAGCGGCCTACCGTGGTGTCTAGCCAGCCCGCTAAATCAGTGAGGACGTGCGAGTGCTCTAGGGTCGCTACCGCCAAAAGAATACCAATAAAGAACACGATGGATGCCATGTCGATACGGGTTAAGGCATGCACTAACGTCAGGTGATGCTTGTCCTCTTCGGCCTTATTGCGATGCAGAAGGTCGGCGACTAACCAAAGAATACCTAAGCCGAAAAATACGCCCATAAAGGGGGGTAAATGCGTGACGGTTTTGAAGATGGGCACGGAGGCGAGTGCGCCAAGCCCCAAGAAGAACACCAAATTACGCTCTAAGGCGGTCGTTGAGCTTTCCTTGGCCGAATTAACCGGCTGTGCGGGCGGCACAACGGGCTTTCCGCGCAGCATGAAACTAACGATCGCGAGCGGGACCGCGAGACTCACGATCGAGGGCAAAAACACGCCCTGAATAATGTTGGCTGGGGTGATCTGGCCGCCGATCCACAGCATGGTGGTGGTGACATCGCCGATGGGCGACCACGCACCACCCGAGTTGGCGGCAATCACGATCATTCCCGCAAAGAGCAGGCGATCACTGTGCTTATCAATGAGCTTCTTCAGCAGCGAAATCATGACAATGGTAGTGGTGAGGTTGTCGAGAATGGCGCTTAGAAAAAACGTCACGATACCCACCAAAATCATCAGGGAGGAGAGCTTGGTGGTTTTGATGTTTCGAGTAATCACTTCAAAGCCGTTATGCGCATCAATCACTTCAACAATGGTCATGGCGCCAATCAGGAAGAAGACAATCTGCGCGGTGCTGATGAGCGTTTCTGACAGCTCATGGCTGACAACTTCAGTGTTGTTAGTGGCGATGGCGTAAATCGTCCACAGCAAGCCTGCGCCAACGAGGGCTGAGGCAGACTTGTTGACTTTAAGGGGATGCTCAAGCGCGATGGCTAGGTAGGCTAAAACAAAGATCAAAATCAGTGCAGTGATCATGGCACTCCCGGAGTGACTGCTTTCGATAGAGCTGACAAGCTTTCATTCTAAGCTTGGCGCTGAGCTAAAGCAGGCCCGAAGGCCTACCGTTCGTCTTGGCGATGATTAGCTGCTTGAGTGCTAACGCTTAGCAGGGGCGGTTGCTGGAATGCCCGCTTCTAGCAAGGCACGATAACGCGCGTCGATCTCGGGGTCGCTTTCAGGATATGTCGGTGCGAGTTGGCTTAAGTGCTCCCGTAAAATGCCCGCAACGGCCGCTCGTGACTGCGCTTTACTGTTTGCAGGAATTAGGTGCCAAGGTGCATCAGGCGTACTGGTCGCCTCCACCATATCGGCCATGGCGCTGAGGTAGGGCTCGCGCTGAGCAAAGGTGTCGAGATCGGAGGGGTCGAATTTCCAGCGTTTTCTTGGTTCATCTAAGCGTTTCAGCAGGCGTTGCTTTTGCTCGGCCTCCGACTGATGAAGCCAGACCTTAATGATCTGTGTGCCGTGGTCCAGCCAGTGTTTTTCGAGGGCATTGATGGTGCGGTAGCGCGCCTGCCAAAAGCGTTTGCTGGTTTCAGCACCCGGCAGCAAGCGTTCGGCCAGCACGGCTTCGTAATGACTACGGTTAAACGCCACCACCTGCCCAAACGCGGGTAGCTTAGGGATGACGCGCCACAGGAAGTCATGTTTCAGCTCTTCCGGGCTAGGGCGACCGAAGGCGTAGACGCGAAAGCCAGCCGGATCCAGACCCTGTGCCAGGGTACGCAGAAGGCTGTCTTTGCCGCTGGCATCCAAGCCTTGCAGAATCAGTAAAACGGCGTGCTGCCCATTCGCGTGTAATTTACGCTGGGCTTCAGATAAA
>DDPD01000075.1 GCA_002342025.1 Moraxellaceae bacterium UBA2477 | reverse complement strand
CAAATGATGTTGAAAAGCATGCGCGCAGCCGTACCGGAAAGCGGCTTGTTTAGTGACGAAGCAGGCAAAACCTATCGGGATATGTTCGATAACCAACTCTCGGTAAACCTTGCTGAGCAAGGTGGCATAGGCCTTGCAAAAGTTATGGTGAAGCAACTCTCGCCCGCGCCGCAAAGCGCACAAACACTGGCGTTGCAGTTGTCCCTGCGTCAAGCCGCCGTGAATACGCCGACGACGACAGGGCCCGTCGAACAGTAAAGCGTCAAGAAACCGTCAGGTGGCTTTGATGCGCAGAGGTGGTCAATGGCAGACATGATGGGTACCGCGCTTTCCGCGCTCACCACGTATCAACGGGCGTTGTCCACGACCAGTCACAACATTGCCAATGCTAACACCGAGGGCTATAGCCGCCAGCGCGTTGATATGAGCACACGAGTGGTCAATCAAGCTGGATCGGGTGCCTTAGGCTCAGGCGTGCAAGTGTCTTCCCTGCGTCGTGTCTTTGACTCGTTTGTTATCGATCAGGTGCGAAGCAATACCGCCGGCCTTGCCCGAGAAGAAACCTTTTCCGGCTTAGCCTCGCGTGTTGAATCCGTGGTGTCTGACCCAACCACCGGCATCAATGCCGCCATGTCGCGCTTTTTTAATGCCGTACAGGATGTTGCAACGGATCCTTCGTCCTTGGCCGCTCGCCGTGTTTTGCTGGGCGAAGGTGAGGCCGTTACCGCCCGCGTTCGCGACATTGATAGCCAACTTGAACGCGTCGATTTGGAAGTGAACCAACGCTTGCGAAGCTCGGTAGATGAAATTAATGGCTTTGCTAAACGTATCTCCGATTTAAACAAAGCCATTAGTGAGGCCACGGGAGCTAACCCCGGCATGCCGCCTAACGATCTCTTGGATGCGCGCGATCAAGCCTTAATCGGACTGAATAAGTTGGTCAAGGTCAGCACCGTTAGCCAATCGGATGGCGCGCTCAATGTGTTTATTGGTAATGGCCAGTCGCTGGTGTTGTCCAATATTCCGCAAATGTTGACCGTATCCGCAAATCGCTTTGACCCCAGCCGCCCTGATGTGACGCTGCCCAGCGGCGGTGTTATTACCGACGCACTTGAAGGTGGGAGCTTGGGCGGCCTCATTGCCTTTCGAGAGGAAGTGCTGGCGCCAGTGCGCAGTCAGGTGGGCTTGCTGGCGTTGGGTTTGGCCAGCCAAATCAACACCATTCAACAAGGCGGACGCGACTTGAGTGGCGCCATGGGCCAGGCATTTTTTACAGTGCCGCCCGTGGTCGTGCAAAACAGTGGTTTGAACGCAGGTTCGGCCTCCGTTACCGCCAGTATTTCCCAGGTGAGCCAACTGACCGGCGACAACTACAGTGTGGTCGCCGATGGTGCGGGCGGATTTAACCTGTTTACCCAGCCCGGCAACACGCCCGTGAGTGCGGCTGCAGTGGGCCTGAATATTAGCCTCAGTGGCACAGCAGTAGCCGGCGACACCTTTCTCATTAAGCCCACGGGCGGTGTGGCGGCTGGTCTGCGACTCAACCTAACGGCATCGAGTCAGGTCGCAGCAGCCAGTGCCTCCGGCACATTTGGTGTGGGTGACAATCGCAATGCCTTGCTGATGGCAGCAGCGGAAAACCAACGTGTCTTTTTCGGGGGCACAACCAGCATCGCCGATGGCATGCAAAACCTGATCAGCGAAGTGGCCTCTACCGTGCGCTCCAGCGAGGTCAGTATGGCCTCACAAAGCCTGTTACTCGAACAGTCGATGTCGCGTCGCGATTCCATCTCTGGCGTGAACTTAGATGAGGAGGCCGCCAACCTGATGCGCTTTCAGCAGGCCTACCAAGCGGCAGCTCAAGTGGCCTCGGTGGCGAACTCCGTCTTTCAAACCATGATCGACACCTTCAGGCGCTAAGGGAGATTCATCATGCGTATTGCCTCCTCACAGTGGTTTCGCCAAAGCATGAGTAGCTTGTTGGAACAGCAAGCGGCTGCGGCGAAAACGCAGCAGCAATTAGCGTCGGGTAAGCGACTGTTAAAACCCTCTGATGATCCGGTGGCTGCCACGCGTGCCGTGGATGTGACTCGTGCAGTGGAAAAGCTGGCTCAATACGAGCGCAACGGTGTGCAAAGTGAGAACCGTCTGCGTCTGCAAGAAACGGCGGTGGGCGGTAGCCTCGATGTGCTGCAACGCTTGCGCGAGCTAAGCGTGCAGGCCAATAACGGCACGCAAAGTAATGACACCCGTGGCGCCATTGCCGCAGAGGTTGAGCAATTACGTGATGCCTTGCTGCAACAAGTGAACATGAAGGACGGTACGGGAAAATATCTCTTTGGCGGCTTTGGTGAAGACAAGCCACCCTATATGAGCTTCGCCGGTAAAGCCTTTCCCGTCTTAGAAAATGCTGCCGGTTTGCGCGTGCCTGGTTTATTAGATAGCAGTGGTCAGCTGGTGCCGGCCACCTTAGTCGCGGGCGAAGTGGTGGTAGATGCCAGCTTGAATCCCGCAGACTTTACGCCATCAGCAAATGGTCAGCGCCAGGTCGATATTGGCCCATCAGCGACGCTGGCTGATGTGGATCCCGCCCTCTCGGTATATCAGCAGGGTACAGGCAGTGGCCGCCGTGATGTCTTAGCGGATGTGCAAGCTTTAGCCGAGGGCCTACGCAAGCCGATCGTGTCGGATAGCACCTTTCCTGTGCCGACGGGCTCGCTCACGCAAACTCAGTTTGCCTCACTCATGTCTGATGGGCTGAGTCGCCTAGACAGTCATATTGGGCATCTTTCTGACGTGCGTACGGGTATCGGTACGCGCCTTAATCAACTCGATGTGCAAACCAATATTCGTGCGGAATCGAGCCTGCAGTTACAGACAACCCTGTCGTCATTGCAGGACGTGGATTACGCCGATGCGATTGCGCGATTAAACCAACAGCTCACCGGTATTCAAGCCGCCCAGCAGGTGTTTACGAAAGTGCAGGGCTTGTCTTTGTTCAATTATTTGTAACCAAACGGCACGCCGGGAGGCTCCGTGTCAGCGATTGCAGTGATTTGTTGAGACCGTGTTAAAGCCCCTAAAGAAGTGCCCGGGGCTAACGATAAACAGGGTGTTAGCGAGATGAAGCCACTCCGGCAGAGACCGCTACCGCCTAGTCAATAAAGACCTTCGGAGAAACATCATGGCTCTGTCCATCAACACCAACGTGGCCTCCCTGAATGCTCAGCGCAATGTCGCCAAGTCACAGGAAGGTCTAGCAACTTCGCTGCAGCGCCTGTCGACCGGCCTGCGTATCAATAGCGCCAAGGATGACTCGGCTGGTCTTGCCATCAGCGAGCGTTTCAGCAGCCAGATCCGTGGCCTCAACCAGGCAGCTCGTAACGCCAACGACGGTATCTCGCTAGTGCAAACCGCGGAAGGTGCGTTGACCGAAGTGGGCAACAACTTACAGCGTATTCGTGAGTTGGCGGTTCAGGCCTCTAACGGTACCAACACCCAAGTTGACCGTGACGCGCTGAACGCTGAAGTCACCCAGCTGAAATCGGAAATTCAGCGTGTATCCGAACAAACCAACTTCAACGGCACCAAGCTGCTTGATGGTTCGTTCTCGGGTGTCGCTTTCCAAGTGGGTGCTAATGCCGGTGAAACCATCACCATCGCCAGCATTGCTAACACACAGGTAGCATCACTCGGCGGCACCATCAACCGTTTCACCGCCACGGTGTCGGCATCGGCGATCACGAGCTTCGCGACAGCTATTCCAGCGGCTGGTTTGACCATCAACGGAACTGACGTGGGCGCCATTGCCGCGGCAGCTAACTCGCAAGAGCGTGCAGGCCAGATTACGGAAGCCATTAACCGTGTTTCGTCTACAACGGGTGTTGGTGCATCGTATGACGCGACCTCTGGTCAAATCACATTGACCAGCTCTGCTGCAGTCACCGTGGGTGGTGCGAGTGGTACGGTGGCCATCGCAGGCTTCGCCGCCGGCTCAGTGGGTGCGTCGACTCCAGCAGTGGGTGTGAACTCGGTCAACGTGTCCAGCTTTACTGGCGCACAAGACACGATTGCCATGATGGACGCGGCCTTGAAGTCGGTGAACACCTCGCGCGGGAACTTGGGTGCCATCCAAAACCGCTTCTCGTCCACCATTGCCAACTTGCAGACCACGTCGGAAAACCTGTCGGCATCGCGTGGTCGAATTGTGGATGCGGACTTTGCGGCGGAAACGGCCAACCTGTCTAAGGGTCAGATCCTTCAGCAGGCAGGTACCGCGATGCTGTCGCAGGCTAACTCCTTGCCTCAGGGCGTGTTGGGTCTGCTGCGTTAAGTACAGCAAGTGGAGTGAGCTTTGGCTCACTCCATCCATTCCTGGCTGGCAGGGAGTGAGCGTAAAGCTCATTCCCTGTTGGCGTTGGTGAGTTGTCGAGGTCATCATGAATAGTCTCAATGCGCTGAGCGCCATCCCCAACGCGCTGCCTCAGCAAAAAGCACCGCAGTTAAGCGTGGTGGCCAATCATCGAGATTCAGATATTCCAACTGCCGAGCCGGCGGGTGCGTTGCAACGAGATATCCCGACCAGTCCCAACGCCTCTGAATTAGAGGGATTGACCGAGCTATTGCAGCAACATCAACAACACCTATCTTTCTCTATTGATGAAGGTAGCGGTGCCACGGTCATGCGCGTTATCGATACCGACTCGGGCGACATCATTCGTCAAATGCCGACTGAAAGTTGGCTCAAGTTAGCGCAAGAATTAGCGGATTCAACATCGGGCCTGTTAAATGATCGGGCCTAGTGTGAGGTTTAACGAACGAGGGTAGTGCTATGCCAGGGTTAACCACGAATGGCCTAGGCTCCGGCTTAGACGTGAACAGTTTGGTGACGCAATTGGTGCAGGCAGAGCGTGCGCCAACGGCTAATCGAATTACGGCACGCGAAAGTAAAGTGCAGTCTCGACTCTCCGCGTATGGTGGGTTGCGTGCCACGGTGGCCGAGTTTCAAGACACCCTGAAAAAGTTGCAAAGTGAAGCCGTGTTTAAAGCAAGAACGGCACAAGTGAGTAACGAGAGCTTAGTGAAGGCTAGTGCTAGCCCTCAGGCAACGCCGGGCACTTATAACCTGTCTGTTGAAAGTCTGGCGAGCACGCAAAAACTCGCTTCGGGTGCCTTTCTCAGCGCCTCAATTGCCGTCGGCACAGGGCGTTTAGATATTAGTGCCGGGACGAGTAACTTCAGCGTCAATATCACGGCAGGTAATGACTCATTAAGCAGTATTCGCGATGCCATAAATACCGCATCGGGGAATCCTGGCATTCGCGCGACGATTGTGACGGCGAGTACGGGAAGTCATTTAGTGTTAACAGCGGCAGGCAGTGGCAGCGCACAAGGTATCACTCTAAACGCCGTGACCACGCCACCCGGCGATACCGGCGACCTGAGCTTACTCAACTACAACCCCAGTGCTGGCAGTAACCCCATGACGGTGAAGTCGCCTGCTGCGGATGCCAGCATTATCTTGGATGGTTTCACCATTACCTCGCCAACGAATACGTTTAGCCAGGCGGTTGAAGGGGTTACTTTGGTCGTCGCGAAAGCATCCCCTGGTGAGAATGTCACGATCAATGTGAATGCCGACAAAACCACAACGCGCACGGCGATTGACCAATTTGTTGCAGGCTATAACAAGTTGCAGACCCAGATTAATAGCCTGACGGCATATAACCCAACGACCCAGGTGGCCGGTCAGTTACAGGGCGATGCCGTCACTCAGCGTCTCGCCAGTACCTTAAAAAATGAAATTAATAACGCCTTATCTGGCGCAGCCTTAGACCTCGATAGTCTCGCCGAGTTAGGTATTAGTAGTCAGGCCAAAAACGGGCTGCTCACGGTGAATGCCACACGAATGGATGCCGTGTTAACAACTCGTATGAGTGATGTCACCGCGCTATTTAGTGGCACGAATGGTTTGGCGGCGCGGTTCGCACAAACGATGGATGGCTACTCGAGTAGTACCGGTGTGATTGAAAGTCGTAGCAGCAGTTTACGCGGTGAAGCTAAGTCACTGGCGGCACAAAAGCAGGCTTTGGAGTTACGTATGACGGCCGTGGAATCACGTTACCGTAAACAATTCACGGAATTAGATTCACTGTTATCCGGCTTTGCCAATACCAGCTCATTTTTAACGCAACAACTCGCAAAATTATTGCCATGAGCGTCAAGTTTTCTTTGCCAGCGCCGATAAAGCTAACAGGTACAACGGGCTGGCAAGGGGAATAATCATGAAGTCTGCAAATGCATTTGGCGCTAAGGCTTATGCCGATATCAATCGACATGCCAACGTGGAAGCGGCCAGCCCACACCGATTAATTCAAATGCTGTTTGACGGCGCTTTGGACCGTATCGCGAAAGCGCAGGGCCATATTGAGCGTCGCGACATTGCGGCCAAAGGCCACGACATTGGGCGTGCCATTGGGATTGTAGAGGGACTACGCATGAGTCTGGATCGCTCCGTTCAGCATCCGCTGACGCAACAGCTAGACCAACTCTATGACTATATTTGCCGATGCCTATTGCGCGCCAATTTAGAGAGTGACTCGTCATTGTTATCGGAGTCCGCCGGCTTACTGCGAGAAATCAAATCGGCCTGGGATGCCATTCCCGAAGGGTATCGTCATGGGGTGCCTGTAGCGGCCATGACAGGTGCTGACAGCCGCATTGCTATGGGAGCACGATAATGAAACCGGCCGATATCATTCATTTTCCACGCCCAGCTTCAGAGCAACGCCTGACCTGGAATGCCCTGTTAGCCATGACCCATGATTTGCTCGAGAGCGCGAAGCGAGGTGATTGGACTGCTGCCCTCAGCATTCAGCAGCAGCGTCGCCCCTTGTTAGAACATTATTTCAAGTCACACCCCGAGCTCATCGATAAAAAATCATTGGCCGATGGCATTCGTGTCATGCTCAATCTAGATGCCGAAGTCGCTGTGCTTGCAGCCGATCAGCAAGCCATTATTCGTCAAGAGGCGAGTAACAACTATATGGCGGGTGCGGTGGCGCAAGTGTATTTACGTCATCAAGGTTTGTAACGTTGAGGCCAAGCCTACTTAGGAGTCGCTCCATGGATGTCATTGAAACAAACCCTGTGACGCCGGCGGCCACCGATCTGGCCGACACCATTTGCCTAGAAGGTGTTCTGCCTGTGGCTTGGGCTGCCATGCCCGCAGGCTTTACCGACCACGAGTTCAGTGCCATGCATGAGGGCAACCTGATGTTGCTGAATGCCATTGCGGTGATTGATCAGCCCCAGGCTCATGATGGCGATGAGAGTGGCCTGCTGCATCAGGACATGTTTCGTATTGAAGCCAAACTGGATCTCTTAACCAGCTTAGTCACCCGCTTGTTGGATAAATATGCCTTAGTGCCGCCACTGGCTTCGGTCAGGCTGACCGCGCGCCAGTTTCTTTGGCATGGCCAGGTGTTGCCTGCCGAGCCGGGCACCTCCGGCATCATTGAGATTTATGTGCATCCGCTTGTGGCGGCACCTTTGCGCTTACCGGCACGGGTCGAGTCTGCAGGAGTGGCGGTACTGTCAGAATTACCGCTATCGATGAAAAATGCCTTAGAGAAATTTCTCTTCCGTCAACATAGACGCCAGGTCGCCGAGCATCGCTCATCACGTTAATTACGCAATCAGGCGTTAACGCCGATGGGCGCAACACAACGAAACATTTACACCCCTGAACCCCACAAGTAGTTGCTAATTCCTCACTGAACTCTGCCGTCAAATAATCGACATTCGATGCATAGACGCAGAGACGAGCAGAAGCTCGCAGGGTGAACGTGATGGGATTAGGTGCAGTTGATACACGTCAGAGTCCATTACCGACAGTGCTTTCGCCACTGGGTAATTCACCGGCCATTTCACAAGTTCGTCGTCTCATTAGCCAGGTGGCCAATCACAATACGGTCGTCCTGATTCAGGGTGAGTCGGGCAGCGGCAAGGAAGTTGTTGCACGTGCCTTGCACCAAAATTCAGAGCGCGCCAAATACGCCTTTGTGCCGGTAAATTGCGGCGCTATTCCCGCTGACTTACTCGAAAGTGAATTGTTCGGCCATGAAAAAGGCGCTTTCACTGGCGCCGTGGCTACGCGTAAAGGTCGCTTCGAAATGGCCGAAGGCGGCACGCTATTTCTGGACGAAATTGGCGACATGAGCTTGCCCATGCAGGTGAAGATCTTGCGTGTATTGCAAGAGCGTTGCTTTGAGCGGGTTGGCAGCAACCAAACTATTCGCTGCAATGTGCGCATTATTGCGGCAACGCACCGTGACCTAGATGCCATGGTCGATGCCGGTACCTTCCGCCAAGACCTGTTCTTTCGTCTTAATGTGTTCCCTATTTACGTCCCCGCACTGCGTCAGCGCATAGAAGATTTGCCGTTGTTATTGCAGCACTTCCGCCGCAAGCAAGAAGCTAATGGTGACCTGTCTGCGGACTTCAGCCAAGGCGCTTTGCAAGCGCTCATGCATTACGGCTGGCCGGGCAATATTCGTGAGCTGGAAAACTTGGTCGAACGCTTAGGTATTACGCACGGTGGCCAACTGGTGCGAGTCAAAGATTTGCCAACACGCTATGTCGGCCAAGTCTGTGACGATGAGGAAGAAGCAAAAGCTCTGCTGCTGGATAAACCGCTGTTGTCTGCCATTAGTACGCAAATGTCAGTGCCACGCAACGACGCACCCACGGTGTTGTCGCAGGAAGGCATGGACCTTAAGCAATACCTGCAAGACCTTGAAGTGAATTACATCAACGAAGCCTTACGTCAGGTCGATGGCGTGGTGTCGCAAGCTGCCCGATTGCTGGGGCTGCAGCGCACCACGCTCGTGGAAAAAATGAAGAAATTTGGCCTCCAGGTAATCTGGTAAGTCAGGAGTACAACCATGTCGAGCATATCGGGTGTCGATCAGGTTTTAGGTCAAATACGCGCCATGCGTAGTTTGACTCAGCCCAATCAAACGTCAGCGAGTGGCTTGGGTGGTATCTCACCGTTAGCCCCGTCTAATCCGGTGCGAGGGGTAGAGCCCAGCAACGATTTTAGTTCTGTACTCAGGACCTCGGTGGATGCCGTGAATGCCACACAACAACGGGCACAGCAAGCTACCAGCGCATGGGAGCGGGGCGACAGTGAAGCCAGCTTGACGCAAGTCATGGTGTCTCTGCAGAAAGCCGACGTGTCTTTCAAAGCCATGATGGAAGTACGCAACAAAATGGTGGATGCCTACCAAGAAGTCATGCGCATGTCGATTTGATGGCGTTGTTAATTAGCGTAATGAGGTTAGTACCATGGCAGACGCCACGCTCTCACAGATCACCAGCCGTTTAATGCCAGCCGTTATGCCGGCCTGGTTAAAGCAAATCATTTTGCTTGCCGGTGTGGCGGGCAGCGTGGCTATCGGCTTGTCCATGGTTATGTGGTCACAACAGCCGCCATACAGTGTGCTCTACAGCAGCTTGCCGGCCGAGCGGGCCAGCGCCGTCATGGATACCCTGACGACCCTGAATATTCCTTATCAATTAGAAAAAAACACGGGTGCTTTAATGGTGCCCGAAGCCGAGCTGCACAACGCGCGCTTGAAATTGGCCGGCAGTGGCATTGTGCAATCGGAAGATGGCACCGGCTTGGAAATGATTCGTGCTGAAAAGGGCTTTGGTGTTAGCGAGTTTATGGAGTCGCGTAAGTACCAGCATGCGTTAGAAGTTGAGCTGAGCCGCACCATTGAAAGTATTCAGCAAGTGCATAAAGCCCGGGTACATTTGGCTCTTCCTAAACAAAGCGTCTTTATTCGCGATCGCAAGCCAGCTAGTGCGTCGGTGATGGTCGATATTCGTCCGGGCAGTACGCTGGATCAGCAAAACGTGCGTGCCATTATGAATTTGGTTGCCGCCAGTATTCCTGAGTTGAGTTCGGAACAGGTTACTGTGGTTGATCAGCAGGGGAATCTGCTTTCACGAGTCGAGCGCGATGATGCTCTGGAGCTGAGTAATCGCCAGTTTGCCTATCGGCAGCAAGTGGAGAAAGCCTACGAGGAACGCATTGAGCGTCTGCTCTCGGCCATGGTGCCATCGGGTTTAGTCCGTGTGCAGGTGTCTGCCGATATGGACTTCTCATCGCTACAAGAAAGTCGCGAGTCGTTCACGCCCGATCGCAGCGTGGTTCGCAGTGAGCAAATTACCTTGAACGGTAGCGATAAAGCGCTGCCACCTGCGAGTGGTGTGCCCGGTGCGCTGAGTAATCAACCGCCATCTGCTGTCACGCCGCCACCGGCCAAGGCAGGAGAGGCTGCGGCTACGGCCACCACAGGTAGTCAGGCCGTGACACGAAATTATGAAGTTGAGCGTGTCCTGAACTACACCAACACGCCCGCAGGAGCGGTGCGCAAGCTCTCTGTAGCGGTAGTGGTTGATAGCTCGTCGCTGCGAGACAGTCAGGGCAAAATCGTGCGTGCGGGCCCATCGCAAGCCGAAATGGATCGTATGACCAGCGTGGTACAAGGCGCGATTGGCTACACAGTGGATCGTGGTGATCAAGTCACGGTGGTCGGCTCTAACTTTTCGGCACCGGAGCCGCTGAGTGAGAGCGAGTCCGCTACACCGATCTGGCAAGAGTCGTGGTTTGCTAGCTTGGTCAAACAGTCCTTGGTAGGTCTGGCGGTACTGCTCCTAGCGTGGGGTGTGTTACGCCCGTTGCTTAAGCAGGCCTTAGCACCCTCGTCAGCACTGCCTGCATTAGCTCCAGGCGACCAACAGTCTGCATCGCGTCAGTTCTCGAACAGTCCCGATAGTTATTCGCCCAATGCCATGCAATTCAGCCATAGCGGCATGAATGGGTTGCCCGCGCCAGCACCGCTGACCTTAAGCAA
>DDPD01000084.1 GCA_002342025.1 Moraxellaceae bacterium UBA2477 | reverse complement strand
TGTTGGTGGCCACGGACGTGGCCGCGCGCGGGCTAGATGTAAAGGATCTGGCCGCGGTGATTAACGTGGAAATGGCCTTTGACCCCGAAACGCATGTGCATCGCATCGGCCGAACGGGTCGCGCGGGTCAAACCGGATTGGCATTGAGCCTGTGTGCGCCTGCGGAGTCGCATCGCACCTTAGCCATTGCTGAATACCAAGACATCACGCCGGTTTGGCAGGACTTACCGACGATTAATGTGTTGTCGAAAATTCCGGCGCCTCGCCGTGTCACCTTGCAAATCAACGGCGGCCGCAAAGACAAATTGCGCCCAGGTGATGTCTTGGGTGCATTAACCGGCGAGGGCGGTGTGCCCGGCGCAAACGTGGGCAAGATTGATATTTTCGACCTCCACACCTATGTGGCCGTGGATCGCGAAGTGGCGCCAGCGGCGTTGCGTCGTCTTGCTGATGCGGGCCTGAAGGGCCGCAATTTCAAAGCCCGTGTGCTGGCGTAAAGGCGAGCATCATGGCGCTTAAATCAACGGTCTATAAAGTCCAGCTGAATGTGGCGGACATGGATCGTGACTACTATGCCGATCACGTACTGACCATGGCCTGCCACCCTTCGGAAACCGAGGAGCGGCTGATGGTGCGGCTGCTCACGTTTGCCCTGTTTGCCAGTGATGACATGCAGTTTACGCGTGGCCTGAGCAGTGAAGACGAGCCTGATCTTTGGCAGAAAGACCTGACTGGCGAAGTAAAGCACTGGATTATTCTGGGCATGCCCGACGAAACGCGCATTCGTAAAGGCTGCAATCGTGCCGAGCGCTGTACCGTAGTGACCTATGGTGATCGTGCGCCGCCAATCTGGTGGGAAAAACTACGCGCCAGCGTTCAGCGGTTTGAAAACCTCACGGTGTTGCATCTGCCGGAGGCGGTCACAATGGATTTAGCAAGCTCAGCGTCTCGTGGTTTGGATTGGCAGGTCACCATTCAAGATGGCACGACTTGGATTAGTGTGGATGGCCGTCAAATTGAAGTACGCCCTAGTCAGTGGCGCTAGCCGGAGTCCGCGAGCTATTGCAGTGAGTTCTTGGCTACTGGCGGCGGCACTAGCCTTCAGCGTGGGCTCTGCGCAAGCGGAGCGTTGGGTGACCTATGTCATCGACTCAGACGCTACACGTATCGGGTTTCATTGGACCTACATGGGTATGCTGAGTCCGCGAGGCCAGTTTAGCCAAGCCACCGGCACCATTCTCTGCGACCTAGATCAGCCAGAGGCGGCGAAAGTGGATGTGCGAATTCCGGTGGCGACGTTGAAGACGTTTATGCCGGTGATTGATCGCACCCTACTCGGAACAGGTGATTACTTTCAGCCGGATAAGTTTCCGTACATGCACTTTCGCAGTACCGAAATGATGCACTTGAAGAAGGACACACGAGAATTTAGTTTGATCGGCGAGTTGACCGTCAATGGCATCACGCGGCCGATCGTGCTGAGCGCAAAGGTGGCGCACGACGGTCAGGGCAATCCGCTAAGTTCCGGCGCTCTAACAGCGACAAGTCGTTTTCGTCGCAGCGATTTTGGCATGAACAAAATGCTGGGCATTGTTGGCGATGAAATGCAGATTGTTTTGCAGGTAAGAGCACGAGAAGCAAAAGCCCAGTTTGCAGCGCCCTAAGCGCCAAGGCGATTAAAATTTGTACTGGCGAGGTCTGGGGCGTCGCCCTATAATCGCGTCCCCTTTTTCTTGGCCTTCGGGTCGCCGCCTGGCCTTGCGCCGGCTCATGTTGAGTGGATACCGCCATGCATTATCCCAAGACTTACGATGTCATCGTTATCGGTGGCGGCCACGCCGGTACGGAAGCAGCCTTGGCGGCGGCACGCATGGGCTGCCAAACCTTGCTGCTCACCCATAACGTGGAAACGCTGGGGCAAATGAGCTGTAACCCGGCCATCGGCGGCATTGGTAAGTCGCATCTGGTGAAAGAGATCGACGCCCTCGGCGGCGCTATGGCGCTGGCCACGGATCGCGCTGGCATCCAATTCCGTGTGCTCAATGGCCGCAAGGGGCCAGCCGTGCGTGCCACGCGAGCCCAGGCGGATCGTGCACTGTACAAGGCGGCGATTCGTTCCGTGCTGGAAAACCAGCCGAATCTCGACATCTTCCAGCAGGCTGCTGACGATCTTGTGGTCGAGGGCGACACCGTTAAGGGTGTGATCACACAAACGGGCATCCGCTTCAGCACTAAGACCGTGGTGCTGACCACCGGCACTTTCTTGGGCGGCACGATTCATATCGGCCTGGAAAATCATCGTGGTGGCCGTGCCGGCGATCCGCCATCGATCGCGCTGGCCAATCGTCTGCGCGAGTTGCCGCTGCGCGTGGGCCGCCTGAAGACCGGCACGCCGCCGCGCATCGATGCCAAATCGGTGGATTTCTCGGTGATGCAGGCCCAGCCCGGCGACACCCCGCGCCCGGTCATGTCCTTCCTCGGCACGCGTGCCATGCACCCGGAGCAGGTGAACTGCTGGATCACTCACACCAACCTGCAAACGCACGACATTATTCGCAGTGGCCTCGACCGCTCGCCGATGTACACCGGCGTCATCGAGGGTGTGGGGCCGCGCTACTGCCCATCGATTGAAGACAAAATCCATCGCTTCGCCGACAAAGATTCGCATCAGGTGTTCATCGAGCCGGAAGGCCTGAGCACACACGAGCTTTACCCCAACGGTATTTCCACGAGCCTGCCGTTTGATATTCAAATGGCCTTGGTGCGCTCAATACGCGGCATGGAAAATGCCCACATCACGCGCCCCGGCTATGCCATTGAATACGATTATTTTGATCCGCGTGACCTCAAGCACAGCTTAGAAACTCGCGTGATTCATAACTTGTTTTTCGCGGGCCAGATTAACGGCACCACGGGTTATGAAGAGGCTGGCGCGCAGGGCTTGCTCGCGGGCGTTAACGCGGGACTGCGTGCGCAGGACAAGCCGGGCTGGTACCCCACGCGTGATCAGGCCTATCTCGGTGTGTTGGTGGATGACCTCATCACGCTAGGGACTAAAGAGCCGTATCGCATGTTCACCTCGCGAGCTGAATATCGCCTGATGCTGCGTGAAGACAACGCTGACCAACGCTTGACCGAGCAGGGCCGTGCCTTGGGCTTGGTGGATGATGTGCGCTGGGCTGCCTATTGCGCGAAACAGGAAGCCATTGAGCGCGAAAGTCAGCGTTTAAAAAGCGCTTGGTTGCATCCGGGCAGTACCGGAGCGCAGGCCTTTACGGCATTGACCGGCCAGGAATTGAATCGCGAAAGCAATCTCCATGATCTGCTAAAACGCCCGCAAGTGACCTATGCGCAGTTGGCTGAATTAGTGCCAGACACGGGCGGCTTAGCCGAGCCCGGTGCCATGGCGGTAGATGCCGTGGAAATGCGTGAAGCCATCGGTGAGCAAATTGAAATTGCGGTGAAATACGCCGGTTATGTGGATCGCCAGAGTGATGAAGTGGCTCGTTTGCGCGCCCAAGAAGGCTTGTCCTTGCCGCTCGATTTTGACTACGACGCCGTGCAAGGCCTATCGAACGAAGTGCGCGCCAAATTAAAGGCGGCCAGGCCGGAAACGCTGGCGCAAGCTGGCCGAATTCCGGGGATCACTCACGCCGCCGTGTCACTGTTGTTAATTACGCTGAAAAAGCACGGGCGTGTGCGCACGCCCCAACCGGTCTAAGGGCGAACTATGGCGCAGCAACGGTTAGCGGCGGATTGGCCAAAAGTAGCGGAAGCGCGTCTGCGTGAAGGCGTCCACGCGATGGGCTTGGCGTTGGATGAGGCCGTGGTTGCCCGTTTGATGACCTACCTCGTGGGGCTGGTGAAGTGGAATCAAGCGTTTAACCTGACCGCAATTCGTGATCCACTGGTCATGGTCGATAAACATCTGCTCGATAGCCTCAGCGTGCTGCCCCTGATCAGCCGTGAGAGTCTGATTGATATTGGCACGGGTGCCGGCTTGCCAGGTTTTATTTTAGCGCTGGTGCATCCGGAGCAAGACATCACATTGCTGGATTCGAATGGCAAGAAAACGCGATTTCTGAAGCAAATGGCTGCTGATATGGGCATGCAGCGCGTGACGGTCGTGAATGCACGCTGTGAGGAACATCAGGGCCAATATGCTCAAGTTTGCAGTCGCGCTTTCGCCAGTTTGGCCGACATGGTGAATGGCACCGCGCATCTATTGGCCCCCAATGGGCGCTGGTTAGCCATGAAGGGCCATGTGCCTCACGATGAAATAGCTGAGCTACCGGTGAACGCAGCACTCGAAAACACCCCCGCTTTGCGAGTACCCTTTGTCGCTGATGCTCGACACCTGATTGTGTTGCGGCCCGTGTCTTAAAAGTCCGACATCCATAGGTGATCGGCGGGGAAATACATGGATAAGATTTTTGCAGTCGCGAACCAGAAAGGCGGTGTCGGTAAAACCACCACCAGTGTCAATTTGGCCGCTTCGTTAGCCGCGACACGTCGCCGGGTGCTGTTGGTGGATCTCGATCCCCAGGGCAACACCACGACAGGCTCAGGCATTAGCAAGCACGATCTGACGCGCAGTGTTTATGATGTGTTGTTAGGCGAAGTCACCGCCGCTGAAGTCATTCAGGCATCGCCCGGCGGCTATGATTTGCTGCCGGCCAATGGCGATCTGACCGCGGCTGAGGTGGAGCTGTTAGATGTACCGCGAAAGGAGCAGCGCTTAAAAGAAGCGTTGGCACCGTTGGTGGGCCGCTACGACAGCATCATCATCGACTGTGCGCCATCTCTCAGCATGCTGACGCTGAACGGGCTTGTGGCAGCCGATGGCGTCATTATTCCCATGCAGTGTGAGTATTACGCCCTTGAAGGCTTGGCGGCACTGACAGAAACCATCAACCGCGTTGCTGAAACAGCTAACCCGAATCTGCATATCGCCGGTATTTTGCGCACCATGTTTGATCCGCGTAATACCTTGGCCAATGATGTGTCGAAAGAGTTGATCAGCCATTTTGGTGATCGCGTATTGAACACGATTATTCCTCGCAATGTCCGTTTGGCCGAGGCGCCAGCGCATGGCGTGCCGGTATTGCAGTACGATAAAAGCTCACGCGGTGCTATGGCCTATTTAGCCTTAGCCTCCGAGCTATTGCGCCGACAAAAGCGCGCGTAATTCGCCCAGCCATCGATAGACGAGAACAATAACGCTATGTCGACCATTAAGAAGCGCGGGTTAGGCGGGAATCGAGGGCTCGATGCCTTGCTGGGCACCGTGCGTAAGGTTCAAGAAGAGGTCACTGCAGTTGCCGCTGGCTTGCCTCCAGAAGGTGAGCTGAAACTATTGCCCGTCGAATTTTTATCGCGTGGTCGTTATCAGCCCCGTCGGGATATGGACCCCGAGGCCCTGCAAGAGCTCGCCGACTCGATTAAGGCGCAGGGTATTTTGCAGCCGATTGTGGTGCGCGAAATTGGCGAGCAGCGCTACGAAATTATTGCCGGTGAGCGCCGTTGGCGTGCCGCACAACTCGCGCAGCTGGATAAAGTCCCCGCGCTGATCCGTGACTTCAGCGATGAAGCGGCAATTGCGCTGGCGCTGATCGAAAACATTCAGCGTGAAGACCTGAATCCGCTGGAAGAAGCCTTAGCCATGCAGCGCTTTGCTGAGGAGTTCAAGCTCACGCATCAAGAGGTTGCCGACGCCGTGGGCAAGTCGCGTGCAGCGGTGAGTAATTTATTGCGTCTGCTCGGCTTGAACGAAGAAGTTAAGCGCTCCCTCGCGCACGGCGATTTAGATATGGGCCATGCCCGCGCTTTGCTGGCTCTGACCTCGGCGCAGCAGTTGCTGGCGGCACGGCAAATTATTGATAAGGGTATGACGGTTCGCCAGGCAGAGTCCTTGGTTCGACAGCTGCTGGCTGAAAAGCCTGCGGCGGGTGAGCGCAAGCCTGATCCCAATGTGCGACAGCTGCAGGATCGTTTGTCCTCGCAGTTGGGTGCTGTGGTGAAAATTGACTGCAACGCGAAAGGCAAAGGCCGTTTGGTCATTAGCTATAACTCGCTTGACGAGCTCGATGGCATTCTTGCGCACATTCAGTAAGCGCTGGGGCGCTGTGCGAGCGGCTTGGCTGCTCGCTGCGTCCTTGCTGTGGATTTCACCGGCAGCCTTTAGCAGCGACAACGTTGGCGATGGCTGGCGTCTGCAGCGACAGGAACCAGCGCGTCAGATTCGCGTTTACTTGCACGACCGGCCCAGCGGCCAATATCGCGATGTTTATGCCGTAACCACGATAAAAGGATCGACTCAACGCATCGAGGCGGTCCTCAGTGATGTGGCAGTCATGCCACAGTGGGCCTCACGCGTGAGCGAGGCTCGGTTGATCAAGCGTCAAGGCAATGTGGCGTGGATCTATATTCAATACAAACTGCCCTATCCTTTTAAGCCCCGCGAAGTGGTGGTGAAGTCCGAGCGTTTAGAGAGTAACGGTATTGTGACGATCCGCTCGCAAGCCGTTCCAGGCTATGTTCGCGAAACGGCCGGCAAAATTCGTATGCACTCAGTGCAAAGCAGCTGGCGTTTAACGCCGCAGTCCAACGGCAACGTCAAAATCGAGCTCTGGGGTAGCGCAGAGCCGGGCGGCCTAATTCCTGCCGTGGTCTATAACTTCAATTTAGCCGATGACGCTTTGCAGACTTTGCGTCAGCTGCGAAGAATGTCGTTACGGGAAAAATATCAAGATAAAGCGCCTACGCTGAAAGATATCCACCAAATGTAGTGTTTAAGGTGAGGCGACGCTTTCCACGCGGCGCACGAGTCATGAAAAGTCCGTGTGAATTGGTTGCCCTTTAAGCGCACTGCCATCTATAATCCGCGCGCTTTCAAGGGTTTGTCGATTGACCAGCCGCCGACAGCTAACCAAGTGAGCGCAGCATGAGTGTCAGCAAGCCGCAACCGCTGGTCGATTTCAAGCCAGCTAAGCTGCAGTTACGTTGGCAATGCCGGCTTTGGGCAGCGATTTTTCTAATCGCGTATTTGCTCGCCGGTAAACATGCGGCCTTATCTGCGCTGGCAGGGGCGGGCATCGCGGTGGTGGGTCAGGCGTATTTTGTGTTTCGCGCCTTTCGTCATGCCGGTGCAACATCTGCACAGCAGATTGTGAAAAATTTTTATCGGGGTGAGGCAGGTAAGTTTGTACTAACCGCCTTGCTCTTTGCCGCGGTGTTTATTGGCTTCAGCGAAGTCGATGCCCGCTGGCTATTCGCCAGTTTTGTTTTGGAGCAGCTGGTTGCTTGGATCGTGCCACTCACGATGCGTGCAACTCAGCCCTGATGGGTAAGAGACTAATGGCTGGAAATTCCACCGAGTACATCAAGCACCACTTGACCAACTTAACCTACGGGAACCACCCGGAGAATGGTTGGGGTTTTGCACACACTGCTCAAGAAGCGGCCGAAATGGGCTTCAACGCGATTCATGTTGATACCATGGGCTGGTCGATTTTCCTCGGCCTAGTATTTTGCTTCCTGTTCCGTCTGGCTGCTGTACGAGCCACTTCGGGCGTGCCGGGTGGGCTGCAGAATCTCGTCGAAGTCGTGGTTGATTTCGTACACACCAACGTCAAAGACACGTATCACGGCACATCCAAATTAATTGCGCCGTTGGCCCTGACCATTTTCGTCTGGATCTTCCTGATGAATTTGATGGACTTAGTGCCTGTCGATTTCTTGCCAGAAATTGCCAAAATCATTGGTGTTAGCGTCTTTGGCGCTGATCCACATGCCGTTTTCTTCAAGGTCGTACCCACCACCGACGTGAACGCTACGCTGGGCATGGGTATTTCCGTCTTCATTTTGATTGTTGCCTACAGCATCCGCATGAAAGGTGTGGGTGGCTTCGCCAAGGAATTGACCTTCCAGCCGTTCAACACCATTTGGCTGGTCTGGTTCAACTTCCTGTTGGAAGGCGTGGCACTGATTGCTAAGCCAATTTCCTTGGCGCTGCGACTCTTCGGCAACATGTATGCCGGTGAATTGCTGTTCATCCTGATTGCTTTGCTGCCGTGGTATCTGCAGTGGACATTGTCCGTGCCTTGGGCGATCTTCCACATCCTGATTATTACGCTGCAGGCCTTCGTGTTCATGATGCTGACAATTGTCTACATGAGCATGGCGTCTGAGTCGCACGACCACTAAACCCTTTACACACACTGAAACCAACCCTGAAGAGGAAACTCAAATGGAACAAGTTATTGGCCTTAACCTGATCGCTGTTGCACTGTTGATCGGCCTGGGTGCTCTCGGCACTGCAATCGGCTTCGGCCTGCTCGGCGGTAAGTTCCTCGAAGGTACTGCCCGTCAACCAGAACTGGCTCCACAGCTGCAGGTGAAGATGTTCATCGTCGCCGGTCTGCTCGACGCCGTAACCATGATCGGTGTTGGTATCGGTCTGTTCCTGCTGTTCGCCAACCCGTTCATTCAGCAGTAATCGATCGCTCGCGATCGTTATGTTGCAGGCCGGCTTCCGGTCTGCTGAATGAATCTGGAATAGAGGTGATAGCGTGAACATCAACTTCACAATCGTGGGCCAAGCGATCTCTTTTGCGATCTTCGTTTGGTTCTGCATGAAGTTTGTGTGGCCACCCATCATGGCCGCCATGGCTGAGCGTCAGCAAAAAATTGCTGATGGTCTGAATGCCGCTGACAAGGCAAAGCAGGATCTGGAAGTTGCGCACGCGCAAGTTGCTCAGGAACTGCAAGCTGCCAAGCAGCAGGCTGCTGCGCTTATCGAGCAGGCTAACCGTCGTGCCTCGCAAGTCGGTGATGAAGTGAAGGCTCAGGCTGCGGCTGAAGCTGAACGCATCCTCACTCAGGCTCGTGCGGATATCGAAACTGAAATGGCCAGTGCTCGTGATGTATTGCGTAAGCAAGTTGCGGCCTTAGCTGTTGCCGGTGCCGAGAAGATTCTGCAAGCCGAAGTGGATGCTGCAAAGCATGCCGGCATGTTGGATCAACTGGCTAGCCAGCTCAAATAAGAGGCTCAACAGACCATCATGGCTGAACTCACAACAGTAGCGCGACCCTACGCCAAAGCCGCTTTCGAGTATGCTCGTGGCGCGGGCGAGCTAGCCGGTTGGTCGTCCATGTTGGCACTCGCTGCCGCCGTGGTCGCCAATGCAGACTTCAATCAGTACATTTCGCGCCCGATGTTGAGCGCGGCTGAACAGGCGGAAGCCATGTTCAAGGTTTGTGGTGATCGTCTCGATGCCGCCGGCCGCAATTTCATCAGCAATGTTGCCAGCCACAAGCGCTTGGCCGCACTGCCGGCCATTAGCAGCCTTTTCGAAGGTCTGCGGGCTGAAGCCGAAGGCGCAGTAGATGTCACGGTGACGTCTGCATTCGCCTTAAGTGCCGAGCAGACTCAGCAATTGGGCCAGGTTCTGGCACAAAAGCTGTCGCGCCAAGTGAATGTGACAAGCACGACCGATGCCAGCCTCATTGGTGGCACCATCATTCGTGCCGGTGACATGGTTATCGATGCCTCTGTACGAGGCCAGCTGGGCAAGCTTAACGCTGCCCTGAATACCTGATTATTCCTTCGAGGAAGAGAGCATCATGCAGCATCTGAATCCCTCCGAGATCAGCGAACTGATCAAGAGCCGCATCACGGATCTGAACGCCTCCGCTGAAGCGCGTAACGAAGGCACCATCGTCGGCGTGTCCGACGGTATCGTGCGTATCCACGGTCTGGCCGACGTCATGTACGGCGAAATGATCGAGTTCGACGGCGGTGTCTTCGGCATGGCCCTCAACCTCGAGCGCGACTCCGTCGGTGCCGTGGTACTTGGCCCATACCAGACTCTGCAGGAAGGCGGCAAAGCCCGCTGCACCGGCCGTATTCTGGAAGTGCCAGTGGGTCCAGAACTGCTCGGCCGCGTCGTTGACGCCCTGGGCAACCCCATCGACGGCAAAGGCCCGATCAACGCTAAAGAAACCGACGCCGTTGAAAAGGTTGCTCCAGGCGTTATTTGGCGTCAGTCCGTAGACCAGCCCGTACAGACTGGCTACAAGTCTGTCGACGCCATGATTCCCATCGGCCGTGGCCAGCGTGAGCTGATCATTGGCGACCGTCAGACCGGTAAAACCGCGCTGGCCATCGACGCCATCATTGCGCAGAAGAACTCTGGCATTAAGTGCGTCTACGTTGCTGTAGGCCAGAAGCAATCGACTATTGCTAACGTGGTTCGCAAACTCGAAGAGTTTGGCGCCATGGCTTACACCACGGTCGTTGCCGCTGCTGCCGCTGACGCGCCATCCATGCAGTTCCTTGCACCGTACTCCGGTTGCACCATGGGTGAATACTTCCGTGATCGCGGCGAAGACGCCCTGATCATTTACGACGATCTGTCCAAGCAGGCTGTGGCCTACCGTCAGATTTCGTTGTTGCTGCGCCGTCCGCCAGGTCGTGAAGCGTACCCAGGCGACGTGTTCTATCTCCACTCCCGTCTGCTGGAGCGTGCATCGCGCGTATCCGCTGAATACGTTGAGAAGTTCACCAAGGGTGGCGTAACAGGTAAGACTGGCTCGCTCACCGCGCTGCCAATCATTGAAACGCAAGCCGGTGACGTATCCGCCTTCGTTCCAACCAACGTGATTTCGATCACCGACGGCCAGATCTTCTTGGAAACGTCGCTGTTCAACTCCGGTATCCGTCCTGCGGTTAACGCTGGTATCTCGGTATCGCGTGTGGGTGGTGCAGCTCAGACCAAGATCATCAAGAAGCTCTCCGGTGGTATTCGTACCTCGTTGGCTCAGTACCGTGAACTGGCCGCGTTTGCTCAGTTCGCTTCTGACCTCGATGAAGCGACCCGTAAGCAGCTGGAACTCGGTCAGCGTGTAACTGAGCTGATGAAGCAGAAGCAATTCGCACCGCTCAACATCGGCGACATGGCGCTGTCGATTTTCGCGGTTAACGAAGGCTATCTGGGCGATGTTGCCGTGAACAAAGTGCTCGATTTCGAAGCCGCTTTGCACGCCTTCATGAACAGCGAGTACAAGGCACTGATGGATAACATCAACGCCACAGCTAACTACGATGGCAAGATCGAAGCCGAGCTGCGCGCTGGCATCGAGAAGTTCAAAGCCACGCAGAGCTGGTAAGTACGATCCGGCCTAGCGTTCGCGCTGGGCCGGTGACTCAGGCAACGATTTGGTGAGGCTATGGCCAGCTTAAAAGAAATCCGTGTCAAGGTTGCGAGCATCAAGAGCACGCAGAAGATCACGAAAGCGATGCAGCTCGTGGCCGCCTCTAAGATGCGCAAAGCCCAGGAACGCATGGTCGCAGGTAAGCCCTACGCCCAGAAGATCCGTCAGGTGGTGGCTCACGTTGCTCACGCAACGCCCGAGTACAAACACCCCTATCTGATCGAGCGTCCAGTGAAGCGCGTTGGTTACATCGTGGTGTCGTCCGATCGCGGTCTTTGCGGCGGCCTCAACACCAACCTGTTTAAGCAGGTCGCACTCTCCGTTCGTGAGTTTCAGGCTCAGGGCGTTGAGGTCGAGTTCTGTTTGCTCGGGACTAAAGCCACCACGTTCTTCAAGAACTTCGGCGGCAAAGTGGTGGCAGCAAAAACCCATATGGGTGACAAGCCATCGCTGGAAGCATTGATTGGCGCCATTAAGGTCATGCTCGAACATTTTGATGAAGGCAAAATTGACCGCCTTTATTTAGTGTCTAACGAGTTTGTTAACACCATGACGCAGAAACCAACACTGCAGCAGTTGCTGCCGTTGGCCACGTCCGGTGATGACGGCCTGGATGAGCGCAGCTACAACTGGGACTACCTCTATGAACCTGAAGCTAAGCCCATCCTCGATGCGCTCTTGCTTCGCTTCATTGAGTCACAGGTTTACCAAGGTGTGATCGAAAACGTGGCCTGTGAAATGGCTGCCCGTATGGTCGCCATGAAAGCGGCAACCGATAACGCCGGTGAACTGATCCGTAACCTCCAGCTCGTGTATAACAAGCTGCGTCAGGCTGCGATCACCCAGGAAATCTCGGAAATCGTCGGTGGTGCTGCGGCCGTTTAAGGTCGCGCATAACTAAAACAGTATTGCAGTTTGAGAGGATGAACCCATGAGCAGCGGTCGTATTGTCCAGATCATCGGCGCCGTTATCGACGTCGAATTCCCGCGCGATAGCGTGCCTAGAGTCTATGACGCGCTGAAAGTTGACGCGACATCGACCACCCTCGAAGTTCAGCAGCAGCTGGGCGACGGCATCGTGCGTACGATTGCCATGGGTTCCACCGAAGGCCTCAAGCGCGGTCTGACGGTTGGCAACTCCGGCGGTCCTATCAGCGTGCCAGTAGGTAAGGGCACTCTGGGTCGCATCATGAACGTTCTGGGTCAGCCAGAAGATGAAGCTGGTCCGGTTGAAACCGAAGTCACCATGTCGATCCACCGCAAGGCACCTAGCTACGACGAACAGTCGGGCGGTACTGAGCTGCTGGAAGTAGGCATCAAGGTTATCGATCTGCTCTGCCCATTCGCCAAGGGCGGTAAAGTTGGTCTCTTCGGTGGTGCTGGCGTCGGCAAGACCGTGAACATGATGGAACTCATCAACAACATCGCTAAGGCGCACAGCGGTTTGTCCGTGTTCGCCGGTGTGGGTGAGCGTACGCGTGAAGGCAACGATTTCTATCACGAAATGAAGGATTCGGGCGTTCTCGACAAGGTTGCGATGGTTTACGGCCAGATGAACGAGCCGCCCGGCAACCGTCTGCGCGTTGCGTTGACCGGTCTGACCATGGCGGAATACTTCCGTGATGAGAAGGACGAATCCGGCAAAGGCCGTGACGTTCTGCTCTTCGTAGACAACATCTACCGTTACACATTGGCCGGTACCGAAGTATCCGCGCTGCTCGGTCGTATGCCGTCAGCTGTGGGCTACCAGCCAACGCTGGCCGAGGAAATGGGCGTTCTGCAAGAGCGTATTACATCGACTAAGAACGGTTCAATCACCTCGATCCAAGCCGTTTACGTTCCTGCCGATGACTTGACTGACCCATCGCCAGCGACCACGTTCGCTCACTTGGACGCCACCGTTGTTCTGTCGCGTGATATCGCCTCGCTGGGTATCTACCCTGCAGTTGATCCACTCGACTCCACATCGCGTCAGCTCGATCCACTGGTTGTTGGCGAAGAGCATTACGCCGTTGCCCGTGGCGTGCAGAACGTGTTGCAGCGTTACAAGGAACTGAAGGACATCATCGCGATTCTGGGTATGGACGAGCTGTCGGAAGAAGACAAGCTGGTTGTGTACCGTGCGCGTAAGATCCAACGTTTCTTGTCGCAGCCGTTCCATGTGGCCGAAGTGTTCACCGGTTCGCCAGGTAAGTACGTGTCGCTGAAAGAAACCATTCGTGGCTTCAAAGGCATTTTGGCTGGTGAGTTTGACTCACTGCCAGAACAGGCGTTCTACATGGTTGGCGGTATCGACGAAGCCATCGAAAAGGCGAAGAAGCTCTAAGCTTCTTCACCTTCAGGCTCAGGAGTAGAACATGGCGAATACGATTCACTGCGATATTGTCAGTGCCAAAGAATCGATCTACGCCGGCAACGCCAAGATGGTGGTGGCGCATGGTCAGCTCGGTGACATCGGTGTCACCCCAGGCCATGCTCCGTTACTGACGCTGTTGTCGCCAGGCCCGGTACGCGTGTTGCTGGACGATGGCGAAGAGCTGATTTACTACGTCTCCGGTGGTGTGCTGGAAGTGCAGCCAACAATCGTTACGATTCTGGCGGATACCGCAGTACGCGCGGCAGATGTAGATGAAGCTGCAGCTCTTGAGGCTCGCCGTGCGGCAGCCGATGCGCTGACCAACCAGAAGGGTGAAATGGATACTTCGGTAGCCTTGGCATCCTTGGCAGAGTCCGCAGCTCAGCTGCGTACCTTGCAGGCCATGAAGAATCGCGCAGGTCGCGGCTAATCACTCGGCGTAAGCGGATGTGATGTAAAAAAGGGCAGCTTAGGCTGCCCTTTTGCTTTTTTCATGTTACAAAAAGCCTACCTGCTCATGGCCTAAGGAAGTCACATGAAGACCGTTGCGGAATTGTTGCAAAACAAGGGTAGTGTAAGCGTCTATACCATCGGCCCAGATCAAACCGTTCTTGAGGCCGTTGCCCTCATGGCAGAAAAGGGAATTGGCGCGTTACTCGTAACGGAAGGAGCGGATGTGGTCGGCATCATCACGGAGCGTGACTATGCCCGCAAAGTGGTTTTGTTGGAGCGATCCTCACAGGCAACACCCGTGGCCGACATCATGACTTCAGCGGTGATGTTCGTGCATCCCAGCCAAACCAGTTCTGAATGCATGAAACTCATGACGGAAAAACGCTTGCGCCATTTACCCGTCATGGACAACGGAAAATTGCTGGGTCTTATTTCCATTGGTGACTTAGTGAAAGATGTTATTTCAGAACAAAAAGTCATGATTGATCAGCTTGAGCAATACATTCGCGGCGAATAGCGCGCCGTAACAGACACCCCGACAAACTGGCCTGAATGCCTGACTAGCTTGGTGTAAACTGGCGACCAGTTTTTCGCAGGAAGCTACCCTTCATGAGTCTTCAGGTCATCATTCTGGCAGCAGGAAAGGGCACGCGTATGCGTTCCGCGCTGCCAAAAGTCATGCAACCCCTGGCCGGCCAGCCGCTACTTCATCATGTGATTGTGGCTGCGCGTAAATTAGGCGCTGAGCGTCCTATTGTGGTCTATGGGCATGGCGGCGATGTGGTGCAGCAGGCGTTTGCTGAGCAAGCACTGGATTGGGTTTTGCAGGCCGAGCAGAAGGGCACCGGCCATGCCGTGCAAGTGGCGCTGCCAGTGCTGGCCGCTCAGGGTCGTACTTTAATTCTCTATGGCGATGTGCCACTCATTTCAGTCGCGACCCTACAGCGACTCATTGAAGTCGTACCCAATGACCAGAGCCTTGGCCTGCTCACCGTGCATCTGCCAGACCCGACGGGTTACGGTCGCATTGTTCGCGAGCAGGGTCGCGTGGTGCGCATTGTTGAGCAGAAAGATGCGACTGCAGATGAGAAGCTAATCACCGAAGCCAACACCGGTATTTTGTGTGTGCCGAATGCCTTGCTGCATGCATGGTTACCTCAGCTAAAAAATAACAATGCGCAGGGCGAGTATTACCTCACCGATTTAATCGGCATGGCCACCGCCAACGGTGTGCCGGTCACGGCGGTGCATCCCGATACCATCTGGGAAGTTGAAGGCGTGAACGACAAGCTGCAGCTGTCGGCATTAGAACGCGTGTGGCAACGGCATGAGGCCGAGCAGCTCATGCGTGCCGGCGTGACGGTGCTAGACCCGGCGCGTTTGGATATTCGTGGCCAAGTTAGTCACGGCATGGATGTGTCGCTAGATGCCGGCGTGATTTTGGAAGGCCGCGTGGTGCTGGGCGACAATGTGCGCGTCGGTGCCGGCTGCATCCTCAAAGATTGCGAGATCGGTGCCGGTACCGAGATTAAGCCGTACTCGCTGATCGACAGTGCCGTGGTCGGTGCGAACGCGCATATTGGCCCGTTTGCGCGTCTGCGCCCCGGTTCAAAGCTGGCCGACGAGGTGCATATTGGCAACTTCGTGGAGACCAAGGCCACCATCATGGGTGTGGGCTCCAAGGCCAACCATCTCGCGTATCTGGGCGATAGTGAGATTGGCCGTGGCGTGAATATCGGCGCCGGCACCATCACCTGCAATTACGACGGTGCCAACAAGCACAAGACCACGATTGGCGACGATGCCTTTATTGGCACGAATAACTCCTTGGTGGCGCCCGTCACCATTGGCGCGGGGGCAACGACCGGCGCCGGTTCAACGATTAGCAAAAACGTGCCCGACGCTCAGTTGGCGGTGGCACGCGCTGTGCAAAAAACGATTGAAGGTTGGCAGCGTCCGCGCAAGGCACACAAGGTTTAAGCCAGCAATTTAGAATTTACGGAGAAAGTTATGTGCGGGATTGTTGGCGCCATTGGCGAGCGTAATATCACGGATGTGTTGATCGAAGGTCTGCGCCGTCTCGAATATCGTGGCTACGACTCTGCGGGTCTGGCGGTGGTGCATGGCGGGGCCATTGAGCGTGAGCGTCAGCCGGGCAAGGTGCAGGCACTCGCGGATGCCACCCACGCCAGCGGTGTGAGCGGACAGATCGGAATTGCCCACACGCGCTGGGCAACCCACGGCGCACCCACGCAAGACAACGCGCATCCGCATCAGTCTGGTGATATCGCCGTGGTGCACAACGGCATTATTGAGAACTACGAAGCCCTGCGCGAGCAACTCCAGGCCGAAGGTTATGTCTTTACTTCGCAGACCGACACTGAAGTGGTACCGCACCTGATTCAGTCTGAACTCAAGAAAGGCGGCGATTTCATGGCGGCGGTGCGCCGTGCCGTGGCGCAACTGCATGGCGCATTTGCGCTGGGCATCGTGCGGGCAACCGAGCCACAGCGTTTGCTGGCTGTACGTCAGGGTTCGCCGCTGGTGGTTGGTCTCGGTATTGGCGAGAACTTCATCAGCTCCGACCAGCTTGCGCTCCTGCCGGTAACCAACCGTTTTATCTATCTCGAAGAAGGCGACTTCATTGAGCTGAAGCGCGATCAGGTCACCATCTGGGATGCCAGCGGTGCTGTCATTGCGCGCCCGTCAGTCGAATTAGATGCCACCGTGCACGCCAGCAGCAAGGGCACTTACAAGCACTACATGCTGAAGGAAATTTACGAGCAGCCGGCAGCAATTCAGCGCACGCTGGCGGGTCGCGTTAGCAACGGGCAGGTCGCGATTGATGCGTTTGGCCCGCAAGCGGCCGAGCTTCTGACCAAAGCCAAGCATGTGCAAATCCTCGCCTGCGGCACCAGCTATCACGCCGGTTACGTGGCCAAGTATTGGTTCGAGGCCATCGCCGGGGTGTCCTGCCATGTGGAAGTGGCCAGCGAATTCCGCTACCGCACCACGGTGCTGCCAGCCGATACGCTGCTGGTTACTATCTCGCAATCCGGTGAGACCGCCGACACGCTGGCCGCGCTGCGTGAAGTGAAGTCGCGCGCGCTGGGCTCGCTGTGTATTTGCAACGTACCAACGTCAACATTGGTGCGCGAATCGGATCTGGCGTTTATTACCCATGCTGGCCCGGAAATTGGCGTGGCATCGACCAAGGCCTTTACCACGCAGCTCGTTGCATTGATGCTGTTGGTGCTGGCCACGGGCCGTCGTCAGGGCAACCTCACGGCAGAACGTGAGCGCGATATCGTGGCGCAACTCGCTGGCCTGCCGACGCTGTGCGATGAAGTGCTGGCGATGGATCAAGCCATCGAGCGTATTGCCGCCGAGTTTGGCGACAAGCATCACACCCTGTTCCTCGGCCGTGGCGCGCAATACCCGGTGGCGATGGAGGGCGCGCTCAAGCTCAAGGAAATTTCCTATATCCACGCTGAAGCCTACCCCGCCGGTGAGCTCAAGCACGGCCCGTTGGCACTGGTGGATCAAGACATGCCGGTGGTGGCGGTTGCCCCGAAGAACGACCTTATCGACAAGCTCAAGTCCAACTTGCAGGAAGTGCGCGCGCGTGCCGGCGTGCTCTATGTCTTCGCCGATCATGCCGCCGATGTGCGCGCCGAACCGGGCATCAAGGTGTTCTCTATGCCCAGCGTGGCCGATGAAGTTGCGCCGATTCTCTACACCATTCCCTTGCAGTTGTTGTCTTATCACGTGGCCGTCATTAAGGGCACTGACGTGGACCAGCCGCGCAACTTAGCAAAATCAGTAACGGTGGAATAAGGCCATGACGACGCTGCGCTCGGTTTTAGTTTGGCTGGCCGTGTGCGGCGTCGCGGTGTTTTCGCTGGCGACGCTGGCTCTGCATCGCGGCGAAAGCATCAACGCTGCCTGGATCGTGGTGGCGGCGGTGTCGGTTTATGTCATCGCCTATCGTTTCTACAGCCGCTACCTCGGCACCGCCGTCGTGAGTTTGGATGGGCGACGGCTAACCCCCGCACATCGTCACAACGACGGCCTCGACTATCTGCCCACGCATCGCGTGGTCTTGTTCGGCCATCACTTCGCGGCTATTGCCGGTGCAGGCCCGCTGATCGGCCCCGTGCTGGCAGCACAGATGGGCTATCTGCCGGGAACGCTGTGGCTACTCGCCGGTGTGGTGCTCGCGGGCGCCGTGCAAGACATGTTGGTGCTCACCGCTTCTACGCGCCGTGATGGTCGCTCACTGGGCGACATGATCCGCACGGAGCTAGGGCCGTTTGCTGGCACAGTGGCTGGCATCGGCATTCTTGCCATCATGATTATTCTGCTCGCCGTGCTGGGATTGGTGGTGGTGAAGGCGCTGGCGCATTCGCCATGGGGCACGTTCACTGTGGTCGCGACCATTCCCATTGCCGTGTTTATGGGGCTGTATCTGCGCTACCTGCGCCCGGGCCGTATCGGCGAAATGTCACTGATTGGCGTGGCGCTGTTATTCGTGTCGATTGTGGTGGGTGGTTGGGTCGCCGAGGATGCGCTGTGGGCGGCGCGCTTCACCTTCACCGGCGAGCAGCTGGCGCTGGGCCTGATTGGTTACGGTGCGCTGGCGTCCATTCTGCCGGTGTGGCTGCTGCTGGCTCCGCGTGATTACCTCTCGACCTTCCTCAAGATCGGCACCATCGTGGCGCTGGCGCTGGGCATCCTGATCGTGATGCCTGAGCTGAAAATGCCGGCGCTAACCCCGTTCATTGACGGAAGCGGCCCGGTCTTTGCGGGCAGCCTGTTCCCGTTCCTGTTCATCACCATCGCCTGCGGTGCCGTGTCCGGCTTCCACGCGCTAGTGTCGTCGGGAACCACGCCGAAACTGCTGGATAACGAGCTCGACGCTCGCCCCATCGGCTATGGCGCTATGCTCATGGAGTCGTTCGTGGCCGTCATGGCCATGATTGCCGCCTGTGTGATTGAGCCCGGCATCTACTTCGCCATGAACTCGCCACCGGCCCTGATCGGCAAAACCGTGGAAGACGCCGCGACAGTAATTAGCCAGTGGGGCTTCTTGGTCACCCCCGAGCTGCTTGCGCAAACCGCGAAAGACATCGGCGAAGACAGCATTTTGTCACGCGCCGGCGGCGCACCCACGCTGGCCGTGGGCATGGCCTACATCTTGTCTTCGGTGGTGGGCGGCAGCGGCATGATGGCGTTCTGGTATCACTTCGCCATTCTGTTTGAGGCCCTGTTCATCCTCACTACCATTGATGCCGGCACGCGCGTGGGCCGCTTCATGATTCAGGACCTGTTCGGTGCCGTGTACGCGCCGTTCCGCGACACCGAACGCTGGTGGCCGAATGTGGTAGCTACCTTGCTCTGCGTGGGCGGCTGGGGCTGGTTCCTGTATCAGGGCGTGATCGACCCGCTGGGCGGCATCAACACGCTGTGGCCGTTGTTCGGCATTGCCAACCAAATGCTCGCCGCCATCGCGCTGCTGTTGGTCGGCACGTTGCTGTTCAAAGCTCAGCGCGCCCGTCATGCCTGGGTTGCGCTGCTACCCGCGAGCTGGATTTTGGTCATCACACTCACGGCCGGCTGGCAGAAACTCTTCCATGTGGACCCCCGCATCGGCTTCCTCGCCCACGCCGAGAAATTCAGCGCCGCCGTAAGCAACGGCGACGTGCTGGCTCCAGCCAAGAGCCTGGCGCAGATGCAACAAGTCATCGTTAACGACTACATCAACGCCACCCTCTGCGTGCTGTTTATGAGCGTGGTGCTGGTCATGCTGTTCTGCAGCGTGCGCGCCATGTGGACGGCGCTGCGCAGTGGCCGGATTGAGAGCACGGAAACACCGATTGTGCTGGCCGGAGAGCGGGCGTGAGTGACGTTGGCTCAGGCGTTATCTCTGGCCGTGGCCGGCTGGCAGCGCTTTGGCAGCAGAGCCGGCATTTCGGCGCGATGCTGGTGGGCGTGCCGGACTATGACGCGTATGTGCGACACATGACCGAGAAGCATCCGGAGCTGGCAGCGATGACGCGGGAGCAGTTTGTGCGCTCGCGCATGGAGGCTAGGCTGGGGGCGAAGACGGTGGGGAAATGTCCTTGCTGAAGGTGTGTGAAAGGTCGTTGGTTCGCCTAGTTGAGTAGTGAGTAGGCGGTCAGCAGTCTAGAGTCATTAGGCGGCAAAGAGTGTTGTATAAATTAAGTTAGCTCTCTGATGAGGATTAAAAATGGAGAACTATGAAAAGGAAAGAAAATGGCTAATGTTATTTTCTGTAGTAACGATAGCATTCTCTTTTGGCGATTTAGTTATATCTAAAATTAATTTTAGTTTTGTAGCGATTGAAAATACCGGGGGCTTCTTAAGTATTTTGTTGCTATTAGGGACGAGTTATTTTCTATTAAGCTACTATCAACTTTGGGTTAAATTGATAAAACCAAGTTTGCAAGATGATATTGATAAGTCTCTCTGTGCTTTTCTTACTAAAATAGCGCTGAATGAAATTAAAGAGCGTGGCCCTGAAATATTTCGTACAAATCAAACTTCAATTAAGGTTAACAACACCAAGCTAATTGGCTGCACTGACTCTTGGTTTGTGTATTTGGGCGCGGAAAAGGGCATATATAGAGATGTTAGAATGCAACTTGATTACCCCTGCTCACCGCATGCTCGTAATAATATAGGGTATGTTGTATATCATTTTAGCGCAGAACGGGTTAAGCGAAAAAAGCTAAAATTTTGGTTGTACTGGGTTGTAAACGAACAGGTATTTATAAAAGACATGCTTCCGTACGTGTTAGGATTCTTAGGAATTTTATCACTGATTGTTAAATATATAAGCTAACAAGGCAATCAAGCGGATGGTTTTTAAGTTGTACTTTTGCCATTCGCTTATCGCAACGTTAGGCAAACTGAAATGTCGCAACAAAAAGCACTCCTAGGCTCCCAATCGACACATGCGAAGCTCTGTTTGAAAAGCTCAAGTGGGACTACATCCAACTGGAGAAGGACGGGAGCTCCACCTACTGTGCGTTCAATTTTGTTGTCACCGCCTACCACCTATACCAAGACTGGCTGCCCAATGCTGGCACGGTTGAGCAAAAGGAACGCAGGGCGGCGCTACCTGACAAAGGCCAGCTCCTCTTTAGAGTCCTGCGTGACGTAACAAACGCTACGAAGCATTGGGAACTGCATGTACGCAGTCAAAGCCAGCAAGTTGTTAGCAGTGTGTCCACGCCTCAGATTGGCGACTGGTATGCATATCTAATTGCAGGGCCGGTGAGCTACGTGCAAGTAGGAGACTCTCGACCGAGCATTATTGAACTTGCTGATGTCTCTATTCAATGCTTCAAATGGCTTATTGAGGGTGAGCAATCATTCGCCTTCTATGACCTTAGTCGCCAACTCGAAATTGTTTTTCGCCCTCTCACCCAAAGTCCAGAATGAGCCCACATCACAACACGAATGCTGTACATTTCACCGTGCCTAACTGGTTGGTCAATCTGACGCCAACAGGCTCTGCCTGTTGGTATCCTCCGCTTCGTGCCTGCCAGCTTGCCGCGGGCGTGAAGTTTCACACTCAGTCTGCAGCCACATCATGCATACATATCGCGAAGACATCGATCGGCTCCTTAACACTGTAGGAGCCGCAAGCTGAATGGCAAAGGAATACGAGCGCGCGGTTGCAGGTGCTACAGCCCTTCGCGCATATGAAGATTTCTTGCGGCCGCGGCTTCAAATTCAAGAGCAGATTGAACATTTGGCTTCCATCTCGTCACTTCGAGAGACTGTTGAAAAATATGCCAATCTCAATGTCCTGAAGCAAATAGACAGATTCAAAGATTTCGCGGCATCCAACTCAATTGCCGCAGCAATGCAGCGGTTCGTTGATATCGACCAGGCTCAGTCCTTTTCAGCTATTGCTGCGGCAAAGTCTTATACCGAAATGTTTCAGTCCGTGATGGGGCGGCTTACGGAGATCAATCGCCCATTTGCTGAACTGGATGCCGCTCGCAGATTACAGCAACTGCTAGATGATTCATTACTATCTCAAGTTTCATTCGCTGAAGATGGAGCCATTACCGTCAATGGATGTGCAATTGACGCCTCGACGGCTGTGAACGATATAGAAATAGTAGAAGATATTGCCCAGCATGGTCTGAGTGCGCTTAATGCCATAGTCGACGCACTTCAAGCACTTGCACCATATGTCCGGGCGGTGGTGCTTTATGTTCTTCTTCCATACCTGCTTTCTATAATCGCCAACATCAATACTCCTCTGCATGAGGAATGGTGGAAATCTGTGCGCGGCCAGACCGTTCGAGAAGCTACAAGGGATGTAAAAGCGAGTGCTGCGATCACATACTCCCCAGATGATTTGAGGCAGTTCAGGTTTATTAAATGCTCGGCTCTCTCTGTTCGACTAACGAGCAGTATTCAGTCGCCGACGCTTGACGAACTCTATCTTGGTAAGACCGTGCGCCTTCTAAGGCGTGAATTAGACTGGTCATTCATTGAGTATGTCGACGCTGACACAACTGAGTTAAAGCAGGGCTGGGTATTGTCCCGCTATCTTTCAAGGTTTGACCGATGAAATCTGAAACTGGGGTGCAGGAAATGCTGCACTATAAAGCGCGTTCCGCGCCCCATAAAAAATCAAAAAAGACACTGCCTCTACCTCACACACAAAGTGCCTGTATGATCCGACCATCCATCTGCCCAGCTGACCACCATGCCCAGCCCCTCAGACAAAAACTACGCGCCCCACAACCCCTCGTCCTCGCTAGTTCGCGAGAACACCATCGAGTACGGCTTCATTGGCAAGTTGCAGGCGCTCAAGTACGAGTACCGTCCGGACATTCGTGACCGCGCCGCGCTGGAGAGGAACTTCCGCGAAAAGTTCGAGGCGCTGAACCGTGTCAACCTGACCGATACCGAATTCGCCCGCCTGCTGGACGAGATTGTCAGCCCGGATGTGTTCACCACCGCCAAGACGCTGCGGGGCATCAACGCCTTCACACGTGATGACGGCACACCGCTGAATTACAGCCTGGTGAACCTCAAGGACTGGTGCAAGAACACCTTCGAGGTCATCAACCAGCTGCGCATCAGCACCGACTACAGCCACCACCGCTACGACGTGATCATCCTCATCAACGGTGTGCCCTGTGTGCAGGTCGAGCTCAAGACCCTGGGCGTGAACCCACGCCGGGCGATGGAACAGATCGTCGAGTACAAGAACGATGCCGGCAACGGCTACTCCAAGACGCTGCTGTGCTTCATGCAGCTGTTCATTGTCAGCAACAGGGATCGCACCTATTACTTCGCCAATAACAACGCGCGCCACTTCGCCTTCAATGCCGACGAACGCTTCCTGCCGATCTACGAGTTCGCCAGCGAAGACAACCGCAAGATCACCCAGCTCGACGAGTTCGCCGAGCACTTCCTGAAGAAGTGCGATCTGGGTCGCACCATCAGCCGCTACATGGTGCTGCTGGCGGGCGAGCAGAAGCTCATGGTCATGCGTCCGTACCAGGTCTATGCCGTGCAGCACATCATCAAATGCATCGACGAAGACAACGGTAACGGCTTCATCTGGCACACCACGGGCAGCGGCAAGACGCTGACCTCGTTCAAGGCGTCCACGTTGCTCAAGGAAAACGAGCACATCCACAAGTGCGTGTTCGTGGTGGACCGCAAGGACCTCGACCGCCAGACGCGCGAAGAGTTCAACCGCTTCCAGGAAGGCTGCGTCGAGGAAAACACCAACACCGCCGCGTTGGTGCGCCGCCTGCTGTCAGAGGACTACGCCGACAAGGTCATCGTCACCACCATCCAGAAGCTGGGCCTGGCGCTGGATGAAAACAGCAAGCGCAACAAGCAGCGGGCCAAGTCCGGCCAGGCCACCTACAAGCAGCAGCTGGAAGTGCTGTCCGACAAGCGCATCGTCTTCATTTTCGACGAGTGCCACCGCTCGCAGTTCGGCGAGAATCACAGGGCCATCAAGACGTTCTTTCCGCGAGCGCAGCTCTTCGGCTTCACCGGTACGCCCATCTTCGATGCCAACGCTTCGTCGCAGAAAATCGAGGACACGCAGGCCTCCATGCGCACCACGGCAGACCTGTTCGACAAGCCGCTGCACGCCTACACCATCACCAACGCCATCGAAGACGGCAATGTGCTGCGCTTCCATGTTGACTACTTCAAGCCCGACGGCAAGAACCCGCCCAAATCCGGCGAGGCAATTCCCAAGCGCGCCGTGGTCGACGCTATTCTGGCCAAACACGATGCCGCCACCGGCGGGCGACGCTTCAATGCCATCTTCGCCACCGCGTCGATCAACGACGCGATTGAATACCATGCGCTGTTCAAGACCATGCAGGCCGAAAAACAGGCCATTGACCCTTATTTCACACCGTTGAACATCGCTTGCGTGTTCTCGCCACCCGCCGAGGGCGACGCGGACGTGCGGCAGATTCAGGAAGACTTGCCGCAGGAGCAAGCGGATAACGAGGTAGACCCCGAAGGCAAGAAAGCCGCCCTCAAAGCCATTCTCGCCGACTACAACGCCCGCTACGGCACCAACCACCGCGTGGGTGAGTTCGACCTGTACTACCAGGATGTGCAAAAGCGTATCAAGGACCAGCAGTGGCCGAATGCGGACTATCCGGCCGCGCAGAAGATCGACATCACCATCGTGGTGGACATGCTGCTCACCGGCTTCGACTCCAAGTTCCTGAACACGTTGTATGTGGACAAGAACCTCAAGCATCACGGCTTGATCCAGGCGTTCTCGCGAACCAACCGCGTGCTAAACGGCAGCAAGCCCTACGGCAACATTCTCGACTTCCGCCAGCAGCAGGTCGCGGTCGATGCGGCCATCGCCCTTTTCTCGGGTGAAAAGGCCGGCGAGCAGGCGCGAGAAATCTGGTTGGTGGACAAGGCGCCCGTGGTGATCCAGAAGCTGGAGGCCGCCGTGCAGAAGCTAGGCGACTTCATGCAGTCGCAAGGCCTGGCCTGCACGCCGTCTGCCGTGGCCAACCTGAAGGGCGACGCGGCCCGCGCCGCCTTCGTTACCCACTTCAAGGAAGTGCAGCGGCTCAAGACCCAGCTGGACCAATACACCGACCTGACCGACGACCACAAAGCTGCCATCGAGCAGGTGCTGCCCGATGAAAACCTGCGCGGCTTCAAAGGTCAGTACCTGGGAACCGCGAAACAGCTCAGAGACCAGCAGAACAAGACCGACGACAAGGGCAGCACCACCGACGACCCGGTGGACCAGCTCGACTTCGAGTTCGTGCTCTTCGCCTCCGCCGTCATCGACTACGACTACATCGTGGGCCTCATCGCCAAATACTCGGCTGGCGAGATGGGCAAAGGCCGGGGCAAGGCCATGATGACCCGCGAAGAACTGATCGGCCTCATCAGCGCCGACGCCAAGTTCATGAACGAGCGCGAGGCGATCGCCGAATACATCGGCACGCTCAAAGCCGGCGAAGGCCTGTCTGAGGCCGCCATCCGCGAAGGCTACACCCGCTTCAAGGCCGAGAAGAACGCCAAGGAACTTGCCGCCATTGCCGCCAAGCACGGCTTGGCCACCGCCACCCTGCAAACCTTTGTGGACGGTATCCTCGACCGCATGATTTTTGATGGCGAACAGCTCAGTGACCTCATGGCACCGCTGGACCTCGGCTGGAAAGCACGTACCCAGGCCGAACTGACCTTGATGAAAGACCTGCACCCCCTGCTCATCCAACGCGCCGGTGGCCGCGACATTTCAGGACTAAACGCGTATGAGCAGTAAGACAACCACCACCACGAAGGAAGAAGACAAGCCCGCCCTGGTACCGAAGCTGCGGTTTCCAGAGTTTCAGAGGGCGGAACGCTGGCAACCTAAACGCCTCGGACTCGCACTGAAGTTTCAACCCGGCTTCCCTTTCCCCTCCGCGGGATTCAATAATTCGGGAAAAGGTCTCAGATTGATTCGAAATCGCGACCTGCGTTCCGATGACATCGTCATTTTCTATTCTGACGAGTTTGATTCGAACTTCGTCGTAAAAAATGGCGACGTACTTGTGGGGATGGATGGCGACTTTACTCCAACGGTTTGGGAAAAGGGTGATGCGCTCCTGAACCAGCGAGTTGGAAGGATTCTTCCGCGTGGAGATAGCGATCAAAAGTTCCTCCTCTACCTTCTGACGCTGAGCCTGAAGCGCATCGAAGAGGCGACAGCGCGGACAACGGTGAAGCATCTATCTCATTCCGCAGTCGAGGATCGAGACGAACCGATCCCTTCTCCCGCCGAACAACAAAAAATTGCCGACTGCCTGAGTTCGGCAGACGAGCTGATCGCCGCACAAGCGCGGAAAGTGGAGGCGCTCAAGATCCATAAAAAATGGCTGATGCAGCAGCTTTTCCCCCGCGAAGGCGAAACCCAGCCTCGCCACCGTTTTCCCAAGTTTCTGAACTTCGGGGGTTGGGTCGAAGAAAAACTTGACAGCCTAGTCCACTTTCAAGATGGCTTCGCCTTCAAATCGACGGACTTCGTGAAGAGGCAAGAGGATACAACCCAAGTCATCCGCATCACCGACATCAACAACCAGAACACCAACGAGGAAAAGGTTTACATTCCTACTGCATTCCTTGAACGCAACAAGCTGGGCAAATATCGAGTCGATGACGGCGACCTTCTTTTGAGCCTCACAGGTGCTGCGGGCTTCAATTTCTTTTTTTGGAATGGTGGACCTGCCACCATCAACCAGCGAACAGCTAAAGTGACCTCCAAGAGGAGGTCGGAACATGCTCTGCTCCAGCTCTTGGAGCCATTGATTCATGAAAAGATTAATAAGCGAGGAGAGGGCCAGAACAACAACCTATCCAAGGAGTTCTTGAGCAAAATTGTCCTTCTTATTCCCGGATGCGACGAACAACAGGACATTGCTACTTGTCTGAGTAGCCTCAATGCTCTAATTACTGCCGAAACCCAAAAGTATGAAGCACTCAAAATTCACAAGGAGGGCCTGATGCATCAGCTTTTCCCGACCTTGAAGGAGGTAGGGGCGTGAGCGCAATGAGCAACTTCCAGAGTTTGAGTAAATTGGTGACGCGCCTGCGCGATGATCTTAAAGGAGGCAATCAGGATTTGATTCTTCTTTATGCGTTCAACCGCACAGGCAAGACGCGCCTCTCCATGGAGTTCAAGGATGCCGGCAAGCGCAAATCTAGGCGGAATCCGCAGGGCATCGCCGATACACTTTATTTCAATGCTTTCACTGAAGATTTATTCACTTGGGATAACGATCTGGAGGGCGACATTGCTCGTCATATCCGACTCAACTCTGACTCGATTTTCTTCAACGGCCTGAAAGATCTGGCACTGGACGAAGCAATTGCTGGCTATCTCGACCGATATGCTGACTTCGACTTTGATATTGACTATCGGGAGTGGAAGGTTTCCTTCCGCAAAAACAATGCGGAAAACATCAAGATATCTCGTGGTGAGCAGAACATCTTCATCTGGTGCCTGTTCTTGGCAATTTGTGAGCGTTTGCTCGATGGGCATGTTTCCTATCAGCCCTTCAAATACCTCTATATCGACGATCCTATCTCCTCGCTCGATGACAACAACGCTATTGCTGTAGCTTGTGACCTTGCCGCGCTACTGCGCCGAGTCGCAAGCCGTACGAATGCCACTGGAGCGTCAGCGCCTATCAAGGTGGTCTTCTCCTCTCATCATGCGTTGTTCTTCAATGTGCTCTGTAACGAGATCGGTAGACCGAAAGAAGGTGAGCCTAAAGTGACGCATAAACGCTACTTTCTTCATCGTTCGAATGAGACAGGCGTCTATACGTTGAGAGCTACCGAGGACACGCCGTACTTTCACCATGTTGCAACTCTCGCAGAGCTTAGGCGTGCAGCAGATCCAAAAATTGGCAAGCTTTATACTTTTCATTTCAATGCCTTGCGCAGCATCATGGAAAAGACAGCTTCTTTCTTCGGACACACTGATATTTCGTTTTGCCTGAAGGCGCTCAATAACGAAAAAGATAGGGCGCTCTACAATCGTGCCCTCAATTTACTGAGTCATGGCAAATACGCCATTCACGAGCCTACTGAAATGGGCAGTGACAATAGAGACCTGTTTCGGCGAATCCTCAGCGACTTTTTGTCCACGTTCCAATTCGCTTTACCTGAGCTGCCTCAAAGTCCGAGAGCAACTAGGGCTGCACCTGCTCCCGCAATTGCCTCACTAGTTGAATCGGTCGTGACATCATGACTGATCTAATTCTCTACACTACCGAAGATGGCCGTAGCCAGATCAAGCTGCGAGCCAAAGACCAAACAGTCTGGCTGACCCAGCGCGAAATGGCAGAGCTCTTCGATGTGTCAACCGACAACGTGGGGCTACACCTCAAGAACATCTTTGAGGATGGGGAACTGAGTCGCGAGGCAACCACCGAGGAATCCTCGGTAGTTCAAACAGAAGGGGGGCGAGACGTGCGGCGCCCCGTCACGCTCTACAACCTCGACGCCATCCTGGCGGTGGGCTACCGCGTGCGCTCGCCGCGCGGGGTCCAGTTCCGACGCTGGGCCTCAACCATCCTGAAGGAGTTCCTGATCAAGGGCTTCGCGATGGACGACGAGCGCCTGAAGCACCCGGACGGTCGTCCGGACTACTTCGACGAGATGCTGGCGCGCATCCGTGACATCCGGGCCTCGGAGAAGCGGTTCTACCAGAAGGTGCGTGACCTCTTTGCGCTCGCCAGTGACTACGACAAGACCGACAAGGCGACGCAAGTGTTCTTCGCCACCGTGCAGAACCAGTTGATGTATGCGGTGACGCAGAAGACCGCCGCGGAGCTCATCACCGCGCGCGCCAACCCCGCCGACCCGAACTTTGGCCTGCTGGCCTGGAAAGGCGACAAGGTACGCAAGACCGATATTGTGGTGGCCAAGAACTACCTGACCGAAGATGAGATCGACACCCTGAACCGGCTGGTGGTGATCTTTCTCGAAACCGCCGCGCTGCGCGCCAAGGGCAAGCAGGAAACGCGCATGGCGTACTGGAAGCAGAATGTGGATCAGATCATCACCTCAAATGGCTTCCCGCTGCTGACCCATGGCGGCAGCATCAGCAACGCACAGATGGAGGCACGAACGGGCGAGCTGTACCTGACCTTCGATCAGGCACGTAAGCGGCAAGAAGCGATGGAAGCCGACCAGCAGGACGAGGCAGACCTCAAGGCGCTGGAAAACCAACTCAAGAGACGTACGAAGACATGACGGAAAAGATCATCATTCCCGACCCTCTTGGCATGGGGCGAAAACCAATGAGCGCTCACGACATTTCTCAGGCAAAAGACCCTGACCTGCGCGCATCCCTCGGCGCATTACGGCGTGCTGCGCAACAGGCACGCAAAACCGCTATCCAGACAGACACCAACTTGGTGATTGTCAGGGACGGCAGGATGCAGCGCATCTCGGCAACGGAACTTCGCCAACAAACAATCACCCAGAAAACGACACCAGCATGACTGAACAAAACCAGAAGCAGCTCGGCAACACCCTCTGGAGCATTGCCGATCAGCTGCGCGGCGCGATGGACGCGGACGACTTCCGTGACTACATGCTCTCGTTTCTTTTCCTGCGCTACCTCTCTGACAACTACGAGGCCGCAGCGAAGAAGGAGTTGGGCCGCGATTACCCGGAGGTGGTTGACGACCTGCGGCAGGTGCCGCTGGCTCTATGGTACGCCGACAACGCCGATGACACGCCTGAGTTCGAGAAGCAGATGCGCCGCAAGGTGCACTACGTCATCAAGCCGCAGCACCTCTGGAGCAGTGTCGCTAATCTGGCACGCATTCAGAGTCTGGATCTGCTTAATACTCTGCAGGCGGGCTTCAAGTACATTGAGACGGAGTCGTTCGAGAGCACCTTCCAGGGTTTGTTCTCTGAAATTGATCTGAGTTCGCCCAAGCTGGGCAAAGCCTATGGCGAGCGGAATGCCAAGCTCTGCACCATCATTCAGAAAATTGCCGAAGGGCTGGCGGGGTTCTCTGCCGATGTTGACGCGCTGGGCGATGCCTATGAGTACCTGATCGGCCAGTTTGCCGCCGGCTCAGGCAAGAAGGCGGGCGAGTTTTACACCCCACAGCAGATTTCCGACATCCTCTCCGCGATTGTCACGCTGGACAGTCAGGAGCCGAAAACGGGAACCAAGAAGCGCCTGGAGAGCGTGCTCGACTTCGCCTGCGGCTCCGGTTCGTTGCTGCTCAACGTGCGCAAGCAGGTGGCCAGGGGCGGCGGCACCATCGGCAAGATTTTCGGTCAGGAAAAGAACATCACCACCTACAACCTGGCTCGCATGAACATGCTGCTGCACGGGGTTAAGGATACCGAGTTCGACATCTTCCACGGCGACACCCTGCTCAATGACTGGGACATGATGCGTGAGCTGAATCCGGCCAGGAAGCCGAGTTTCGACGCGATTGTTGCCAACCCGCCCTTCAGTTACCGCTGGGAGCCGACCGACGCGCTGGCCGACGATGTGCGCTTCAAAAGCCATGGCCTTGCGCCCAAGTCAGCTGCCGATTTCGCCTTTTTGCTGCACGGCTTTCATTTCCTCAAGGATGAAGGCGTGATGGCGATCATCCTGCCTCATGGCGTGCTGTTTCGTGGCGGGGCCGAGGAGCGCATTCGCACCAAACTGCTCAAAGATGGTCATATCGATACCGTCATCGGCTTGCCTGCCAATCTGTTCTACTCGACTGGCATTCCGGTGTGCATTCTGGTGCTGAAGAAGTGCAAGAAGCCAGACGATGTGCTTTTCATTAACGCAGCTGAGCACTTTGACAAGGGCAAGCGTCAGAACCAGCTGAGTGCGGCGCACATCAAGAAAATTATCGACACCTACCAGTACCGGCATGAGGAGGATCGTTATTCCCGCCGGGTTACGATGACCGAAATCGAGAAGAATGATTTCAACCTGAACATCTCGCGCTACATCAGTACGGCAGTGGCCGAGAAGGAAATTGATTTGCAGGCGGTGAATGCTGATCTCGTGGCCTTGGAGAGGACGATTCAGGAGGCCAAGGACAAGCACAATGCGTTTCTGAGGGAGCTGGGCTTGCCGACGTTGCCGTGAGTACCGAGCATGAGCTCTCAATCGATTTCAGAAATTTGTTGTGCTGATGATCTTGCGGCTCTGGCGCGTGAGGCCGTGCAGCAGGTCCGGTTGCACAAGCAGTATCGCGATTTGATTGGCGCGATTCTGATGGCGAACCATGTGGCTGATTGGTATTTCAAGAAAGATCTTGGTCGAGCATTTAATGATTCCGAGAAGGATGCAATGAAGAGCCACTATCCGGAGTGGGATCTTCTTCGCCAGCTCGCGAATGGGACGAAGCACTGCAAAGCCAAGGTGAAAACTGAGCAAGCCACCCTTGAATGGGAGGATGCTGATTTCTGGGATAGCCTAGGCCATGTGGGTCGGGACGGACTTGATTGGTTTGTTGATTTTGACGGGCGGCCACGCTCGGTGGCAGTAGTGATAGAGACCTTTCTGGATCAGTTTGCAGATATAGCAACTCGACCGAGTTAGATGTTCAAGCTTGTGCAAATGAATTAAAGGCGACCGGTCCAAGTCAGCAGATATTACTCAATTAACCTGCCGCACCACTTGGAGCCCCCATGTTCACCACCACCGTCATGCCCCGCTTCTATGAGACGGACGCCTTCGGGCATGTCAACAACACGGTCGTGGGCGGCTGGTTCGAAACCGCGCGCGAGCCGATCTTCCGCATCTTTTCTCCCGACATGGACATTCGCCAGCTGTCGCTAATTCTGGCGCGCACCGAGGTGGATTTCACCACGCAGTAATCGCAACCGCTCACCGAGACCCAGCGTCTGGCACTGGCAGCGCATCTGGTGGGTTGAGGCTGCAAGCCTACTCAGTCAGGTACTGACAACGGCGACTGCACATCCTTGGCGCGCCGTCGGGCGGCGTGCTAAAAATCCCCGTGTCTTGAATCGGCTTTAGGAGTGCACCTCCATGTCCTACTTTGTTTCGGCCATGTTGATTGTGGTGGGGGTCATTCATTTGCTGCCCTTATCGGGTGTACTGGGCAGTGACCGACTCGCCGCACTGTATGGCATCTCTTTTAACGAGCCTAACCTCGTCATCCTCATGCGCCATCGCGCGGTGCTTTTTGGTTTGCTCGGCCTGTTTTTAATCGCGGCGGCGTTCCAGCCTAATCTGCAAACAGCCGCCTTTATCGCGGGCTTTATCAGTGTGATTTCCTACCTGCTGTTGGCGTGGTCGGTGGGCGATTACAACGCGCAACTGGGGCGGGTGTTCACGGCGGACATCGTTGCCTTGGTGTGCCTAGTCATGGGCGCAGTTGCACGGCATAAGCTCTTGTCATGAGTGATCAAACTCAGCATTTCAACGCGGTGACGCTAAGCCCCAACCCCCTGCAACTCATTCACCGCGATGACCATTTGCTGGCGGTGCACAAACCTGCGGGCTTGCTCGTACATCGCAGCCCGATAGATCGTCACGAGACCGAGTTCGCGTTGCAATACGCCCGTGAGCTGAACGATGGTGAGCATGTCTATCCAGTGCACCGGCTGGATCGACCCACCTCAGGCCTGCTGCTATTCGCCCGTGACCCCGAGACGGCTAGCGCTTTAGGGCAGGCACTAATGGCCGGTGACATGGCCAAGACCTATGTGGCGATGGTGCGTGGCTGGATGCCAGAGAGCGGAGTGATTGATGAGCCCTTGCGCGACAAGGCGATTGATCGCCGTGATACCCGCGAGCAGGTGATGCGTGAGGCGCGAACGCACTACCGGCGCCTGGCGATCACGGAGATACCTGTGGCAATAGAAGGCTATGCCAGCAGTCGATACAGTTTAGTGGAGCTGAAACCTGAGACGGGCCGCCAGCATCAGTTGCGCCGCCACCTGCAGCACATTAGCCATCCCATCATTGGCGATACCAATTATGGCCGTACGCGGCATAACCACTATTTTGCGCAGCGATTTGGTGTCAGTCGGCTTATGTTGGCGGCCACGGCACTGAGCTTTCGGCATCCGGCCACGGGTCAGGCGATGACACTGACCGCGCCGCTAGAGCCTAGCTTTCAGCAGGTACTAGAGATTTTCGAGCCGGGCGCGGGTGTTTAGATTGCGCGCTGCCTTTCCTGTTGAGTAACCAGCAACGCTTCCATGGCCTCGGCGGATACGGGTCGGCTGATGTAATAGCCTTGCACATAGTCGCAGCGTTCGCGGATTAAGAAATCGAGGTGGCAGGGTGTTTCCACCCCTTCCGCGACCACGGTCATGCCCAGCTCATGCGCCATGGTAATGATGGCGCGCACGATGGCGCCATCTTCGGTGCTTTGCCCAACCTCACGAATAAACGATTGATCGACTTTCAGGGTGTTGAGTGGGAATTTGCGCAACTGACTGAGCGACGAATAGCCGGTGCCGAAATCATCCAGCGCAATAGCGATGCCGCGTTCGCGCACTTTCGCCAAGATGCTGGCGGCCATGTCGGGATCGTCCATCAGCGAGGTTTCGGTGAGCTCAATTTCTAGTTGTTCGGCGGGTAGCCCGCTTTCTGACAGTGCGTTATTGAGCGTGAGCATCAAATCGCCTTTGTGCAGCTGTTGCGGCGGAATATTCACCGCCACGGTGAGCTCGCCAAGACCGGCGCGTGACCAAGCCAAGACTTGCTCGCACGCTTGTTGCAACACACGCTCGGTAATGACAGAGATCAGCCCCGTATCTTCCGCGAGGGGAATAAAGTCGCCGGGATAGAGCAGGCCTAGGGTGGGGTGCTGCCAGCGCACCAGCGCTTCCATGCCCACAATGCGCTTGCTCATGAGCGACACTTTGGGCTGGTAGTGAACCAAAAATTCATCCCGGAAAATGGCTTTGCGTAGGCTGTTCTCGAGGTTCAATTGCTCGATAGTGGCGCTGCGTAAATCGGGCGAATAGGTGCGCCACTGGTTGCCGCCCAAGCGCTTGGCTTGCTGCATGGCGAGGTCGGCGTGATTGACCAAAATGGCGAGTTCTCGGCCATGTTCAGGGAACAGGCTGATGCCCAGCGACGCGCCCAAGAGCAACTCGTGGTCCGCCACGCGGAAGGGCAGACGCAGCTGCGTGATGATGTCTTCGCAGAGCTTGTCGAGTTCGTCGTTGCTTTTGAGCTCGGTGAAAATCAGCGCAAATTCGTCGCCACCCAAGCGCGCCAAGGTATCGAGACGCGTGCCCATTTCCAGTAAGCGCCGACCAGTTTCGCGCAAAATGGCGTCGCCCACTTCAAAGCCCAGGCTTTCATTGACCTGACGGAAGCGATCTAAGTTCAGATAAATCAGGGCTAAGCGTTGGTCATTTTCACGTGCGCGGGTCATCGCTGCATGCAGGCGATTGCGGAGTTGGCGGCGATTGGCCAGCTGCGTGAGGCGGTCGTGGTTGGCCAAATAGTCGAGCTTTTTCTGCGTCTCTTCGGCTTCACGTTCGCGGGTAATGTCGCGACGAATGCCGAGCATACGCAGGGGCTTGCCTTGGGCATCCCAGAGCACCACACGACCTTTGTCTTCCACCCAAACCCAATGCCCGCGCTGATGCTTGAGCCGGTACTTGGCCTCGTAGCGCGGCGTTCGACGGCGCAAGTGACGAATAATGTTGCGCCTAACAAGACGCAAGTCTTCCGGGTGTACACGATCTTGGACTTGTGTGAGCAGATCGTCACAGCCGCCGTCGGTACAACCCAGTAAAGGCTCAAGGTTGGTGTGCTTAAGCGTGCCGTCCGGAATAGACCAGTCCCACAGCGCAATGCCGGACGCTTCAATGGCCAGCGTCAGGCCTTCTTGGCTTTCTTTTAGCGCTTCGGTGCGTTGCAGTACGCGCGCTTCCAATTGGTTATTGAGCTGATGTAATTGCTGCTCAGCCAAGGTTCGCGTTTTTACTTCGATGGCCAGTTGTTGGTTCGACGTCAGGGTGTCGTACTGCGTGTCGCGCAGATGCTGAATCAGCTTTTCATTGTCGATACGCAGGCGCAGGCTGCCCAGCACCATGCGATTCAGGTAACGCGCGCTGAGAATCAAAAAGCCCCACCAGATGGCACCAATCGTTGCCACGGTAAGATTGGTGGAGCTAGGGTGCATGATTAAATGCAGCAAAGACGGCGTAAAGGTAATGAATGTGAAGGCAATAAACGCCCGCAAGTAACCCGCATAGGCGGTGAGGGCAGCAATGCCCTGAGCGGCCAGGAGAGCCGCCAATAACACCTGACGATTGGCTACATCCGAAAGATAGTCGCTGCTGGGAAAAATACGCGGATTGAAATCAATGATCGCGAAGACCCAAAAGGCTGCGGTGAAGACGGCGGTGGCCGTAATAATGATGCCGAGTGTGTTGAGATTTTGAGAAACGCGCCGGCCGTACCACCAAACCAAGCCGCCTCGGAACATCAGAAAAAGGAGAAAACTAGACGCCCAGATCAGGATCTTGGTGTTGCTGGCGTAGGGCCAATCCCAAAAAAGCCAAGTGGCAGCCAGCACAGACAGCGCGGTAATGACCAGAAAGCGAGGGAGCTGCTGCTGTACCTGGCGCAACTGAATATTCTGTAACTCACGCAGTTGCTGGGCTTCACGAGCGGCCACGCGCTCGCGTTCCTGCACGCTCATCAGTTCGGCGGCAAGGCTAGCGTTGGTGTGTTGTGTTGACGACGACGCGGTGTTGGCCGGTTCTGTCATGCCGCTTTCCCTCAAACAGCAGCGGGTGTCTTCCCCGCTGTCTGTAACTAGGCGCTTACCATAACATTTGACGGGCTAAGCGAAAACGCCTGAGTGTCCGTGGTCTACAATAGCGCGCATGAATGACTCTGAATTACTCCGAGGGCTGAACGCAGCCCAACACGATGCCGTCACCTGTGACAGCCAACATCTCTTGGTACTGGCCGGCGCCGGTTCGGGCAAAACACGCGTATTGACCTCGCGCATCACGCATTTCTGCCAGAGCTTTGGTATCTCGCCGTTTGCGGTGATGGCGGTGACGTTTACCAACAAGGCCGCGCATGAGATGCGTGCGCGCTTAGAGCAGCAGCTCGGCATTGCCACGCAGCCCCTGTGGATCGGCACCTTTCACGGCCTGGCGCATCGCTTTCTGCGCGCCCACTTTAAGGAGGCCGGGCTGCCGCAAACCTTTCAAATTTTAGATAGCGATGACCAGCAACGCGTCATTAAGCGAGTCTTGAAAGATTTGCAGCTCGATGAGGAAAAGTGGCCGGCACGGCAGGCGGCGAGCTTCATTAATGGCAACAAAGAAGAGGGTCGCCGACCGCACCATATTCAACACAACGGCGACCTATTTACCGGCACACAACTGCGCATTTATGCGGCCTACGAAGAGATTTGTCAGCGTAGCGGCATGATTGATTTTGCCGAAATTCTGCTGCGCAGCCATGAGCTATGGCTGAACCATCCGGAGTTGCTCAAGCATTATCAAATGCGCTTCCGCATGATCCTGGTCGATGAGTTCCAAGACACCAACAAAATCCAGTACGCCTGGCTGCGCATGCTGGCGGGCGAGCACGGCATGCTCACCGCGGTGGGCGATGACGACCAAAGTATTTACGGCTGGCGTGGTGCCTGCATTGAGAATATCCGCACCTTCCAGCGTGACTACGCCGATGCTGAGCTGATTCGTCTCGAACAAAATTACCGCTCCACCTCGGCCATTTTGCAGGCCGCCAACGCGGTCATCGCCAATAATGGCGATCGCCTGGGTAAGAACCTATGGACCGAGCGTCCGAACGGCGACCCCATCCGGGTCTATGCCGCCTTCAATGATCTTGATGAAGCGCACTACATTGCGCGCACGCTCGATGACCGTTTCCGCGCCGGCACCGCGCGTCGCGACATGGCGATTCTGTATCGCTCCAACGCGCAGTCGCGTGTGCTCGAAGAGGCGTTGCTGCGAGCGCAGATTCCGTATCGCATCTATGGCGGCCTGCGCTTCTTCGAGCGCGCCGAAATCAAGAATGCCGTGGGCTATCTGCGCCTGCTGCAACAGCGCGATGACGACACCGCTTTCGAGCGTGTGGTCAACACGCCAACACGCGGAATCGGCGACAAGACGCTGGAGCTGCTGCGTCAGGTCACGCGTGAAGAAAAGATCAGCCTCTGGGCCGCCGCCGAAGCCGTGCTCAGGGGCAAGCTCTTGCCGACGCTGGCCAGCGGTAAGCTCGCGGCATTTCTGCAGCTGATCGAAACCCTGGATGTGAACACGAGGGATGTCCCGCTCGGTGAGCTGATTGAGGCGGTTATCGAGCAGAGCGGCCTGGTGTTGCATCACCAGAAAGAGAAGGGCGAAAAAGGTCAGGCGCGCGTGGAAAACTTACGCGAACTGATCTCCGCCGCGCGTGAGTTTGAAGTGGAGGACGACGAGGCTCCGTCCGCTCTCGCCGCCTTTCTCGATCATGCCGCGCTGGAGGCGGGCGAGCAGCAGGCCGGCGAGTTCGAGGATGCCGTGCAGCTGATGACACTGCATGCGGCCAAGGGTCTGGAGTTCCCCATCGTGTTTCTGGCGGGCTTCGAAGAGGGGTTATTCCCGCACGAGATGGCGCTGAAAGAGGGCAATCTCGAAGAAGAGCGCCGGCTCTGCTATGTCGGCATTACCCGCGCTATGCGCGAGCTCTACATTACCTATGCTGAAGTTCGGCGACTTTACGGCAGCGAAAATCATCATGTGCCCTCGCGCTTTCTGCGCGAAATGCCGGAGACACTGCTGGAGCCGGTGCGCGTGAAATCGGCACCGACGGCCATGAGCTATCGCGGTGGCAGCAGTGTGCCCAACAGCGCCTTGCCTGCTAACCTCAAACAATCCTCATTGGGTGGCGATGCCACCGGCGATGGCAGCTGGGGCTTGGGTCAGCGCGTGGCACATCCGCGCTTTGGCGAGGGCGTGATTCTGGCGTTCGAGGGCAATGGCCCGAATGCGCGTATTCAGGTCAACTTTGCCGATCTCGGCAGCAAGTGGTTAGTGGCCCAGTACGCGCGCTTAACGCGGGTTTAAGTACTCGCGATGGGTAGCAACCGGGTGCGGCCATTCCCATCCAGCGCCACAAACGTAAAGCGGCCCTCGGTCAGCTTCACTGGGCGCTGGCCATTGAGCGAATTGACCCAAGCTTCCACGTGAAATTTTAATGAAGAGCGTCCAACGCTTTCGAGATGCGTATAGAAGCTAATCACGTCGCCAATTTTGACCGATCGCAAAAAGACCATGCTATCGATGGCGACCGTTGCCGTTCTGCCTTCAGCGCGCGCCGAGGCAGCTACGCCTCCGGCAATATCCATATTGGCGACGAGCCAACCGCCGTATATATCACCCGAGGCATTGGTGTGGGAGGGCAGCGCCACCAGTTGCAAGGTGAGTTCGCCGATAGGGCCTGTGGTGGCGTTATCAGCAGATTCTTGTTCTTGTCGTGTCATGCGGACATCTCAGTCTTATTATTCAGAAATCCTAGCGCATAAAGGGATGGCGCGAATATAAGGCAAAAAAACAAAACGGCCTTTCGGCCGTCATGTTCATCAGACAGCGACGAATTACTTAGCGGATAAGTAAGCGTCAATGATGTCTTGGCTGTGACTGCGAACAGTCATGCCTTCTGGGCCTTCGCCAATGCGGGAGACCGACACGGCAGGCTCACCCTGTGCCTTGAAGGCGGCGAGCTCAGGCGAGTTGGCCTTAAAAACCCAGAGACGACCATTTTCAACATGGGCTTCGAAGCCGGCTTTATTAAAGTCAGTGCCAGCGAAAGCGACACTGCTGATGGCTAACAACGTGGTCAGTGCTAAGCGACGAATCATCATGAGGTTGCTCCATATAGTAGAGAGGGTTGTGCAAACGAAAATGATTCTGCGAGAGAATTATGACGAAATGACGACAGTCGGACTGGCGCAGCGGTCAAGATATTGTCATCTTATGGTCACAATTCGCCGTCAAGATTCCGTCCGTAGTAATTTAATCCCCTTGCGGAGTGAGTAAAAAATGAACGTGAAGACTCTGATCGTAGCCATGGGCCTTGGCCTCTCGCTGTCGGCACAAGCCGCAGTCGACGCCAAACTGCCTTCCTACACGAAAACCTCCGGTGTGTCGGGCAACTTGACCAGCATTGGTTCAGACACGCTGAACAACCTGATGACACTGTGGGCTGAAGATTTCAAGAAGATGTATCCCAACATCAATATTCAGATTCAGGGCGCAGGTTCATCCACTGCACCACCCGCCATGACACAGAGCACCGCTAACTTCGGTCCGATGTCGCGCATGATGAAGGGTAACGAAATTCAAGCTTTTGAAGCGGCTAAGGGCTACAAGCCAACAGCCGTTCCAGTGGCTATCGATGCGTTGGCGATCTATGTACACAAGGACAACCCCATCAAGTCCATGACCATGCAGGAAGCGGACGCCGTATTCTCCTCGACGCGTAAGTGTGGTCTGAGCAAGTCCGTGAACAAGTGGGGCGACCTGGGTATGACCGGTGCTTGGGGCAGCCGTGACATGCAGATCTACGGCCGTAACTCGGTGTCGGGTACTTACGGTTACTTCAAAGAAACTGCGCTGTGTAAGGGCGACTTCAAAACCAACGTTAACGAACAGCCTGGCTCCGCTTCGGTTGTGCAGTCGGTTTCCGGCTCCATTAACGGCGTAGGCTACTCGGGTATTGGCTACAAGACGTCCGGTGTACGCGCTGTCCCGCTGCAGGGTAAAGACGGTGAGATCTACGATGCTAACGAGAAAAACGCACTCAGCGGTAACTACCCGCTGGCGCGTTACCTCTACGTATATGTCAACAAAGCGCCGAATAAGCCACTGCCACCACTGGAAGCTGAATTCCTGAAGTTGGTGCTGTCGAAGCAGGGTCAATCGGTCGTTGAAAAGGACGGCTACATCCCTATGCCTGCAAAGCAGGCTGAGAAAGTTCGCAAAATGCTGGGTTTGTAATACGCGAAAATAAGTCGTTACACGGTGAAAAAAACAAAGGGGGCCTAGCCCCCTTTGTTTTGAAGTAAAATTGCAACAATTGCGACATAAACTGTCGTTTACAAACGAAGTAGACCACCTCGTCTTATAGGGTTGCGTGATGGACAAAACACCTGCGGTATCAGCCACCACTCAGAATCGGCTTTTGATGCAACGCCAACGGCGCTTCAAAGATAAGCTGGCCAACATCACGATTGGCATGGGCGGTGTGACCGTCATCTTGTCTATTCTGCTCATTTTCTTTTACTTGCTGTATGAGGTTTGGCCGCTGCTCAAAGGCAGTGACTTAACAAAAGGTAGTTCCGTGGCGTCGACCACGCCATCACTTTACCTCGATGCAGACGAGTACAACTCGCGTGGCCTGCGTATCCAGGCAGACGGTCAATACGACGTGATTGATGCCAAGTCCGGCACGCTTTTATCGCGTAATCCCCTGCCTTTGCCTGAAGGCGTGACGGTGGCATCCATTAAAAAAGGCTCCGTGTTATCGGGGCTGATCGGCTTTGGTTTATCCAACGGCCAGTTACTCGTAGCCAAGCCTCAGTACACCACGCAATTCGATGAAGCCACGAACGCGCGTCAGGTCACCGCATCCTTAGAGTACCCATATGGTGAACAGCCGATCGTTGTTAATGCCGATGGCCAGCCGCTGACCACGTTTTATGTTCGCGGTAACGAAAGTGAGCTGGTGGTACTGGCGAAAACGTCAAAGGGCTTGGAGCGTTTAACCTATGCCATGAGCGGTGGCGAGGAAGCCGGTGGTTTGTCGCTGGGTTTAGATGAAGCCACCGAGGGCAGCGAAGCCGCACTCACCGAAACCGAGCGTACATTGCTGCCTTACAGTGGCGGACCCATCACGGAAATCGTGTTGGGACAAGACGGTGTTTGGGGCTATGTGTTCCATGATCGCAATAAGCTCGCCATTTACAACCTGCGCAATGAGCCGGTCCTGAATCAAGAAATTACCGTGGCTGAGCCCGGTGTTGATGTGACTGCGGTGACGGCACTGCTAGGCAATATCTCGCTGATTATTGGCGATAGTCGAGGCCAGGCTAGCCAATGGTTTCAAGTACGTAAAGAAACCGCCGATGGCGAAAAGTTTGAGCTAACCAAAATTCGTGGCGTTAAGTTGGGCGATGCGCCCATCACCGCGCTAACCGGTGAGCCGGGCCGTAAAGGCTTTGTGGCGGGCGATAAAAAAGGCGTGATGTCGTATTACTACACCACTTCGCAACGCCTCATCGGGCAAGAACAGGTTTCGACGACACCCATTCGTGTGCTGTCAGTATCGCCCCGCTCGCAAGGTATTTTAGTGCAGTCGGAAGATGCCTTTAGCTTCTGGGCGTTGGAATCTGAACACCCAGACGTGTCCATGGCTTCGCTGTGGAGCAAAGTCTGGTACGAATCGTATCCAGAAGCGTCCTACACGTGGCAATCGTCTTCCGGCAACATTGATTTCGAAGGCAAGCTGTCCTTAATGCCGCTGACCTTTGGTACCTTCAAGGCCGCGTTCTACGCCATGGTCTTGGCGGCTCCGTTGGCGATTTTTGGTGCGATGTACACCTCCATGTTCATGGCACCTGCGCTGCGCCGCAAAGTGAAGCCAACCATTGAGCTGATGGGCGCGCTGCCGACGGTTATTTTGGGCTTCTTAGCGGGCTTGTGGTTAGCACCCACTATCGAAGCTAACTTGCCTGGTATTTTCAGCCTCTTAATTCTGACCCCGCTGGGCATCTTGTTATTCGGCATGCTCTGGTCGCGACTGCCGCAAGAAAAGCGCCTGTTTAGCGAAGGCTGGACGCCCATCCTGCTGATCGTGCCGATTCTGCTGATTGGCTGGTTCTCGTTTGCTATGTCCAAGCCCGTTGAAGTGGCCTTCTTCGGTGGCGATGTTCGCCTCTGGTTGGAGTCTGAAACTGGTCTGAACTTCGACCAGCGCAATGCCCTGATTGTGGGCTTGGCCATGGGCTTTGCGGTGATTCCTAGCATCTACTCCATTGCCGAAGACGCGCTGTTCGCGGTGCCTCGTCATCTGACGAATGGCTCCTTGGCGCTGGGCGCTACGCAGTGGCAAACCCTAACGCGCGTTGTACTTCCAACAGCGTCGCCGGGTATTTTCTCGGCGGTCATGATCGGTTTTGGTCGCGCCATTGGTGAAACCATGATTGTGCTCATGGCCACGGGTAATACGGCTGTCATGGATTGGAACATCTTCGAAGGCATGCGCACGCTGTCGGCGAACGTGGCCGTTGAAATGGGCGAGGCTGAGGTGGCATCTACGCACTTCCGCGTCTTGTTCTTGTCGGCCTTCGTACTGTTTGTGCTGACCTTCGTGTTGAATACCGCAGCAGAAGTGGTGCGTAACCGCCTGCGTAAAAAATACGGCTCTCTGTAAGGGAAGTGGATTGACTCATGAAAGCACGTGAATATTTCAAATCCGGTGAGGCCTACGTTTGGCTAAATGCCGGCACGGTCGCCATCTGCCTGATCATGGTGTT